>NZ_CP023737.1:3289416-3594270 GCF_002752655.1 Methylosinus trichosporium OB3b | reverse complement strand
CGCGCTGTTCGCCTTCTTCATGACCGCGGCGCTCAAGGGCGACAAGGCCGCGACGGACAAGGTCGAGGCCGCGCTCGTCGAGAGCATGGGCAAGGACTTCCCCGGCGCGACCTCCTTGTGGAGCTTCCGCACGCCGATGGACCCGCCCATCAGCCTCGAGGATCATGTCGGCGCCGCCGGCAAGAAGATGCTGCTCGGCGACATTCCGCCGCCGCCGCTGCGCGCCAAGGAGAATTGGAACTCCGGCATCCGCTTCTTCGAGCAGGCGCGCAAATCCAATTTCGTGCACGAGATCATGTATCCGCTCGCGATCTGGAGCCGCGAGCGCTGGACCGACACGCTGGAGAAGGGCATCTCCTTCCTCACCCATATCGAGGACAATGTCCCGGTGCTGCGCGAGGTGCTCGAGGAAAAGCGCAATGATCAGGCATTCGTCGCCAATCTGCTGCTCAAATTGGCGCCGGCCATCGATCAGGAGCTGACCGAGGATATGGAAGGCTTCCTGCGCTCGCTGGCGCGCCGCAACTGAGGACGGCGCCGAGCGCGATTTGTAAGCAGACGACGGCCGCCTCGGCCGTCGTCGCCAGCCTTCGCGCGGCGGCCAGCCGATGCTAGAAGAGCGAGCCTGAAGATCTATGGGGGCTCGCCCTTCCCCGCCTCTGACGCAAGCCACTCGTCCTACCGCGCGCGACGGGACGCCACGCGAAGGTCGCGGCAGGCGGACACGCGGCGTCACGCCGCCGCGAGCACCACTTCCTTATATTCCGGGATCACATCCTCCGGCGCGCCGACCGCGCGCACCGATCCGTTATCGATCCAGATGACCCGGTCGCAGAGATTGGAGAGGAAGTGCAGATCATGGGAGACGACGAGGATCGTCCCCCTCTTGGCGAAATCGGCGATGAAGGCCTCGCATTTGGCCTGAAACAGCTCGTCGCCGACCGACAGCGCCTCGTCGACGATGAGAATATCGGCGTCGGCGTTGGCGCAGATGGCGAAGGCGACGCGCGCCAGCATGCCGCTCGAATAGAGCCGCATCGGCTGATCGAAGAACGGGCCGATGTCGGCGAATGCGGCGATCGCCGGAAGGCGCTTCTCCACCTCCTTGCGCTTCAAGCCGAGAATGGCGCCGCCAATCATGGCGTTCTCGCGCCCGGTCAACAGGCCGTCGAAGCCCGAGCCGAGCGCGAGGATCGGCGCGACGCGTCCCTTCACCTCGAATGAGCCGCGCGTCGGCCGCGTGATGCCGCAGAGGATCTGCAGCAGCGTCGTCTTGCCGGCGCCGTTGCGGCCGATGATGCCGACCTTCTCGCCCTTGCCGATGGTGAAGCCGATATCATGGAGCACCCAATGCTCCTTGTAGAACTTTCGCCACAGGCCGAACAGCACCTGCTTGAGCTGGTCGTTGCGGTGGAGATAGAGCTGGAAGGCCTTGCCGACGCCTTCGCAGCGGATGATGGTCTCAGATGACATCGACGATCACCGATTTGTAGCGCATGAAGAATTGGTAGCCGAAGATGAACACGGCATAGGAGACGACGACCAGCGCGATATAGGCGAGAGGATGCGGCAGCACGCCGTCGAGCGCGACGCCACGCAGCATCTCGATATAGTCCCCGACCAGATTGAAGCGCAGCCACATGGAGAGATTGGGGGGCATTTGCGCGAGACGGTAGAAGATCGGCGTCGCGAACATCAGCACCGGCACCACCGACACCATGATATGGGCGACGTCGCGCGTGAAGGCGCCGAGCGCCATCAGGAACCAGACGACGCCCATCATGAAGCAGGCGAAGGGCAGCACCAGCAGCGGCGTGAACAAAATGGTCCAGGGCAGCTCATGCGCGGTGGCGAGGCGGAAGGCCATATAGACTGCAAAGCTCACGCCGCCATAGACGAAGGCGCGGATCGTCGCCACCCAGGCGATGGTCTCGCTGGGGAAGATCGACTTCTTGACGAAGGTCACATGCTCGTGCAGCAGGCCCGGCGCCCGATAGGCGAGCTCGCTGAACAGATTGAAGACGATGAGCCCGATGAAGATGCCGGATGCGTAGCTCGTCGTGCTGATGCCCTGGGAGAGCTGCGGCACGGTGATCGAGAACAGCACCGTATAGGTGAGCAGCATGATGAGCGGCGCGAGCACCGCCCACAGCGGCCCGAGCACCGAGCCGCGGAATCTCACCGTCAGCTCCCGGCGCACGACGGCGCGGATCAGCTCCCGGTGATGCCAGGCGCGCTCGATGGGGGCGACGGCGGCGGAAAGGGATGTCGGGGCGAGCGACTGCAGGTCAGGGCTCCTATGGATAGCGACGGCGCCGGACCGCATAGACCAGTTCGCGGCCGCTCATGTCAACGGTCGCCGACACGCAGGGCCAAGAGGAGGCTTGACCCGCGCCGCCGAGGCGCCATTCTCTCGTCATGATCCGCATGGGACACCCTCTCGCGCCGCTTCCGCCGGGCAGCAGCGGCTTCGCCAATCTCGGCGAGCGTCCGCGCGAGATTTTCCGCCAGATCGTCGACACTTACCTCGCGAGCGGCGATCCCGTCGGCTCGCGCCAGCTGTCTCGCCTGCTGCCGATGGCCTTGTCGCCGGCCTCGGTCCGCAATGTGATGCAGGATCTCGAGGAATTGGGCCTCGTCTACGCCCCTCACACCAGCGCCGGCCGTATGCCGACCGAGCTCGGCTTGCGGTTCTTCGTCGATTCGCTGCTGCAGATCGGCGATATGGAGGAGAGCGAGCGCGCGCAGATCGAGGCGCAGGTCGAGGCGGCTTCCAAGGACCACGACCTCGAGGGCGTGCTGGCCGAGGCGACCAGCCTGCTCTCCGGACTGACCCGCGGCGCCGCCGTGGTGGTCACCAGCAAGGACAATGCGCGGCTGAAGCAGATCGAGTTCGTCCGCCTCGAGCCGGAGCGGGCGCTCGCCATTCTGGTCGGCGAGGACGGCTCGGTGGAAAATCGCGTGCTGCAGGTGCCGCGCGACCTGCCGGCGTCCTCATTGGTCGAGGCGGCCAATTATCTCAACGCGCGCATTCGCGGACGCACTCTTCTCGATCTGCGCAGCGAGATCGAGGCGGCGCGCAAGGCGGCGCAGAGCGAGCTCGACGCGCTGACGGCGCGGCTCGTCGAGGCCGGACTGGCGAGCTGGGGCGGATCCGGCGCCGAGCATCGCCAGCTCATCGTGCGCGGCCAGGCCAATCTGCTCGAGGATTTGACCGCAATGGCCGATCTCGACCGCATCCGCCTGCTGTTCGCCGATCTCGAGACCAAGACCGAGGTCATCGATCTGCTGGAGCGGGCCGAGACCGGCGAGGGCGTGCGCATCTTCATCGGCTCGGAGAACCGGCTGTTCTCGCTCTCCGGCTCGTCGATGATCGCCGCGCCGCTGCGCGACGGCAATAAGCGCATCGTCGGCGCGCTCGGCGTCATCGGCCCGACGCGGCTCAATTACGCGCGCATCGTACCCATGGTGGATTATACGGCCAAAGTGGTGGCGCGCGTCGTCGCCGGCGGCGGCTGAGCCGATGATCATTTCCTGCGCCGCCGACTTCCGCGAGGCCGCGCGAAAAAAATTGCCGCGCTTCCTGTTCGATTACATCGATGGCGGCGCCAATGACGAGACGACATTGCGCGCCAATCTCGATGATCTGCGCGCCGTGCGGCTGCGCCAGCGCGTGCTGCGCAGCCTCCCCGAGGTCGCGCTCGGAACGGAGTTCTTCGGCCGCCCCGCCGATCTGCCGGTCATTCTCGCGCCGGTCGGCCTCGCGGGAATGGCGGCGCGCCGCGGCGAAGCGCAGTCCGCCGCGGCGGCCATGGCGCGCAACATTCCTTTCACCCTCTCGACCGTGTCGATCTGCCCGCTCGAGGAGGTCGCGGCCGCCTGCCCGCGGCCGATCTGGTTCCAGCTCTATGTGCTGAAGGACCGCGGCTTCATGCGCCATATGCTGGAGCGGGCGCGGGCGGCAGGCGTCGAGACGCTGGTGTTCACGGTCGATCTGCCGGTTCATGGCTCACGCTATCGCGACGCGCATTCGGGCCTCTCCGGGCCGTTCGTGCGCACGCGGCGGCTGCTGCAGGCGGCGGGGCGGCCCGCCTGGGCCTATGACGTCGGCCTCATGGGCCGCCCGCACGATCTCGGCAATATCTCCAAATATCTCGGCAAGCGCACGGGCCTCCTCGATTACATCGGCTGGCTCGGCCGCAATATCGATCCGACCATCGGCTGGCGGGACATCGAATGGGTCCGCGAGTTCTGGCCCGGCCCGATGATCCTCAAAGGCATATTGGACGTCGAGGACGCGCGCGACGCCGCGCGTTTCGGCGCGGACGGAATCGTCGTCTCCAATCATGGCGGACGCCAGCTCGATGGCGCATTGTCGACGGCGAAGGCGCTTCCGCCGATCGCCGACGCCGTCGGCGACGCGCTCACCGTGCTCGCCGATTCGGGCGTGCGATCCGGTCTCGACGTCCTGCGCATGCTGGCGCTCGGCGCGAAGGGCGTGATGCTCGGACGCGCCGCGGCTTTCGCGCTCGCCGCCGGCGGACGCGGCGGCGTCGAGACGATGCTCGACCTGCTCGCCAAGGAGCTGCGCACCGCGATGGTCCTGACCGGCGCGCCCTCGATCGCCGCGGTCGACCGTTCGATCCTCGCCTGAGCGCAGGCGGTTCCCTCAATGGTTCGGCTCGCGCGCCTCCGCCTGGCCAGCGTTCTTCACTCGCCTTCATCGAAGCGGCCGGCGCGAGAGTTATCCGTTGGAACCGTCACGGATCAGAGGATCATCGACCGATCGGCGTCACCAGGGCAATTCGCCTGCCTCGTTGACGAAGACGCCGGTCGGCCCATCGTCCTCGAGCAGCGCGAATTTGATCGCGATCACCGCCGCTTGGTCCGGAGTCCGCGTGCCCATGAAATTGGTCGCCTCCGTCGCCGTATAACCGGGGCAAATCGCATTGACCTTGGCGCCCTTGTCCTTCAACAGCCGAGCATAGCTGAGCGTCAGAGAATTCAGCGCAGCCTTTGACGCCTGATAGGTCGGCATCGCGAAATTTGCGTAAATCCAATCCGGCTTGGAGCGTAGCCCGAACGAACTCAGCTCGGACGAGACATTGACGATTCGCGGTCGCTTCGAGCGCGCCAGCAGCGGCGTCATCGCTTCCGTCAATCGGGCGACCCCGACGACATTGACCTCCAGCGTCCGTCGCATTCGTTCGGTCGTCGACAGCGACGCATCGTGGTCCAGGCCGATGCCGGCATTATTCACCAGAATGTCCAGGCGGCCGTGATCTTGCGCAATCAGCAGAGCGAGCGCGGAAACGCTGGCGTCATCCGTGGCGTCCAACTGCACCGGCCGCACATTCAACCCTTCTTTCTGCAAGGTGGCGCAAGCGGCTTCGCCCCGCCCGAGATCGCGACATCCGAGCAGAACATCTACTCCTCGGCGCGCGAGGCCAGTCGCAATCGCAAGTCCGATTCCGCGATTGGCGCCGCTGACCAAGGCAAAAGTCTTATTCGTTTCCATTTTGTCCGTCCCTGAAAGTCACAGGCGCGCCCGTCTGCAGAACAGCCACGAGCGTCAACCCTGAGAGACACTTCGGCCGCACGCGGCCGAAGAGCTTGCACAGACAAGCCGACACTTCGTATAAAACCTCGAGTTAGGTTGAGGTCAAGAGGGAGAACGCTCTCCATGAACACCAAGCGAATCCAGATGCTGTCGGTGGGAGAGGTCGCGCAACGAAGCGGCGTCGCGATCTCGACGCTTCATTTCTATGAGGCGAAGGGGCTGATCGCGTCGATCCGCAGCCGCGGCAACCAGCGACGTTTCTCGCGCGACATTCTGCGGAGAATCGCCATTATTCGCGTCGCGCAGCGCCTCGGCGTCCCCCTTGCGGAAATCGTCGACCTTCTGAAGCCCGTTCCCGCCGGAAAACAGCCGACGGCCGCCGATGTCAAAGACATGATCGTCAATTGGCGGCGGGCTTTGCAGGCGCGGATCGACGGACTGACTCTCCTCCGCGACAGACTGGACGGCTGCATCGGATGCGGCTGCCTGTCCTTGGAGGACTGCCCGCTACGCAATCCCTCCGACCGACTCGGCGCTGACGGCCAGGGAGCAGTATTATTGAAGTGCGATGGCGTCCGAGACGCGAATGATTAGCGATATGAGAACTGAGCGACCTTTGCGAAGTGGGACGGAATTTTTCGTGCCGACGCGGCGATGTTTCCGATCCGTTTACCTTCTCGCGACATTCTCGCTCACGGTAATGGTGAAGCTCTGGATTGGAAAACAAACAAATAAGCGTCAAAAAAGCGCCTAATTGCAAATTCATTCTACCTATCGTGCCGTGTCCGCGAGTGTGTGGTTGACCTCGTGAGACGAATCTCCAGTCACTCGATGCTGAAATAGCGTCGAAATAGCGTGCGTTACGGACAATGCTCCGAAAGTGGGGGTGAATGACTCAGACGACCGGCGACAACAACGAGCTCTCTACCGCAAGCCGCCGCGCCTTTTCCCGCAGAATCGTCTTTTCGGCCATCCTCCTCACCGGAGCCGCCGTCTCTGGCGCGATGATCTGCCTGAGCGACGGCCCGCGCCTCGACCCGGAGGCGGAGCAGATCGCCGTCCGAGCGGCGTTCAACCCCTTCGGAGCCCTGCTCGTCGATCTGCGCTCGCGCATGGCCTCCGCTATGGCGGAGTCCGAGATCGTGATCGCGTCGATCGCGCCGACCGAAGCGCGCAGCGGCGCGACCTCTCCCGCCGACGACGCCGATGCGCGCGAGGAGCGGACCGAAGCGGCGCAGCCGAGCCCGCCGCTCGCCCAGCAGACGGCGCCGCTGCCGCCGCGCCGTCCGAGCGAATTCGCCTTTCCTCTCGGGCGCGAGGGATTTCGTGCGCCGGCCCGCGGCGTCGCGGCGAGAAAGACCGCGCTCTCGCCGGCGCCCGCCGACAATCGCTCGCTGTTCGAGAAATTCTTCGGCGCGCTGCAGCCGACGACTTCCGCGCTCGCCTATGCGCCCTCCGACACGCGCCTCTCCGACGCCTGGCGCGCCAGCGCCAATCCGGCGCTGCGCTATGAGGAGGGCACCGCCGTCTACGACATCGCCGGCCATACGGTCTATCTCCCGGATGGCACGCGGCTCGAGGCGCATTCGGGCCTCGGCGACAAATTCGACGATCCGCGCTTCGCCCATGTGCGCATGCGCGGCGTGACGCCGCCGCATATCTATGAACTCACGCTGCGCGAGAAGCCGTTCCATGGCGTGCGCGCGATCCGGCTGACGCCGGTCGGCGGCGAGGGCAACATCTTCGGCCGCGTCGGCCTGCTCGCCCACACTTATATGCTCGGCCCGCGCGGCGATTCCAACGGCTGCGTCTCGTTCCGGAATTACGCCGCCTTCCTGCGCGCGTTCGACAAGGGCGACATCAAGAGGCTCGTCGTCGTCGCCAAGCTCGACTGAGCGCCGTCCGCTCTCGAAAATCTGTTCGCAACGACCGGCGGCGAGGATGCGATGCATCCTCGCCGCCGCTGCATTTTCAGTCTCGCGATCGGGCGCGCGCGGCGGCGAGGCGTATAATCCCGTATGGACTTGGCGCGGCGAAGGGAGGAAACGAATGATACGGCGGCGTCTCTCGCTGTGCGCGCGTTTCGCGCGGTGTCGTTGGTTTATTCCTTTGCAATCGCCCAGAGCCGATGATCGATCTTCATTCGCATTTCTTGCCCGGCGTCGACGACGGCGCTCCCGATCTCGCGACGGCGCTGGAGATGGCGCGCATGGCGGTCGCGGACGGCGTCACGATTCAAGCCTGCACGCCGCATATTCTTCCCGGCCTCTATCATAACACCGGCCCGGAGATTCGCCTCGCGACGCGCACGCTGCAACGCCATCTCGACGACGCGGATATTCCGCTGACGCTCGTCGCCGGCGCCGATGTGCATATCGCGCCCGATCTCGTCGAAGGACTGCGGTCCGGGCGCGTGCTGTCGATCGCCGACACGCGCTATGTGCTCGTCGAGCCGCCGCATCACGTGGCGCCGCTGCGCCTCGTCGACTCCTTCTTCAGCCTTCTGCTCGCCGGCTATGTTCCGATCTTGACGCATCCGGAGCGCCTGTCCTGGATCGCCTCGCATTATGCGTCGATCGAGAAGCTGTTTCAGAGCGGCGTGCTCATGCAGCTCACCGCCGGCGCGCTGCTCGGCGGCTTCGGACGCGCGCCGCGTTATTGGGCGGAACGCATGCTGGACGAAGGACGAGCGCATATTCTCGCCTCGGATGCGCATGGCGTCGGCCGGCGGCGTCCCAATCTCGGCGCCGGCTTCGAGGCGGCGGCGCAACGCGTCGGCGAGGAGGAGGCCTCGGCTCTGGTGCTCGGCCGGCCACGAATGATTCTGGCGAACGAGCCGCCCTCGCGGTTGCCGGCGCCCTCGCGCGCGACTGTCACGGCCGCGAATGCGAATGCGCGCTCGATGCGAAACAATGGGGGCGGAAATGGACATCAGGTCGAGACGGATCATGGCGATGGCGACGGCTGGCGCGATTTTCTCGGCCGGATGCGAGCAATCTTTCGATGATCGCGGCCGCGTGATCAGCGCGGATTTCACCGGATCGACACAGGCCGCCGAGCCCGCTTCCGCCGAAACCGCGCAGCTCGCGAATTCGGTCGGCAGCTTCGTCGCCGCCGCGACGCCCGGCAACACGGCCTATAAGATCGGCCCGCAGGATGTGATCGAGATCGTCGTGTTCAAGGTGCCGGAGCTCACGCGCGCCGTGCAGGTGGCGGACACGGGCTCGATCAATCTGCCGCTCGTCGGCGAGTTTCCGGTCGCCGGCAAGACCGCGCAGCAGGTGGAGCGCGAGCTCACGGCCAAGCTCGGCGCGACCTTTCTCAAATCGCCGCAAGTGTCGGTCTATGTGAAGGAGTTCAACAGCCAGCGCGTGACCATCGAAGGAGCGGTCAAGCGGCCCGGCGTGCTGCCCCTGCGCGGCAAATATTCGCTGCTGCAGGTGTGCGCGCTCGCCGAAGGGCTGGATCGTGACGTGGCGTCGAGCCAGGTGATGGTGTTTCGCAACCACAACGGTCAGCGCATCGCCGCCGAGTTCGATATGGATGCGATCCGCGACGGGCACGCGCCGGATCCGGCGATCGAGGACGGCGACGTGATCGTCGTGCCGACTTCGTCGGGCAAGGTCGCGCTGAACTCGTTCCTGCGCATTACGCCGGCTCTCGCCAGCTTCCGTCCATCGGTTTGGTAGCGGCCCCTGGGCCGCCGATATTTTGCGAGGTCGAGCCCGCATGAACGATAAGACAGCGACGAACGAAGACGATTCGGGCAAGCTGATTCCGCGCCCCGCCGCCTCGGCGCTCTATGGCGATGCGGAAAGTCCCGGCGGCTATGTCGGAACGGGCGGCATCGAGGTCGAGCCGACGCTGTGGGAATATTGGCGTATTTTTCTGCGGCATAAATGGCAGGCGCTGGCGATCGTCACCGCCGTGGTCGCGCTCGGCATGCTGCGCACATTGATGATGACGCCGCTCTACACTGCGACGACGCGCGTGCAGATCGACCGCCATGTCGCGCGCGTGGTCGAGAACGGCAATGTCACTCCCCTCGAGGGCTCCGACGCCGAATTCCTGCGCACGCAATATGAGCTGCTGCAGGGATCGGCCATCGCGGAGCGCGCTGCCTCGACGCTGAAGCTCGCCGACGATGCGGATTTCGTCGCGCCGAGCGAAGCCGGATTGCTGCCGACGCTGAGGTCGCTCCTCGGCTTCGACGCGAAGTCCCGCGGCGGGGCCGACCGCGCCCTGCGCGAGCAGGCCGCCGCCGGACGCGTCCTCGGCAATCGCGCGATCAAGCCGGTGGCCGGCTCGCGTCTCGTCGACATCGCCTACACGGACCCGAGCCCGGCGCGATCGCAGAAGATCGCCGCCGGGTTGGCGCAGGCCTTCGTGGATTCCAATCTCGACAAGCGCTTCCAGGTCAACGCTTTCGCCAAGGCCTTCCTCGAGGATCAGATCCGGCAGCTGCAGATCCGGCTGCAGGAGTCCGAGAAGCGCCTCGTCGAGTTCGGCCAGAAAGAGCAGATCATCACCACCAACGAGAAGTCCTCGATCGCCGAGAATAATCTGGCGGCGGGCAGCGCCGTGCTCGGACAGCTGGCGGCGGAGCGCATCCGCAACGAGCAGCTCTACAAGCAGGTGTCGGAGGCGCGAGCCGTCAATCTTCCGCAGCTCCTCGGCAACAAGGCGGTGGAGGATCTGCGCGAGAAGCGCAACGCGCTCGTCACCGAATATCAGGAGAAGCTCGAGACCTTCAAGCCGAACTATCCGGGCATGGTGCAGATCAACAACAAGATCAAGGAAATCGACCGGCAGATCGAGATCGAGGTCAAAGCGGTCAAGGATTCCTACAAGGGCGCTTACGAGGCCTCGCTCAGCCAGGAGAGGGAGATGAAGGCGCGCGTCGAGACATTGCGCGCCGAAGTGCTCGACCTGCAAGAGCGCAGCATTCAGTATAATATTCTCAAGCGCGAGGTCGACACCAATCGCGCGCTCTATGAGCATCTGCTGCAGCGCTACAAGGAGGTCGACGTCGCCAGCGGCGCCGGCGCGAACAATGTGTTCATCGTGGAGCAGGCGCATCTGCCCGGCGCGCCGTCCTCACCGCAGACCAGCCGCAATCTGCTCACCTCCCTCGCTCTCGGCGTCGCCGCCGCGGCGCTGTTCATCTTCCTCTTGGAGAAGTTCGACGACACGATCAGCACGGCGGAGGAGCTCGAGCGTCTCACCGGCCTCGCGACGCTCGGCCTCATTCCCCAGATCGAAGGCGAGGGACGCACGATCGAGGGCGAGCTCGCGGAGCTGCGCTCGGGGGTGTGCGAGGCCTATCGCTCCTTGTGCACCTCTCTGCATTTCGCCACCGAGAGCGGGCTGCCCAAGAGCCTGCTCGTCACCAGCTCGGCGGCGGGCGAAGGCAAATCGACCACGGCGCTCGCCATCGCCCGCCATTTCGCCACTCTGGGGCTCAAGGTTCTCATCATCGACGCCGACCTTCGCCGTCCATCGCTGCACGTGCGCTTCGGTCTCGACAACAGCACGGGGCTCAGCAATTATCTCTCCGGAGGATGCTCGCCGCCCAAGGCGATGCAGAATACGACGACCAATAATCTCGTGTTCATGCCGTCCGGCCCCATTCCGCCCAATCCGGCCGATCTCCTCGCCAGCTCGCGCTTCATGACGCTGCTCACCGTCGGCGCGGAGGTCTTCGACCTCATCGTCATCGACAGTCCGCCGGTGCTCGGCCTCGCCGACGCGCAGCTGCTCTCCAATGTCGCGGCCGCCACCGTCTTCGTCATCCGCTCCGGCGGCACGCGCAAGGGCCAGCTGCGTCATTCGTTGAAGCGCCTGCGCTTCGCGCGCGCCAATGTGGTCGGCGGCGTGCTGACGCGGCAGGACGCGAAAGCCGGCGCCTATGGATATGGCTACGGCTATGGATATGGATATGGCTACGGCTACAGCTATGGACAGGACGAAGCCCCCAAGGAGCTGGCGACGGATAAGGCGGAGGCGCAGACGGTCGAGGAGCGTCACGCGTGACGGGGCGTGCGACCGCGCTGCGATCCGCCATCGATCTGGTGCAGGCGCCTTCTCGCGTCCGCGTCGCGCAATCCGGCCCGCTGCCGGCGGACGTGCCACTGCTGCTGCGCGTCGCCGCGCGCGACGAGGAGGCGCTCTCCCATGCCGAAGCGGCGAGCGGCCGCTCGCGCGAGCTCATTCATGCGGCGGCGATGTTCTTCGTCGAGCAGATCCTGCTCGATCCTAGATCCGACAGCTATCGCATTCTCGGCGGCGATCCCTCGACGCCGGCGCCGGATCTGCGCCGCAACATGGCGTTGCTGTTGCGCAGCCTGCATCCGGACATCGACCCGCAGGGCGACAGCCATGCGGCGGCCGCACGCATCGCGCAGGCCTGGAACAATGTGAAGACGCCCGAACGCCGCGCCGCCTATGACGCGCATCTCGCAGAAGCGTCGCCGCGGCCCGGCCGCCTGCTCGCGCGCAAGCGCAGTCGAAGGCGGCTGCCGGCGCCCAAGCGCGTCGCCGTCGCGCGGCGGCCCGGACTGCTGCTGCGCGCGCTGCTGTTCCTGTTTCGCCGTCGCCGCGCGACGGACGGCGCATGAGCCCGCGCGCCCGGACGTCCGGCGCCCCGCGCCGCCTGCGCGTCGTCCTCTTCGGCGTCGTCGGCCTTTGCCTCGCTTATGAGCTCGTCACCGCCGATCTCGCGCCGCATCTCGCTTCCCTCTGGCCGAAGGCGGCGCTCGCCGTGGCGCCGAACAATCCGGCGGCGCTGCTCGCCGTCGCCGAGCGCATCGTCGAATCCTCCAATTCCGGCGCCGCTCTCTCCCCCGCCGATCGCGCGCGCGCGCGCCGGCTCGCCGAGACGGCTGCGGCGCAGGCGCCGCTGCGCGCCGCGCCCTGGCGCCTCATCGGACGGCTCACCCCCGATGATCGCGCCGAGCCGTTCATGGAGGCGGCGGCGCAACGCTCGCTGACCGAGGCCGGAGCGCTGCGCTTTCTGCTCGCGCGCCGCGTCGCGCAGGCGCGCTACGCGCATGCGGCCGAGATCGCCGATATTTTGCTGCGCTCGCGCACCGACGCTTTCGATGATGCGGCGGCGTTCATGACGCTCATCGCCGAGGCCGACGAAGGCGCGCCCATCGTGCGACGGATGATCGCCGCGCATCCGCGCTGGCGCGACCCGTTTCTGCTGAAGCTGAGCGAAGGCGCGAGCGATGCGCGCACGCCCTTGCGGCTGCTGCTGGCGGCGCGCGACGAGCCGAGCCCGCGCAGCGAGGAGGCCGCCCGCCGCTATCTCCAAGCGCTGTTCCGCGCCGGCCATTATGATTTCGCCTATGAAGCCTGGCGCCGATTGCTGCCGAAGGGACGGACGGCGCCGTCATCCGGTTTGTTCAACGCGGGTTTCGCCGAGCCTCCGACCGCCTCGCCCTTCGACTGGACCCTCGAAGCCGCCGCCGGCGTCGCCATCGACATTGCGGAGGTCGACGGCGAGCGCGCGCTGCGCCTTCGCTACAACCAACGCGCCGCGCCGCACAGCGTGCGGCAATATGTGAAGCTCGCGCCCGGCCTCTGGCGCATGAGCTACCGGCTGCGCGGCGCGCTCGAAAGTCCGCGCGGGCTGCGCTGGCGCATCGCCTGCGCCGACGGCGCGACCGTGCTCGGCGAGAGCGAGATGGCGAGGGGCCGCTTCGACAATTGGACCACGTTCAAGTTCGATTTCGCCGCGCCAAACGCCAATTGTCCGCTGCAATCGGTCTCTCTCATTCTCGACGCGCGCTCCCCCTCGGAATGGATCGCGTCGGGCGAGATGCTCTTTACGGGCCTCGCGCTCGAGCGCGTGGACTCGGGACTGCGCGCGGCGCAGTAGCGCCCTGCCTCACCGACGTTACGAGCCTCGGGAACGAGCCTCCAAGGCTCGCGAGCGCGCCGCAGTCACGACGCCCCTCCTCGGATCAGCCGCATCACCTCGAGCGCGTCGGCGATCTCGTCGCGCCGCCGCTCCACCGCCTCCTCGCCCTCGCGGACGGCCTCTTCCGTGCGATCGAACTCGAGCAGGCCGATATGGCCGACGCGCGGCGTGATGTGAACGTCGGGCGGGTCGCCGGCGAGGCGCGAGCGCGTCAGGCGGTCCTGCATGATCGAGAGCGATGTGGTCATGACGCCGAAGATGCTCGGCCGGTCGGGGTCGCGACGAAAGATGCCGCGCGTCAGGCTCTCGGTCAGCGACGCGATGAAGGGCTTTTGCTTGTCCTCCGCCAGAGTGAGGGGATCGAGGCTGAACGACCCCGGCAGGCGCGCCGCGTCGCGCGACTTGCCGATGATGTCGGTGTTGAGATTGACCGCGATCACCATTTCGGCGCCGAGCGCGCGGCAAGCGGCGACCGGCAACGGATCGACGAGCGCGCCATCGGCGAGCCAGCGGCCTTCGAGCTCGATGGGCGGGAACAGGCCCGGCAGCGAGAACGAGGCGCGCAGCGCATCGGCGAGATCGCCCTTCTGCAGCCAGATTTCATGGCCCGTCACCAGATCGGTGGCGACGGCGACGAAGGGAGTGGGCAAGGTCTCGATCCGCAGCGGGCCGAGCGCGCGGCGCAATTCCATGCGCAGCCGATCACCTTTTATGAGGCCGCCATAGCCGAGCTGGAGATCGAGATAGGACATGATGCGGCGCTTGTTCAGCGAGCTCGCCCAGTCCTCGAGCTCGTCGAGCTTTCCAGCCAGGTAGCAGCCGCCGACCAGAGCCCCGGCCGAGGCGCCGGCGATCACGTCGAATTGCACGCCGAGCCGGCCGAGCGCGCGCAGCGCCCCGATATGCGCCCAGCCGCGCGCCATGCCGCTGCTGAGCGCGAGGCCGATCTTGCGCTTTCCGAGCATCGGGGCGGAGCCCACCGCATCCTCTTGCATGACCACACCTTTTTATACACTCTTCGGATGCACATATCCCTGACGTTTCACCGTCGCGCCGAGCGGCGCCGCGCGCAAGGGGACGCGCTGATGAGCATTGATACGGTTGGATTCGATCATTTTCGCGAAATGATCGAGGCGTCGCCGGCGGCGATCATCATGGCCGGCGCGGACGGGGCCATGCGTTACGCCAATATGGAGACGGAGCGCATGTTCGGCTACGCCCGCGCCGAGCTGATCGGCCGTCCGGTGGAACTGCTCGTGCCGGCGCGGCTGCGCCGCCGCCATGCCCATATGCGCCGGCTCTACTGCGCCGACCCGTCGCGGCTGCTGATGGGCCGGGGACCCGAGATCCAGGCGCGCCGGCGCGACGGCAGCGAGTTTCCGGTCGAGATCGGGCTCGCCCCGGCGCAGACCGCCGCCGGCCTCGTCGTCATGGCCACTGTGCTCGACATGAGCGAGCGCCGCGCCGTCGAGCGCGAGCTCGCCGGCAGCGTCGCCGAATTGGAGCACGCCAATGAGCAGCTCGCGCAATTCGCTTACGTCGCCTCGCTCGATCTGCACCAGCCGCTGGCCGAGATCGTCGGCCAGTCGCAGCGGCTCGATGCGGCGATGGCGGCCGGCGACTGCGCCGCTGTGATGGAGGCGAGCCGCCGCATGCGCCATTGCGCGCTCGGGGCCCGCCGACTGGTCGAGGACCTGCTGATCTACGCCCGCACCATCTATGGCGATCAGCGGCTGGAGATCGTCGAGCTGGGCGAGGAGGTGCGACGCGCGCTCGACGAGATCGCGCCGTCCCTCGCCAGCGGCGAGACGCGACTCGGCGTCGATCTACCCGAGGCGGCCTTCATCGCCGACCGGGCGCAATTCGCGCGTCTCATTCAGAACATCGTCGCCAACGCCGTCAAATATCGCAAGCCCGGCGAGGCCGCGCGGGTGGCGATCATCGGCGCCGTCGACGCGTCCGCCATGCTGACGCTCGAGATCGCCGATTGGGGCGTCGGTTTCGATCCGGAGTTCACGCAACGCATTTTCGAGCCTTTCAGCCGCCCGGCCGGCGTCGAATATGCCGGCGCCGGCATAGAGCTGGCGATCTGCAAATCCATCGCCGACCGCCACGGCTGGCGCATTTCCGTCGAATCGAAGCCGGGACAGGGCGCGGCCTTCCGCTTTTCCATCCCGACGCTAATCGCGATCCCGAGCGCGCGCGAGACGTGACGTTCGACCGTCGCAACAGCTTCTGCACGGCCATAACGATCCACAGCATCCACAGCATAGTCGTAGACTTTCTGTCGCGCTGATGCAGATTTCCTGTCACGCTGATCATGTCACGAAGGAGTCTATAATGACTTCTCCGATCGCAGGCTTTCCCCAAGGCGTCTGCTCATCAAGCTCCCGCCCGCCATTTGCGGCAGTACACAAATGTACATGACCGCGCCTTTCTTCACACGCGCGCAAGATCGTGAGCAACTTTTCTATTCCAGCGGCGTCGATAGCGACTTTTATAACGCCGTTTTCGTAATCGAAGCTCAACATTGGCCGCACTCCTTCCACGCAAGTTATTATTGCTCGATCGCGTCGGTTTGAAAAATCAGCGAGAGGCTTCCGTGGCTCACCGTCCCTCACCAGCGCTGACTGGCGCACTGAGCCCTTGACTAACGCCCCTCCGCCCCCGATGCTGACGAACGAATTGTTCGGCAAATCGAACATGAGGCGAAAGATTTGGCCAGAGCGCTGCCGGCTATAGAGACCATGTCCGCTTCCGACGCCCAATATGGCAAATTCGTCGAATTCGGAGCGGACCGGCCGCTCGTCACCGACGGCGGGGGATGCGTCGCGCCGCTCACCATCGGCTTCCAGACCTATGGCGAGTTGAACGCCGCGCGCTCCAACGCCATTCTGCTCTGCCATGCGCTGACCGGCGACCAGCACGCCGCCAATCTCCATCCGCTGACCGGCAAGCCCGGCTGGTGGGATGTGATGGTCGGCCCCGGCAAGCCCTTCGACACCGAGCGTTTCTTCGTCATCAGCTCCAATGTCGTCGGCGGCTGCCTCGGCACCACCGGCCCGGCGTCGACCAACCCCGCCACCGGCCGGCCCTATGGGCTCGACTTCCCCGTGGTCACGATCCGCGACATGGTGCGGGCGCAGGCCATGCTGATCGACCATCTCGGCATCGAGACCTTGTTCTGCGTCGCCGGCGGCTCCATGGGCGGCATGCAGGTGCTGCAATGGGCGGCGAGCTATCCCGAGCGCGTCTTCTCCGCCATGCCGATCGCCACGGCGCCCAAGCATTCCTCGCAGAATATCGCCTTTCACGAGGTCGGCCGCCAGGCGGTGATGGCCGATCCCGACTGGCGCGGCGGGCGCTATCTCGAGCAGGGCGTGCGCCCCGAGAAGGGCCTCGCCGTCGCGCGCATGGCCGCGCATATCACCTATCTCTCGGAGCCGGCGCTGCAGCGCAAGTTCGGCCGCAATCTGCAGGATCGCGCCGCGCCGACCTTCTCCTTCGACGCCGATTTCCAGATCGAGAATTATCTGCGCTATCAGGGCATGGCCTTCGTCGACCGCTTCGACGCCAATTCCTATCTCTATGTGACGCGCGCCTGCGATTATTTCGATCTCGCGGCCGATTATGGCGGCGCGCTGGCGCAGGCGTTCCAGGGAACGAGGACGCGCTTTTGCGTCGTCTCCTTCAATTCCGACTGGCTCTATCCGACCTCCGCCTCGCGCGCCATCGTGCATGCGCTCAACGCCGGCGGCGCCTCGGTCTCCTTCGTCGAGATCGACAGCGACAAGGGTCACGACGCCTTCCTCGTCCACGAGCCGGAGTTCATCGCGACGACGCGCGGCTTCCTCGAATCGGCTGCGGCGGCGCGCGGATTGCCGCCGCGCGCCGGGGAGACGCGCGCGTGAACGCTTCCTCCCCTCTCCCGCCGCGCGCGGTTCGCGTCGATCTCGCCGCCGTCGCCGCCATGGTGGCGCCGGGCGCCCGCGTGCTGGATGTCGGCTGCGGCGACGGGGCGCTGCTGCAATGGCTCGCCGCGACAAGGCAGGTCGACGGTCGCGGCGTCGAATTGTCCCAGCGCGGCGTCAATGATTGCGTCGCCAAGGGGCTCTCGGTCATTCAGGGCGACGCCGACACCGATCTCTCCGATTATCCGACCGACGGATTCGACTACGTGATCCTGTCGCAGACGCTGCAGGCGACGCGCCGGCCCAAGGATGTGCTCGTCAACATGCTGCGCATCGGCCGCCGCGCCATCGTCTCCTTTCCCAATTTCGGCCATTGGCGCGTGCGCCTGTCGCTGATGCTGCATGGGCGCATGCCCCTCACGCCCACGCTGACCGACAGCTGGTACGAGACGCAGAATATTCATCTCTGCACCATCAAGGATTTCGTCGAGCTCGTCGACGATATCGGCGCGCATATCGAGCGCGGCGTGGCGCTCGATCATTCCGGCCAGCCGATTCGCGTCAACGCGCCCTGGTGGGTGTGGAACCTGCTCGGCGCGCAGGCGATCTTTCTGCTGGAGCGCAATGAGCGAAAAAATTTCTCGGAGTCTCCGTAATATTACATAGGCGCTTGAAAAAGGCGCGACTCGCAGCGCGTGAATTCGCGCTGCGTATCGATATGCGAAGACGTCGCCGCCCCGTGCGAAAGCTTGCAAGGCCCGCAAATTCAACACTATCGTCGCGTCTCACCATTTCCTGCGCGTCGCCGCGTCGCAGATGTGCGGCTTTTCCTGCGCCGCTGTTCGGGATAGATTGCCCATCAATGATCGACGGAGCGCGATTTTCGGCGCCAATCCGTCGACGAAACGGAGCCCGCCCGGAGCGCTCTATGTCGGAGTCGCCGTCGCTGAGGGACGCGCCGCTGTTCGCGTCTGTCGATGGACAGACGTTGCAGCGCCTGACGCGCGACTCCAAGGTCGAATATTTCCATGACGGCGCGACGATCTTCCGCCAGGGCGACCGCGCGCTCTGCGTCGTCGTCGTGCTCGACGGCTATGTGAAATTGTCGAGCACCAGCGCCTGCGGCGACGAGACGCTCGTCAATATCTGCTCGATCGGCGAGAGCCTCTATGAAGCGCTGACTCCGGACGGCGAGAACTATCGCATCGGCGCCGAGGCGATCGGCGAGGTCTGCGCGATGAAATTATCGGCGGCGCGCTTTCGCGACGCCCTGCGCGATTCCTCCTCGCTCTGCGGCGCCGTGATCGCCGAGGCCTCGCGCAAGGTGAGCGCGCTCATCGGCGAGATCGAATCGCTCAAGGGACTGAACGCCGATCAGCGCCTCGCGCGCTTCATTCTCTCTCTGTGTCCGCCGGGCGAGGACAGCTGCTGCATTCGCCTGCCTTACGACAAGCGGCTGATCGCGGCGCGTCTCGGCGTGAAGCAGGAGACGCTCTCGCGCTCTTTCGCGCGGCTGCGCGACGTCGGCGTGCGCACGGAAATGCGCGACGTGCTGGTCGAGAGCGTGCCCCGACTCGCCGCCGAATGTTTCGGCGACAACGCAGCGAGCGCCGATCGTCGCGAGACGGCCGACAGTCGCGACACGGTGGCGTGACGCATCACCCTTGCTCGACGAAGCTCTCCAGCACCATCTTGCGCCCGGCCTTGTCGAAATCGACGGACAGCTTATTGCCGTCCACCGCCGCCACCGTGCCGGGACCGAATTTCTGATGGAACACGCGGACGCCGACGGCAAAGCGTGACGAGCTCGTCGACTTCGCCAGCACCTCGCCTTGAATGGTCAAAGGCGCGCGGCGCCGCGCGGCCGGCCCCGATTCGCGCGCCGACTCTCGCGTCGCCTGGGCGCGCTTCCAGCCCGGCGTCGAATAGCTCGAGCCGTATGAATCCATATTGGCGAAGCGCGACACGCCATAGGAGCCATATTGCGAGGCGCCCGCCGCCTCCGTCACCTCCACATCCGATGCCGGCAATTCGTCGAGGAAACGCGAGGGGATGGTCGATTGCCACAGGCCGTGAATGCGGCGATTGGTGGCGAAGAAGATCTTGAGGCGGCGCTTGGCGCGGGTGACGCCGACATAAGCGAGGCGGCGCTCCTCCTCGAGGCCGGCGCGGCCATTGTCGTCGAGCGAGCGCTGATGCGGGAACAGTCCCTCCTCCCAGCCGGGGAGATAGACGGTCTCGAACTCGAGGCCCTTGGCGCCATGCAGCGTCATGATCGACACGCGCCGCTGATCGGCGGCCTCGTCGGTCTCCATCACCAACGACACATGCTCGAGGAAGCCGGCGAGATCGGGGAACTCCTCCATCGCCCGCACCAGCTCTTTCAAATTCTCCAAGCGGCCGGCGGCCTCGGGCGTCTTGTCGTCGCGCCACATCTGCGTATAACCGGATTCATCGAGCACCAGCTCGGCCAATTCGTTCTGCGGCGTCGTGTCGATGAGCCCGCGCCAGCGGTCGAAATCGGCCATCAGATTGCGCAGCGTCGCGCGAGGCTTGGGCTTCAGCTCCTCGGTCTCGACGAGGACGCGCGCCGCCTGCGTCAGCGGAACCGACGCCTGCCGCGAATAATCATGCAGCACTTGCAGCGTGGCGTCGCCGAGCCCGCGCTTGGGCGTGTTGACGATGCGCTCGAAGGCGAGATCGTCGAAGGGCTGCGCGACGCAGCGCAGATAGGCGAGCGCGTCGCGGATCTCGAGCCGCTCATAGAAGCGCGGGCCGCCGATCACGCGATAAGGCAGGCCGAGCGTGATGAAGCGATCCTCGAACTCGCGCATCTGGAACGAGGCGCGCACCAGAATGGCGACCTCATCGAGATCCTGCCCCTTGCGCTGCAATTGCTCGATATCCTCGCCGATCGCACGCGCCTCCTCCTCGCTGTCCCAGACGCCGGTGACGGTCGGCTTGTCGCCGTCGGCGCCCTCGGTGAACAAGGTCTTGCCGAGCCGGCCTTCATTATGGGCGATGAGATGCGAGGCGGCCGCGAGAATATGGCCGGTGGAGCGGTAATTGCGCTCGAGCCGCACGATCTTGGCGCCGGGGAAATCCTTCTCGAAGCGCAATATGTTCTCGACCTCGGCGCCGCGCCACCCATAGACGCTCTGATCGTCGTCGCCGACGCAACAGACATTGTGGCGCCCCTGCGCGATGAGGCGCAGCCACAGATATTGCGCAGTGTTGGTGTCCTGATATTCGTCGACGAGAATATAGCGGAAGCGCTGCCGATAGTCGTCGAGCACATCGGCGTTCTCGCGGAACAGGCGCAAGGCCTCGAGCAGCAGATCGCCGAAGTCGACGGCGTTGAGCGCCTTCAATCGCTCCTGATAGAGCGCATAGAGCTTGCCGCCCTTGCCGTCGGCGAAGCTCCTCGCCTCGCCCGCGGGCACTTGCGCGGGCGAGAGTCCGCGGTTCTTCCACGCGTCGATCTGATGCGCGAGGGCGCGCGGCGGCCAGCGCTTATCATCGACATTCTCGGCCTGGAGCACCTGCTTCAAGAGGCGAATCTGGTCGTCGGTGTCGAGAATGGTGAAATTGGATTTGAGCCCGACCAGCTCGGCGTGGCGGCGCAGGATCTTGGCGCTGATCGCATGAAACGTGCCGAGCCATTGCAGCGCCTCGGCGCCCGGGCCGGCGAGCGTCTCGACGCGCTCGCGCATCTCGCGCGCGGCCTTGTTGGTGAAGGTGACGGCGAGGATTTCCCACGGCCGCGCCTTGGCGCTGGCGAGAATATGGGCGATGCGCGTCGTCAGCACGCGCGTCTTGCCGGTGCCGGCGCCGGCCAGCACCAGCAGCGGGCCGTCGATCGTCTCGACGGCGGCGCGCTGCTCGGGATTGAGCGCGTCGAGAAACGGATTGCGGCCGGCGAGCGCCGAGGCCCGCGCCGCTATGCCGCCCTCGCGCGGCGTGAATTCCTCCGTCGGAAGCGGACGTGTCAAATCGCGGGACTCCCTCGTCGAGTCTGCAAGGATACAGGAGAACGGAAGGCGAATCACCCTCGTTCCCGCGATCCATTGTGGAGATCGCACGCGCCAGCGTTCCCGCCGCCGTTTTCGGCGCGGGAGATGGGAGGTCCGGAACGCCGCGGCGCCGTTTTCGGCCGCGGAAAAAAGGAGAGCGTCGGAGCCGGAAGCGTTCCGGACCACGGCTGCCTCTTCTACTGTTCGCCGCCTCCGGGGCCAGGGTTGTTTTCCCCTTTCGGGTAGTCTATCCCCGCGCCACCCTCGGATATTCGGCCCGGTCCGCGCCTTTTTTCAAAGGCTTCCGCACGAAGGAAGACCAGCGCCGGCGACGTGGCGTCGCAAGGCATCGAGAGAGGGTCGCCTCCCGTCCCCGCGATCCGCGCCCCGCCGACGCCGCCCGACCCTTCGGATGGCGCCCCATGCGGCGGAAGCGGGGAGGAGAGTAGGAATAAAATCATTTATTGTCAAGATCGCCTTCAACGGATTTCACTACATTGACTTATGAAACCAATATGCAATCATCCAGCTCGTGCGACGGAAATGCGCCGATCCGCAAAAGCAGCAGAGGCCTCGACCATGGCGACCGCCGTCAGCCGGATACTCGATCATCTGCGCAGCGATGGGGGCCTGCAGGGGAAAGACATTGCGAATATCGTCGCCGTGTCGCCCGCCACCGTTTCTCGCTGGTCGAACGGCAAGGCGACGCCCGATCTGCGGACTCAGACGGTCATCGCAGAGCTGCGCTATGTCGTCGATCGCTTGTCGGATTTTTATACGCCCGACGAGACGCGGCTGTGGCTCCACGCCAAGCACCCGATGTTGAACGGCGAGCGCGCGATCGATCTCATCAATTCCGGGCGAACCGAGGCCGTGCTCGCCGTCATCGAGGCGCTCGCCTCGGGCGCTTACAGCTGATGGCCGCAGATATTCGCAAGGCGCGCGATCTGCAGATTCTCGATGCGGTCGACGCCTTGCCGCGCGAGCCATTCGACGGGCGCGTCTGGCGCGTCGCGCCGACGGGACGCGACCCGGCTCTCGGCGGTCCTTCTCTGAGCCGCTGGTGCAACGGCGCGTTCGACGTGCTGTATACGTCGCTGGAGCGAGACGGCGCCGTCGCGGAAGTGCATGCGCTCTTGTCGCTGCAGCCCGTCTTTCCGTCGAAGCCGGTCTGGCTCTGCTTCGAGCTGGCCGTTCGCGCGACCAAAACGCTGCGCATCGCCGATCTGTCGGCCTTGCAGACCCTCGGCGTCGAGATTGCGGACTATCGCCGTCGCAGCTACGAGCAAACGCAGGACATAGCGGACGCCGCGTTTTTTCTGGGGTTCGACGGACTAATGGCGCCGAGCGCGAGACGGCCTTGCGCCAGTCTCGTCTTGTTCACGTCTCGGCTCGATCCCGCCGACGTCGAGGTCGTGTCCGAGGGGGGCGATCCGATCGACTGGAGCGATTGGAAGTCGCGTTCGCCCGTGGCGGGAGCGTAGGAGCGTCGCGCTTTCGGCGCGGCTCACGACGAATTTTGCTCGACCCGAGGCGAGGGCCACCTTCTCCCAGAAATGCGGTATTATGGCGCAAACACCATAAGCAATAGGATGCACTTCTAATAATCAAAAAATACTGACTTGCATTTTAGCTCTTACCTCAGATGAGACTTCGTCATGAAGCTCAAGTATTCTTTGTGCCGACATGTATATTGCTTTCAAATCGTTAACACCTTTTGCGTCTTTTAACCTAGCCCTAAGCGTGTCAAGCTCAGCGGCATATAGATTAAATACACTATTATTATTTGCACTTACCTCGCTTCTCAATCGACTAATGTGCAACTGAGCAGCGACGATGGCCGAAAACAATTCATCCTTGCTTTGCTTTGCGTCATTACTAAGAATTGAATTTGTATATATACCTAGCTGACCGAAAATATTAACCTGAGATTCATCAAATCCTTCCTTTTCTTTAATGATAGCGGCTATATGATCCTTGCTATTCTCAAGCCTACTTTCGAACCACGAATTCATTCCAGTAGATACTGCGGCAGACACGACCACGGGAATACCAATAACTTCGGCAATCCTAATGATCGCCCTAAGAATTCCACCAGCGCTTTTTTCCATTTCAGTCAACCTTCTTAACATGTTTCTTGTGAACCTTTACTTTTAGACCAACGCCATCCTGAGCCTCCTTGTTAAGATTACATGCTGCATTGTATTGCTCAACGTTTATCGCCGCCATAATTGCCCTATATTTTTGCTGAACTTCTATTTCACACCCAGATTGGCCTGCGGTCATTTCTGCTGTATTCACAATATGCGCTTCAGCCGCCTGCGCAAATGATAGGTCACCCGCCGTCGCAGCAATAAGAGCCGCTACAAGCAGCGGCAAAGCAGCGCGACGCGCATGTAGAATATACTCTCCAGGAGAGCTGAAATCAATCTCAAACGAATACAATATGTCCTGCTCGAAATATGAATTTATCGCGGCATCAATACTCATAGCGGCAAATTTTTCCAATTCACCTATCTCGCACGCATTAAATGCCGCCGCGAAATAAGTTATCAGCTCGATACCAGGAACCGCCTGCGTAGCAATATTACGATATTTAGGTCCGCTAAATATGTAACGAGCATTTTCGCCAAACACGTAATCACCGTAGGCGTACTTGAATACATCTTGGCCAAATGAGCTCTTATCTATGTTTATGACTGCCTTCCTGTTGCTGAGCAATTTGGATAGCGCCTGCGGCATGAAGCGTCTTTCGGTAGCTGTTTCTAGCCATCTAACGCGGCGTAGCGGGCCTAACTCGCCTTCGCATCGAGGTATCGCAATAGACTCCTCCGGGTTGAACTGACCAACCACCTCGCCTATAAGAATCGGATCATAAATGGTTTTTTGTCCAACCAAAATTAGGTCCATTGGCTTTACTTTAAGAAATAACGTCTTTATATTACCAGCCGCAGAACTGATAGATCTGCCGTCTTCAATACTAAAATATAGTGGGTTACGGGATGGGGCGCGCTTCGTGTGCCCGCGCAAATAATCGCTCCATTTCTGGCTCATGACTATATGTTGTTTAAGAAGTCGATCGTCATATAGTGCATCATACGATAGCGATATCGCCGGCGTATCTAAAAATACACATCCACGCTCAATAAATGTCGGAAGGAATATACGATTTAGCCCCGGGAACATTGACCAAATCTGTTGATTTTGCGGGATAATCGCAGTATTTAGATCGAGCACGATCATGTTTCTGGCAACGCTCCATGCATAAAGCGCCAATGATGCGCTTTCCCATGCATGGACATCTCTATAACAACAATTGCGGTTGCCCGGCAACGCTTGTGGCGTTGCGCCATAATTCCGCACGAGTGGGAGAAGGGACGCGCGTCGAGAGTCGGCGCCTCCCTCACCCCCGCGCCGCCGCGCCCACATAGAGCGCGCGGGCCTGGGGGGCCTCGAGGCCGCGCGGGGTGAAGACGTCGCGGGCGAGGAAATGGCCGGTGAGGCGGAAGGCCGCCGCCAGCTCGGACGCATCGGCCGGGGCGCGGGCGCAATCCTGCAGAAAGGGCGGGAAGGGCAGCAGGCGGTCGCGCCAGGGCGCGCCGGCGTCGCGGGTCACCGCCCGGCCGGTCTTGGGCGAGACGAAGGCGAGATCCTGCGTCGCCCCGGTCAGAGCGCAGCGCTCGACATCGAGGCCGAAGCCGAGCGCCTGCAGCAGAGCCAGCTCGAAACGCGCCATCAGCGCGGGAGCGAGATCGAGCGAATCGAGCCGATCGGCGATCAGTTCGGCCATCTCGAATAACTCCCGTTGCGCGTCGCGTTCCGGCAGCAGGCGCAGCAGCGCGGCGAGATGGGCGACGCCATGCAGAGCGAAGGCGCGGTCGATGAGCCGCGCCGCGCGCGAGCGCAGAGGCTCCACGGCGAAGGCGCCGAGATGCTCCTCGAGCCGCGCCCGCCACAGGACCTCGACGCTGTTGCCGACCTGCAGGACCGACCGAAGGGCGCGGCCGGAGCCGCCGCGCACGAGGCCCATATGGCGGCCGTGCGCGCGCGTCATCAGCTCCAGAATCACCGCGGACTCGCCGTGGCGGCGCACGCCGATGACGAGCCCTTCGTCCCGCCATTCCATCGTCCGGCCTATAGCTCCGAGAGCTTCACATCCGCCGTATATTCGAAATCATAGACATCCTTGGTGATCGCCTGGCCGCAGATCACCCGGCCCTTCACCGTGTCGAAGGTCAGCGTCGCCGAGCCATAGAGCGACCAGCCGAGGCTCAGCGCCTCGGTGACGCGTTTACAAAATTCCGCGTCGTCCGGCCCGGTCAGATAGCGATAGACGGTGGACCTCTTGCCTCGCCCGTTGGACATCGTCAGCCTCTTTAGAATGGGATGGCCGCGAGGCGGATCGCCCGCGGCGCTGCTTTCCTCAATCCATGGACGGAGCGCCGCGCGCAAGCGGAATTTGCGCCTCAGCGCCCCCCGCCGAGCTTGAGCAGGCGCAGCACCAGAAACGCCGGCACCACGATCAGCGCGCCGGTCAGCACATATTCGCCGACCAGCTTCACCGCGCCGACGCCGAGCGAGGAGATATGGTCGAAGAAGCGCTGCACGCCATGCAGCAGATCGATCGGCCGCAGCTCCAGCCACATCAGCAGCGCGCCGACGACGAGCGAGACGAACAGGAGCTTGACGAACACTTGCAGCGGCGAGCCGCCGAGGAAATTGTCGATCGCAGACATGAGGACCCTTCTCGTTCAACAGCGTCACATGATTATCGCATGATCGCCGGCGCGTCATCGCGAGCGACGCACGAAGTCTCGACGTGAACCGACGATAGCCGGGCCCGTCATTGCGAGCGGAGCGAAGCAAGCCAGAGCGGCGGGGCGGCCCCTGGGTTGCTTCGTCGCTGCGCTCCTCGCAATGACGGCGACCCAGGCGTTGCGGATTTTTCGTGACCAGAGAGAACTCAGAGCCGCTCGCTCTCGGGCGCCTCCTCGCGGAAGAGCCGCATCATGCGGCGCACGAATTTCTCGGTGAAGGAGAGCGCGCGCTCGAACTCCTGCTCGCCGGGCAGCGGCTTCTTCGGCGCCTCGGCGCCGGCGAGCTTGGCGCGCAGATCGGCGTTCTCCTTGGACAGCCGGTCGATCTCCGCCATCAGCGCGGCGCGCTCGTCGGCCGCGGCGCGGCACGCCGAAACGCCGTTCTCGGTCGCGCAATGGGCGACAGCGCCGGTGTCTCTGTCGAGCCGCAGGAAGCCGTTCTCCGCCGGCGTCATCGAATAACGGCCGTCGGCGGGCGCGTCCTCGGCGTGAGCGCCGCCGGCGATGAGAGCGAGGAGGAGGAGAATCGCGCGCATGGGCTTGCGTCCTGGTTGGAGCGAGGGCGAGCCTGAAAGCTCGCGGTCCAGGCGCCGCGTCGGACCGCGAGCCTTCAGGCTCGCACCCCATAATAGTCCTCGACGAGGCGCGGATATGACCGTGACGTGTAAGGCCCCCGCTTTTTCCAGAGCGCGTCCACCGGCAGCGCCAAAATCGCGTCATTGAGCGCCGCGGGCGTCTCGGCGAGCGCGAGATCGAGAATCTGCCCCTGGTCCAGCTCGCGCAGCCGCTCCGCCGGCGCGCCGATGTCGAAGACGACCGGCGGAACCCCGGCCGCGAGCGCCAGCGACAGCGTGTAGCAGAAGGTCTCCGGCCAGATGGAGGGGAAGAAGGCGAAGTGCGGGCGCCATTGCTCGACGAGAGCGAGGCCGGCGTCCTCGCTCGGATAATGGCCTGTCTCGACGACGCCTTCATCCTCGAGCTCCGACTTCAGCACCGAGGAGCCGATGATGCGATAGCGCAGCGGCAGATCGCGGCGCCGCGCGTCGAGCGCCAGCGCATGCAGCAGCCGCGCGCCCTTGTGCAAAGTGATCGCGCCGATCACCGCGATGCGCAGCGGCGCGTCGATCGGCGGCTCCGGCTCGCGCAGCGCCGGCGGCGCGTAAACATGCGGACGCAGCTCCGTCCGCACATTCGGATAGGCATGAGCGAGCCGTGCGGCGGCGTCGCGCGAGGGCGCGAATATGCTCTTCGCTTTTTCATAAAAGGCGCCGTAACGCGCTTCCCGCTCGGCCGGATCGACGATCGGCGCATGTTCCTTGTCGGCGGCGACGCAGGCGCGGCAAATGTCGATGCGGCGCTCGGCGCAATAATCGCCCTGCGGCGTCACCAGATGATGGCGATGGCAGAGCGCGGTGTAATCATGCAGCGTGCAAAAATAGCCCGGCGCGGCGCGCTCGATGATCGACATGAGGCTCAGAGTCGACGGCCAGTCCAATCCGACGAAGGAATGGACATGAATAATCTCCGGCCGCGCCCAGGCGAAAAAATCCTCGATCGTGCGCGCATGGCGCGCGATCGACAATGCGGCGAGCGAGGGCGCATAGATCGACGCGCCGCGCGTCTCGATCGTGATGTCATCGCCGCGGCTGGCGCCGAGCTTCATCAGCAGCACGTCGAAGCCTTCGTCGTCGAGGCGCTTCGCGAGATCGTCGACATGGGTGGCGACGCCGCCGCGAATGGCGTGAGTGACCATCACCGCGACGCGGCGGCGAAGGCTCTTCGCCAGCCGATAGAGATCGAGCCGGATGCGCGCCTCCAGCGCCGGATCGGCGCGGATATAGAGCGCGACGCGCATCGGATAATCGGGATGCTTGTCGGCGAGCGCGCGCTGATTGGCGGCGCGCTCGGTCTTGGCGCGCTCGGCGAAGGACACCTGCCCCGCATGATAGACGAAGACGTCATGCGCGATCACATTGACATGGCCGGCCTCGGCGGCGCGCCGGCAGAAATCGCATTCCTCGCCATAGCCATGGCCGAAGGCCTCGGCGTCGAAGCCGCCGATGGCGTCGATGACGGCGCCGCGCATATACATGCAGAAGCCGACGCCGGTCGGCGCGACGCTGCGCGCGCCGACGTTGCAGGCCTTGGCGAAATCGTCGAGCTCGGCGGGCGACGCTTCGAGCGCCAGCATATTGTCGCGATTGGAGACCGGATAGCTGCAGATGGTGGCGTTGTTCGAGAAGGGTGTGATGGTCGCGATGCGCGCGTCGCTGCGCGCATGGGCGAGCAGACGGTCGATCCAGTCGCCATGGACGATGGCGTCGGAGTTGAGAATGACGACATCGCGCGATCCGCGCCGCTCCAGCGCCTTGTTGACGCTGCGCACGAAGCCGAGATTTTCCTCGTTCTCGAGATAGTCGAAGAGGCCGCGTGAAGAAAGATCGCGCAGCGCATCGGTCAGCGCCGGCTCGGGACTGCGATCATTGACGACGACGAGATTGAACGGCGTCTGCTGCGCATGGGCGAGCACGGCGTGAAGGCTCGCCAGCGTCTCGTCATAGCCGCGATAGACGGGCACGATCACATCGACCTCGGCGTTCGCGACCTGTCTCGCGGGACGGACGCCGTTCCACTCCTGCGCGGCCGGCGCCGTCGGCTTCGGCCAGGCCAGCGCGCCGACGGGGTTGGGCTTGCGCCCTTCGCCGCGCCCGCGCGTGATATAATGATGGAACGGATTTTCGCCCGCGGCGCGCACGTCGGGATTGCTCGAGAGATAATAGGACGTCCAGAACACGGCGCTCGGATCGCGCCCCTCGCGCCAGCCGCGCTCGATGTAATGCGCGAGCGGGTCGAGCTTCTGCGCCGCCACATCGGGATTGGCGCGCAGATAGAAACCCGCATCGAACTCCGGCGCGAGCGCCGCGGCGATATTTGCGCGGGCGGGCGCCACGCGCGGCGCCTGCGCGGCCATCGAGCGCGTCGCGACGTGATGATAGAGCGGGCTGACCTTGGCGGCGCGCGCATGGCTGTTGGCGTCGAGATAGTTATTGGTCGAGAAATCGGCGGATGGATCGAAGCCGAGGCGCCATCCGCTGCGCAGATAATGATCGAGCGCATCGCAATCGAGGGCGCCGCCGAGATATTTCAGCCGATAGAAGTCTTCGTCGAAATGGCCGGCGACGACGCGCTTCTGCAGCTCGATCAGCTCCTCTTCCGTTTCCGGAAACACGCGCAGCGGCTGCGCGTGCTTATTGGCGAGATAATGCAGCAGCGGATTCTCGCGCCGTCCGCAGCTCGGGTTCTCGTCGCGATAATAGAGCGTGTGAAAGCTCCAGGACGGATTGCGTCCTTCGCGCCAGCCGTGCCTCAGAAAATGGGCGAGAGGATCGATTCCGGCGGCGGCGACGTCCGGATAGGCCGCGGCGTAATACTCCGCGTCGAAATGCGGGAGGCCGCGGCCGAGCCGCACGCCGATCATGATCGCCAGTCGTCGCAGCATCCGCTCTCGTTCGCTTTCGCCTGAGGAGCACGTTTTCCGATTCTCGGTTCCGAGAAGAGCGAGCCTCAAGGCTCGCGGTCCAAGGGGCCGCGCTCGGACCGCGAGTCTTCAGACTCGCTCTTCGCGAAACACGTCGAATTCATGTGACGCAGAGCCACCTAGGAAATTCCCGGCTCATTGTAAAGCTGGCGGCCGGCCGCCTTTGAACTCGGCCCGACAACGAGTAAGCTCGCGCGAGCCGATAAATCGCAAGCGAAAGGCGCGGTCGTGGCGGAAGCAAAGCAATTCGATGTGGTGGTGATCGGCTCGGGCCTCGGCGGCCTGACCGCGGGGGCGCTGCTCGCCAAGCAAGGCTATGGCGTCTGCCTGATCGAGCGCAATTTCAGCCTCGGCGGCGCCGCCTCGGTCTATAAGGTCGGCTCGCTGACGGTCGAGGCCTCGCTGCATCAGACTTCCGACCCGCGCGATCCGCGCGACGTCAAGCACCGCATCCTGGACGAGCTCGGCATTCTGAACGAGATCGAATGGATTCCGACCGGGCCGCTCTACACGGTGAGCGGCGGGCCGCTGGACGAGCCCTTCACTCTGCCGGTCGGCTTCGCCGCGGCCAAGGACGCGCTGTCGGCGCGCTTTCCCGCCAAGGCCAAGGCGATCCATTCCTTTCTCGACCGCATCGATCAGATCCAGGATTCCTTGTGGAATCTCTCCGCCGCGCGCGAGGAGCGCTCCATCGCCAGACTGGCGAAGGGACTAGCGGAGATCGCGCCGGTCGCCGCCGACTGGCGCGCCTCGCTCTCCGATGTGCTCGCGCGCGAGTTCGGCGAGGAGGAGGGGCTGAAGGCCGCGCTCGCCGCCAATCTCTTCTATTATGGCGATGATCCGAAGCGCATGTGGTTCGTCTTCTATGCGCTGGCGCAGGGCGGCTATATCGGCTCGGGCGGCGCCTATATCAAAGGAGGCTCGCGGCAGCTGAGCCTCAAGCTCGCCAAGACGATCACCAAGGCCGGCGGCGTGGTGAAGCTCGGCCGCAATGCGAGCGCCATCGAGCTCGACGGCGAGGGCCGCCCCGTCGCCGTCCGCCATGTGGCGCGCAAATCCGGCGAGGACGAGGAGCGCGTCACCGCGCGCGCGGTGCTCGCCAATTGCGGGCCGAATGTCGCCGCCGATCTGCTGCCGGAGGCGGCGCGCGCGGCGATGGGCGAGGCCTTCGGGACGCGGGCGCTGTCGACCTCGCTGTTCTGCGCGCATTACGGCCTCTCCGCCAAGCCGCAGACCATCGGCCTCGCCGATTATTCGAGCATCGTGCTGCCGGCGGAGATGCGCCGCTTCGACGATTACGGCGCCGGCGCGAGCCTGCTCGCCGATGCGCCGAAGGGTCCGCTGCCGGCCTATGGAATCGCCAATTTCAGCGCCATCGATTCGGGGCTGTGGGAGGAGACGCCGATCCTGCTCAGCGTGCTCGGGCTCGATCGGATGGACAATTGGCGGGGGCTCTCGCGCGACGACGCGCGGGCGCGGCGCGAGCAATGGCTCGACGCGCTGCAGGCGCGGCTCGAGCGCGATTATCCGGGCTTCTCGGGCCTCGTGCAGGAGCGCACGCTGCTCAATGCGCAATCCATGGCGGGCTATCTCAACACGCCGGACGGCGCGGTCTATGGCTTCGCCTCGCTGCCGCCGACCGAGTCGATCCTCTCGGGCTTTCCGCGCACCCCGCGCACGCCGGTGCCGGGGCTCTATCTGTCTTCGGCCTTCGGCGGCGAGCATGGCTTCAATGGCGCCATGCTGTCGGGGGCGGAAGCGGCGAAGCTGGCGGGAGCCGAGCTGGCGGGCGGGTGACACGTTTCGCGAGCTCGCCCAGGCCCCTCACCTCACCTCGCCCCGCTCGCGGGGAGAGGTGAGGTGAGGTGAGGGGCCCGGGAAAGAGGCGTCACGCCCCTTCGAGGCGCGACGACCAGTCCTCGACCTTGCGGCGCAGGAGACGGCGGGACGCGAGCTCGCGCCAGGGCGCGGCGAGCTGCGGCAGCTGCGTCATCTGTTCCAGCGCATCGAAATCCAGCATGCGGCGGTAGAGCAGCTCGTTGAGGCGCAGCACCGGCCAGTCGGGCAGCGGCCGCTCGATCAGCTCGAGCCGGTCGCCGGGCTGCACGGCCCCCTCGCCGAGCACGCGATAATACCAGCCGGTGCGGCCGCTGTCCTGCACCCGGCGCGCCATATCCTTGCGCTGAAAGCGCTCGTTGAGCTTCCAGCAGGGCTGGCGCCCCTGGCTCACCTGCAGGCGCGCCGCGCCGAGCGCGAACACGTCGCCGACACAGACATCCTGCTCTGTGATCCCGAAAGTGGAGATATTCTCGCCGAAGGCGGGGGCTTCGGCCAGCGCCGCGGCGAGCGCCGGCTCCTCGCCGAACCAGCGCGCATAATGATCGCGCGGATAATGATGCAGCGCCTTCTCCTCGCCGCCGTGATTGACGAGATCTCCCTGGCGGTCGCCGTCGAGTCCGGTGCGCGTGATGCGCCAAGGCGGCGGCGCGACGCTCTTGCCGATGCCGCTCGGCGCAGCGCGCGGCCCGAGCGGGAACAGCGAATGCGCGGCGAACATCGTCTCGATCGAAACGGAAACCATTTTGCCCTCGAAAAGGCCTCGCGCGGGGCCGGCCCGGCGAGGCGAGTTCGCTTCAAGTGACAGCGCAGGAGCAATAGCGCGTTTATTTCAGCGCGGCGAGATCCGCGCCGAAATTGATGTGATAGGCGCGCCCGTCGATGACGAAGGCGGGCACCGATTTCACCCCGGCCGCCTCGGCCTCGCGCAGGCGCGACTTGTCCTCGCCGAGATGAACGATCTCGACGTCGAACGCATCCTTGTCGAGAGCCTGCGCGAAGGCGGTCTCCGCATCCGCGCAGACGGGGCAGCCGGCGTGATAGAAGGTCGCTTTCCGAGCCATTGCCTCAGTCCTCCAGTTTTGGGCCCGCCGCGGCGGGCCGGTTTGTCCCGGGGACGCCGCCCCGGGAAGCTTCGCGCGCGCTCAGCCGGGGAGCAGCGCGCAGAAACAGCGCCCAGGCGGCGTCGCGCTGCGCCGGCGGCGCCTCCTCCTGCTCGGGGCAGTCGAGCCGCAGATGGCGTCCGCCGAAAGCCGCGTCGACCAGGGCGCAATGATGCGGCAGCTCCGCATCCTCATGCACGAACGGACGAAAATGCCGGCAGCCGACGCAGAGCCGCTGCGGCGCGATCGCCTCGGCCTCCTGCAGCGCGCGAATGGTCTTGATGACGAGGCGGAGCAATTGCTCCTGCTCGCTCGCCAGCAGCGTCGCCAGCGCGCGCTCGATCGCCGAATCCTCGGTCTGCGCGGCGAGGGACGCCGCGCGGCCGGCGGCGGTGGCGCGCAGGCGGACGGCGCGCGCATCCTCGGGGTCGGGCGATTTGGCGATCAGCCCCTTGCGCGCCAGCGCGGCGACCGAATCGGTGGCGGTCGGCTGCGACACGGCGAGATGATCGGCGACGGCGCGCAGCCGTGCGCCCTGGTCGCCGCGCGCGACGAGGAAGGTCAGAGCGTCGAGCTGGGTGGGCGTGAGCGCGGCGCCCTCGGCGGCGCCCCAGCGCTCGGCCCGCAGCACCGCGCCGATGCGGTCCAGCCCTTCGCGGAGACGACGAGGAAGAGGAGTGGAAAGGGCGTCGAAGGGCGTCATGGAAAAAAGATAGGACTCCTATTTATAATGGTCAAGCGAAAAGGGCGTCCCCGAAGGGACGCCCTGGACTCGCGGATGCGCGCAGCGATCAGCGCGAATAGAACTCGATGACCAGATTGGGCTCCATCTGCACCGGATAGGGCACCTCGTTCGGCAGCGGAACGCGGTTCAGCTTCGCGGTCATCTTATTGTGATCGACCTCATAATAGTCGGGCACGTCGCGCTCGCCGAGAGCCACCGATTCGAGCACGGTGATCGCCTGCTTGGAGCTCTCCTTCACCTCGACCACATCGTCGAGCTTGACGAGATAGGAGGGGATGTTCACCCGGCGGCCGTTCACCCTGATGTGGCCGTGGTTGATGAACTGGCGGGCGGCGAAGACGGTCGGCACGAATTTGGCGCGATAGACCACGGCGTCGAGGCGGCGCTCGAGCAGGCCGATCAGATTGTCTCCCGAGTCGCCCTTGAGGCGGATGGCCTCCGCATAATATTTGCGGAACTGCTTCTCGGAGATGTTGCCGTAATAGCCCTTGAGCTTCTGCTTGGCTTTCAGCTGCGTGCCGAAGTCCGAGAGCTTGCCCTTGCGGCGCTGGCCGTGCTGGCCGGGGCCATATTCGCGGCGGTTCACCGGGCTCTTCGGGCGGCCCCAGATGTTCTGACCGAGTCGGCGGTCGAGCTTGTACTTTGATTCAGCGCGTTTCGTCACTTGCTGCGTCCTGTTCTCGCGCCCTCGCACGGGAAAAGCACGCCGCTCCCGCCCTTCGAGGGCGAGCTGCGCCGAACCACGTTCCCGCGCCGAGGGACATTTCCTCAGCGTCGAAAGAACGCGCCCTCCTCTGCCGGATGATCCGGCCGACAGGCCCTCCTCGGACGAAGATCACGAGGACGGCCACGGGTGCGCGCCGGCGGAAGCTCTCGCCTCGACCGGACGCTGGGTTGCTAAGCGCCCGAGCGGCGGAAGTCAAGGCGGCCTCCGCATACGCGAATTTGCCTGTCGAAAGCGCACATCTTCGGCGGCGCCTTCGCCGCGACGCGCGCGGACGTGTCGGATTTGCGACGGACCGCGCTCCGCGCCGAATATGCAAATAATGGAAACAACGAGAGTTTCTCTGGACGGGGCGGCAAAGGGCCCGCCCCGCCCCCTCCGGCTCGGTTGTTGCACCTCCCGATTGCCGGGACCCGTTGGAGCTGTGTGATGAATCCGAGATTTGGCTATCTGTGCCTGTTCGACAATCCCACCCTCGAGGACGGCCGCGCCTTGACGCGCCAGCTCATTCTGGTGCGCGAGGCCGAGCGCATGCGCTTCGACGACATCTGGGTCGGCGAGCAGCATTTCGACGATCGCTGGCCGAGCGGCGCCACTTCGGTGATGCTCGGCTACGCCGCCGGCGTCACCATGCGCGCGCGCGTCGGCTCCGCCGCTTATCTGCCGGCGCTGCGCGATCCGATCCAGCTCGCCGAGGATGTCGCCAGCATCGATCTGCTCACCAAGGGCCGCTTCAATTTCGGCGTCGCCAGCGGCGCCGCCTTCGGGGACGACGCCAAGCGTTTCGGCGTCGAGCCGGCCGACCTCGCCGAGCGCGGGCTCGAGGCGCTGGAGCTGGTGCAGCGCCTGCTGAAGGAAACGGACGTCACGCATAAGGGCAAGTTCTTCGACGTCGACAAATTGACTCTCGCGCCGCGGCCGGAGCAGCCGATCCCCACCTGGATCGCCACCACCACCGACAGCACGATTCGGCTCGCCGCGCGCAAGGGCTATGGCCTCATGGCCTCGGCCACCTGCACCGAGGAGCGGCTGCGCCAGATGCTGGCGATCTATCGCGAGGAGGCGCCGGAGGGCGATCCGCGCCTGGTGCTGGCGCGCTTCGGCTTCGCGACCTCCGGCCGCGACGAGGCGATCTCGATCGCCACGCCCTATCTCGAGGCGTTCTGCGAGCAGATGAAGCGGCGCGACCGCGCCGGGAGCGGCGAGCTCGACCCGCAGGCGCTGCTGTCGATGTCGCTCGTCGGCGACTATAAGGAGGTCGCGGCGCATGTGAACCGGCTGAACGAGGAGCTCGGCGTGCATGGAATCGCCGTCATTCCGACCTCGGCGCAATTCGACACGGTGAAGCGCTGCCTCGCCGCCTTCGTCGACGAGATCCGTCTGCGCCTTCCTGTGGACTGAATGGACGGATTGTCGCGTTTCGCGCTTTGCTCGTGTTATATCCGCGACAATATAGCTGGCGCCTGCCGGCGCGGCGCCGCACGCTTTGGTCAGACCCCTGTTTTCGAAGGGTGTTTTCCGATTTTCGCGCTGGCGCAGGGCTTGCTTTCCTTCTTTGCGGATCAGGAGGAATTCATGCGCGCGCCGGAAGACCCGGACGCCCAGCCGCGACGCAAGCGTCCGCTGGTCGTCATTTTGGGGACGAATGAGATCGCTTCGGCGGTCGCCGTCCATATGCATCGCATCGGCTGGGCCGTCGTGCTGAGCCATGATTCCTTCCCTCCGGTCATCCGGCGGCAGATGGCCTTCCATGACACTCTCTATGGCGAGAGGATCACGCTCGACGGAGTGACCAGCGAACGCGCCGAGACGGCGTTGGAGCTGCTCGCCATTCTCGACTATTCGGCCCATATCGCGGTCACGCCGCTGCAATTCCACGATCTCGTCGCGCTGCGTGCGCCCGACGCGCTGGTCGATGCGCGGATGCAGAAATATCGCGCCACGCCCGATCTGCGCCATCTCGCCGGGCTCGCCGTCGGCCTCGGCCCGAATTTCGCCGTCGGGCGCAATTGCGACATCGCCATCGAGACCAAGCCCTCCGAAGCCGGGCGCATCGTCCATAGCGGCGAGACAGAGGCGGCGGATCATGTTCCGCTGGTGCTCGGCGGCGTCGGCGAGGAGCGTTTCGTCTATTCCGCCCGTCCGGGCCTGTGGCACACGGCGATCGACATCGGCCAGCGCGTGTTCAAGGACTTCGTCGTCGGCCATCTCGGCGGCGAGCCGATCACCGCGCCGCTCGACGGCGTGCTGCGCGGAGTCGTCCGCGACGGCGCCCAAATCCCCTGCGGCGTGAAAGTTCTGGAGATCGATCCGCGTGGCCGCACGGCGCGCTGGACCGGCATCGACGAGCGCTCGGCGCTGGTCGCCAGCGCCGTCTCCCGCGCCATACGCGTGAAGCTGGCCGAGCGCGCCGCCGCCCTGTCGCCCGGATCTTTCGTGGCGCAGTGAATATGGCGTTGTCGCAAATGTGACAGGGCCGTCGCATTTCTGCTATGTTGAGCGCTATATTGCTGGTCGCGGAGCGGGAGATGCGGATGACGCGGGCGGAGCATGAGCCCTCGCAGATGTCGGCCTTGCAGGTCGGAGTGGTGCTGCGGCTGCCCAATGGCGGTTCGCTAGGGCCGCAGGACCTCGAGCTGATCGACGCGGTGCGCAAGGAGCGCTCGATTATCGGGGCGAGCCGCGCGCTCGGCCTCTCCTATCGCAAATGCTGGCTGTCGGTCGACGCGCTCAACCGCACCTTCGAGAGCCCGGTCGTCGCCACTTTTCCCGGCCGCCGCGAGGGCGGCGCAGAGATCACGCCCTTCGGCGAGCGGCTGGCGAGCATTTATCGCTCGATCGAGCGCCATGCGGCGCATTCGGCCAAGCGCACGCTGGACGAGGTCATCGCCTCCCTGAACTGGTCCTTTCAGAAGACGGCCAGCGACGCGGATAAGGAGCCGAATCAGGATCGAGCGTCCGGCCGCTGATCGCCACGGCCTTGATCATCGCCCAAGCGCGCAGCCCCTCGATCAACGCGAGGCGCTCGACCGATTCGCGCGTGATGATCGCCTGCAGCTCCGCCCCGCCGAGCGACAAAGTGGCGACGACGAAAGGCGGCGCGAGGAGCTGAAGCGAGACGATCTCGCCGGGCAGACGGTTGAGGATGGTCACATCCATCGGCCGCGACAAAGCGATCGAGACGTCGCTGGCGTCGATCTCCGCTTCCACCACCGTGTCGACCGCGGCGTCCACCAGCGGCACGCGCAGCTCGCCGCCCGCAAACAGCAGCGTCGACAGCCCCAGCACATCGTCGTGCCGCAGCAGGCGCGCCGGAAAAACCGTCACGAAACGATGGGTTCGGGCGAGAAGAGGCGATCTCTGGTCCAGCATGCCGCGGACAAAGCGAGAAATGCGCCACTCACATTTTCGTGCAGAACGGCTCGGATCGCCTCGCATCAGAGCCGATTCGACGGGAAAGAGCGAGCCTGAAGGCTCGCGGTCCAGGGGCAGGGCTTGGACCGCGAACCTTCAGGCTCGCTCTTTCACACTGTCAAATCGATTGAATCACGCCGATCGACGGCGTCCGGACGCCGTGGCGCGGCGTCCGGGATCTCGCAAATCGTCCGATCAGCTCGGATTGCGGATCTTCAGCGCCTCGAGCTGCGCGCGGCTGACGCGGAAGTCGCCGCGGCCGCCCATGCGCGGCGAATAGCGATCGGGAATGCGCTTGCAGAGGAAATTGTACCATTCCTGCGGGGTGAAGTGGGAGGGGCACTCGTCGATCATCCAAATGGTGGCGTCGGTGCGGAAACGCACGTGAATGATGAAGCCGTCGGCGACCTCGGAAGCGACGCCGGCCTGGGGACCCGGAGCCTCGGACACGGGCGCCGCGACGCCGACGGGAGCCACATTGCCGACCTCGGTCGTTTCCGTCGAAGAAACATTCGCTTGCACATCAACCTCCATCTTCGCCGCCACAGCGGCGCTCTCCCACTTCATCGGCGCTTTGCCGCCGGTTGCTCCGGCATGACGGCTCCGAACGCGCCTTTATATAAGAGCCGTATAAATTGGTATATTGCAAGCCTTCCAGAGAAGCGTTCTATTTCTGCGGCAAAAGGTCACTGGCGCCATAATATGCGACTGTCATACGTCGCACGCGAAGGAACGGCTGCTCGAGGCCGGAATCTTGCTTGTCGTCACGCGACTGCAACAGACGACGGTTCGAGCCATGTCCGACCGACATTCCTGCGTGCTGATCCTGGGGATCGGAGAAACCGCCTCGGCGATCGCGCGCGAACTATTCCTCGCCGATCATATTGTCGCCCTTCACCAGGCCGCGCCGCCGCCGGATCTGCGTCGCAAGATGACCTTCTCAGACGCCTGGTTCGACGGCTCGAGCGTGCTCGAGGGGGTCGAGGCGCGCCGCGCCGACCTCGTCGCCGAATTCATGCTGGGCCTGCGCAGCCGCATGTTCGTTCCGGTGCTGACGCATCCGCTGCAGCAGATTCTCGAGCGCTGGCCCTGGGAGGTCGTCGTCGACGCCGAAATGGCGCCGCGCCGGGAGCCTTTCGGCGTGCGCAATCTCGCCGGCCTCACTATCGGCGTCTCGCCCGGCTCCGTCGCCGGCGAGAGCTGCGACCTCGTGGTCGACGCCCATGGCAAGGACCCGGGCGCGATCCGCAGGCCGGGCGAGGGTCCAGGCCCCGCCGCAGAGCCCGAGCCGGGCGAGAGCGAGCCGGCGCGCGCGCCGGTCTCGGGGATTTTTTCGATGATCAAGGACATCGGCAATGTCGTCGAGGCCGGCGAGGCCTTCGGCATGATCGACGGAACGCCGGCGCTCGCGCCATACGCCGGGCGCATCCGCGGCATCATCAAGCATGGGCGCGCCGTCGCCGCCGGCACGCCGCTCGCCGACATCGCCGCCTCCACCGCCGCGCAGGTCGCCGGCATGACGCCGCGCAATCGGCTGATCGCGCGCGGCGTCGCCTTCGCCATCGAGATGCAGGCGGAGGGCTGGACGCCCTTCTCCTGGGACGCCTTGAACGAGGGCGGAAGCGGCTTCACCAGCTGAACTTCGCTGGGCGCGCTCTCCTTTCCGCGCTGGACTATCGGCCCCTAGGTCGTTAGACGGAGGGCGTCCCCCCGGAGCGATTTCATGGCGCTGACGCGCATTTGCCTGGCGCGCCACGGCGAGACCAATTGGAATCTCGAGCGGCGCGTCCAGGGACAGCTGAACATCCCACTCAACGTCAAAGGCCTCGCCCAGGCGGAGGCTTTGGCGCAAGAGCTCGCGGACGAACGCTTCGACCACGTCTACAGCAGCGATCTGAAGCGCGCGCTGCAGACGGCGACGCCGATCGCGACGCGGCTCGGCCTGCCGATCACCACCAGCGCCGCGCTGCGCGAGAAGCATGACGGCGAATGGCAGGGCCTCGTCTCCGACGAGGTCGAGCGGCTCTATCCGCGCCAATATGCGATGCATCGGCGGCGGCGGCCGCATTTCACCATTCTCGGCGGCGGCGAGAGCCATGTGCAATTCGCCACGCGCGTGCGCGCCGAGCTCGACGCGATCGCCGAGCGCCATGCCGGCGGATCAGTGCTGGTGATCGCCCATGCCGGCGTGCTGGACATCGCTTATCGCATCGCCGCCGGCGTCGGCCTCTCGGTGAAGCGCGAAGCGCCGGTGCTGAACGCCGCGCCCTGCTGGTTCACGCAGGAGAACGGCGTCTGGCGGCTGACGCATTGGGCCGTGGAGCGCGGCCGCCCTCCCCTGACGCTTCCCTATGCGGGCAAGCTGCGCCGACGCGAGGCGGCGCGCGTGCTGCTGCTCAACTCCGCCGGCGAAGCGCTGCTGCTGCGCTATTCGTCGCGACTCGCGCCGCATCTGATCCAGCGCGGCCATGCGCATTTCTGGGGCGCGGTGGGCGGCGCGCTGGAGCCGGGCGAGACCTTCGACCGCGCCGCGCGGCGTGAACTGTTCGAGGAGACGGGGCTCGAGGGCGTCGAGCTCGGGCCGGTGGTCGCCGCCCGCGAATTTCCCATGCAGCTCGGCGAGGACTGGCTGCTCGCGAGCGAGCGCTTCTATGCGGTGCGGGTCGGCGACGGCTTCACGCTCGACACGCGCAATTTCACCGAGATCGAGCGGCGCGACGTGCTCGGCTGGAAATGGTGGAGCGCGCAGGAGATCGCCGCCTCGCAGGAGCTGATCTTTCCCGAGGCGCTGGACTGGCTGCTGGAAACGCTGCGCGACACGTGACGCGGCTTTCGCCTTGGGGAATCGGGTGAAGATAAAACCCTGACCCTGCGGCTTTCGCTCCGTATCGGTTTTTGAAAGAGAATTCGGTAATTCATGACGGATCGTCTCACCCTTTATTGCTTCGCCTGTGCGGGCTCGAGCGCGGCGCCCTTCTATCGCTGGCGTCGGCTCGTCCCGTCCTGGCTGCGCATAGAGCCGGTCGAGCGGCCCGGCCGCGGCGTGCGCCTGCGCGAGCCGCATTTGCGCGGATTCGAGGAGACGGCGCGGCTGCTCACGGGCGAGATCGCCGCCGGGCTCGCGCCGAATTACGCGCTGTTCGGCCATAGTCTCGGAGCGCTGCTCGCCTTCGGCTGCGCGCGCGAGCTACGGCGCCGGGGCGCTCCGCCGCCAAGAGCGCTGGCGCTCGCCGCCGCCGCAGCGCCCTCCCGACGCAAGGACGCGCGCTTCGCCGCGCTGCGCTCGGACGAAGACGTGATCGCGACGCTGCGCCGGCTCGGCGGCACCCCCGAAGAAGTGTTCGCCGACCCCGAGCTGTCGCGCATGGCGCTCGACGCCGCCGCCGCAGATTTCACGGTCGTCGACGATTTCCGCCATGCCGCCAAGGAAGAGCCTTTCGATTTTCCCGTCCTCGTCTTCGGCGGACGCGCGGACGATGTCGGGGAGGAAGCGCTGCGCGCCTGGAGCGAGGAGACAAAGGGGCCGTTCAGCTGTGAGCTGATGGACGGCGGACATTTCTTCCTGCGCGAGCGCGAGGAGGAGTTCGTCGCGATGCTCGTGGCGCGGCTTACGGCGGCTCTGGCCTGGCCGCGGTTCGGCGCCGATCGATGAGGCCCGCCTCTGCGAACCGACCATACGCGCCGGAGCAAATTGGAAACCGGATCTTCGTGGCCGCCTGCTGCGCTGCTGGGACAATCTCACATGTTCTTATTTCGCACGACGCCTTGTTTCGTCGTTTTGCAGCGCTCACGAACGTCTATATCGTCACATACTTCATTATGTTTATGACAGTTGGCTTTGCCTCTGCAAGCTCGAAGAATTTATCGACTATGGCGTCACTTATTCTCGCTAGTTGGTTTTGCAGCGCAGCTTCATATCTAATTTCAGTGCTTTGTTTTGGACCTTACAGTCACCATGTTCACGCGACAGATCTGTTGTTCGTGTCAATTTTTTTTCCATTCCTCGCAGCAGGAGGTTGGATCCCCGGCATCATTGCCGTCTGTCTGTTCGCGTCGAGAGCTGTGTGCCGGGCGCTCTAAATCCGCGCGGCCGACACTCCTTGTCTTGTCCCTCACAACCCCGGCGCGTACCCCATCGCCTGATTGAGCCGCGACACGGCGGCGCCGGCGTTGACCATGGCGCTCGCATGCATGCGCTGGGCGTCGAGCTGAATCTGGCGCAGGCGATAGAGATCGAGCGCGCTGATCTCGCCGAGGCTGAAGGATTTGCGCGACAATTCGAACTGATCATTGGCGACCTTCAGCCGCTCGGTCGCGAGCTTGGCCGCGCGCTGGGCCGCCGCCAGCGTCGCGCGCGCCGCGGCGATATCGCCGAGCACGACGCGCTTGGCGCGCTCATATTCGGCGGTGGCGCGGCGCATCTCCGCCTGCGCCTCGGCGATGCGCGGCTCGTTGCGTCCGGGCGTCGGCAACGGCACGCGCACGCGCACGCCGACAGTGGTCGAATCGGTGCGCTGATTGGAGAGCTGCTGCGTCGGGTCGGTCGAATATTGGTTGTTGTATTCATAGCGGCCGAAGACGCCGATGTCGGGACTCTCGATCGGCGTCGCATGAATGAGCCGCAGCTCCGCCTCGGCGCGCACCAGCGCCGCGCGCGGCGCGCGCAGCGCCGGATGATTTTCGATATCGGCCGGCGGGCGAATGGGCTCCAGCGCGCCGTCCGGCGGCGCGCCGCCGGTCAGGACCATATAGTCGACCCGCGCGGCCTTCTCCTGGCCCTCCATTTCGGCGAGCTCGGTCTCGGCGGCGAGCGTCTCGTTCTGCGCGAGCAGCGCGTCGCCCTGGGCGGCGTCGCCGAGCTCGACGCGCCGCTTCATGTCGCGGCCGAGATCGCGCGCCGTCGCCACGCGGCTGCGCGCGACCGCGACATCGCGCGCGGCGCGCTGGGCGTTCCACCAGGCGTCGCGCAGCAGGCGCGCGACCTCGAGCCGGCGCCGCGCGAGATCTTGCTCGACCTCGTGCAAGCCGGTCGTCACCGTCGCGGCGAAAGCGTCGCGCTGGCCGGGCAGCCACAGCGGCATGCCGGCCTCGACCTCCGTCTCATTGAAGTCGCGCAGATTGCCGCGGACGTTGCGACGCTGCAGTCCGCCGAGATAGGGCGAGCCGGGCGTGATCGAATCCGCAGTGGCGAAGCGGGCCGAAATGGCGCGATGGCGCGCGTCGAGCGTCATGCTCGGCGCATCGATGTCGACCGCGATGTCGAGATGGCGCGCCAGCACGTAGGTTTGGCGCGGCGCCGCCGGCTTGCGCTGCTTGGCGGCGAGCGCGGGCGACGCCACGAGGAGCGCGGCGAGGAGGACGAGCGCACGCGAGACGACGCGGACTGGCGGTCGAACATGCGTCATCGGCGGGCGATCCGCCATTTGGCGAGACGCGAATCGGGCCTCGCCGCCTCGCTCTCGGCCGGCGGCGCGGCGCGGCGCGGCAGGCGGAAGCGATCATAGAGGATCGGCAGCAGCACCAGCGTGAGCGCGGTGGCGGTGATGAGCCCGCCGATCACGACGATGGCGAGCGGGCGCTGAATCTCGGCGCCCGGGCCGCTGGCGAAGAGGAAGGGCATGAGGCCGAAAGCGGCGATGGTCGCGGTGAGGATGACCGGCCGCATGCGGCGTCTCGCGCCTTCGCGCACCGCCTCATGCACCGGCCGGCCCTCGGCGACGAGCTTGTTGATATAGGAGATCAGCACCACGCCATTGAGCACGGCGATGCCGATCAGCGCGATGAAGCCGACGGAGGCCGGCACCGACAGGAACTCGCCCGAGAGCCACAGGCCGATGACGCCGCCGATCGCCGCGAAGGGCACGTTGCAGAAGACCAGCGCCGCCTGTGCGATCGAGTTGAAGGTCAGATAGAGGAGCAGGAAGATCAGCGCCAGCGCCAGAGGCACGACGAGGGCGAGCCGCGCCGAGGCGCGTTGCTGATTCTCGAATTGGCCGCCCCAGACGAATTGATAGCCGACCGGCGCCTTCACCTCCTTGGCGACGGCGGCCTTGGCCTCGTCGACGAAGCCGACGAGATCGCGGCCCGAGACATTGGCGAGAATGGTGGCGAAGCGCCGGCCCTCCTCGCGGATCACCTGAATGGGTCCGTCCTCGATGCGGATGTCGGCGAGCTGCGACAGCTCGACCACCTTGCCCTCGGGCGAGACGACCGGCAGGCGCGCGAAATCCACAGGCGAGCGGCGCGACACCTGATCGCCGCGCAGCACCAGGGGCGTGCGGATCGGCCCTTCCAGCACCAGACCGACCTGGCGTCCGTCCACCCACACGCGCAGCCCATCCTGGATTTCGCTGACATTGAGGCCGAAACGGCCGGCGGCCAAGCGGTCGATCTTGGCGCTCAGATAGCGCATGCCGTCGTTCTTGAGCGCGAACACGTCCTCGGAGCCGGGGATTTTCTTCAGCGTCGCCGCCACCTCGCGGGCGAGGCGGTTCAGCTCGTCGAGATCGTCGCCGAACACTTTCACCACCACATCGCCGCGCGCGCCGATGATCATCTCCTGCACGCGCATGTCGATCGGCTGCGAGAAGGAATAGGAGATGCCGGGAATGGATTCGAGCACCTGCCGCATCTCGCCGATCAGCCAGTCCATGCCCTTGCCGCGCCAGTCCTTCTGCGGCGCGAGCGTCAGGAACATGTCGGTCTCGTTGAGGCCGACCGGATCGATGCCGAGCTCGTCGGCGCCGGCGCGGCCCATCACGCCCTTGATCTCCGGCACGCGCGCCATCAGCGCGCGCTCGATGCGCATGTCGGTCTCGGCGGCGACATCGACGCTGACGGTCGGGTGCATGCGCACGGTGATGACCGGCGTGCCTTCGTCCATCACCGGCATGAAGGTCTGGCCGATATTGTTGGAGGCGAGCAGCGCCACAGCGAGACCGGCGGTGACGATTCCGCCGACGGCGAGCGGCCGGCGCAGCGCCCGCTCCAGCAGCGGATTGTAGAAATTCGACAAGCGCCGAACGAGCGGCGGCTCGTCGGTCTCGCCGGCGCGCAGCAGCGACGCGCTCAGCGCCGGCACCACGGTCAGAGACAGGAACAGCGCCGAGGCGAGCGCAAAGGCGATGGTGAGCGCCACCGGCGCGAACAAGCGCCCTTCGAGCCCCTCGAGCGAGAGCAGCGGCAGGAACACGGTGATGATGATGATCGCGCCGGAGATCAGCGGCGCCGCCACCTCGCGCGTCGATTCGAAGGTGAGGCGCACGCGCTCGCCGATGTTCGCCTCCTTCACCGAGGTCAGCCGATGCTCGACATTCTCGACGACGACCACCGCGCAATCGACCAATATGCCGATGGCGATGGCGAGGCCGCCGAGCGACATGATATTGGCCGAGAGGCCCCATTGCCGCATGATCGCGAAAGTGGCGAGCGCGGCCAGCGGGAGAATCAGGGAGACGACCAGCGCCGCGCGCAGATTGCCGAGGAACAGGAACAGCAGGATGACGACGAGGACGATCGCCTCGATCAGCACTTTCTGCACGGTCCAGACGGCTTTGCCGATCAGCTCGCTACGGTCGTAGAAGATGTCGAGATGGACGCCCGGCGGCAGGCTCGGCTTCAGTTCGTCGAGCCGCGCCTTGACGCCCGCGACGACCATGCTGGCGTCGGCGCCGCGCAGGCCGAGCACGAGCGCCCACACCGCCTCCGCCTCGCCATTGCGGGTCGAGACGCCGTTGCGCGCGAGCGAGCCGTTGCGCACCTCGGCGACGTCGCCGATGCGCACGACCCCGGTCGGCTTGGCGGCGACCACCACGGAACGAATGTCGTCGAGCGAGCGCAGGCGGCCCTCGGCGCGCACCAGCAGCGCCTCCTCGCCGTCGCGCACGCGGCCGGCGCCGTCGTTGCGGTTGTTCTCGGAGAGCGCTGTCTTCAGCATCGAGACGGTGATGCCGCGCGCCGCCATCGCCGGCGGCGAGGGCGCGACCTCGAAGGTGCGCACGAAACCGCCGAGCACATTGACATCTGCGACGCCGGGGAGGCTGCGCAGCGCCGGGCGGATGGTCCAGTCGACGAGGCTGCGCTGCTCGGTGGGCGTCAGCCCGCCGCCGACGATGGTGAACATCAGCATCTCGCCGAGCGGCGTGACAATGGGCGCGAGGCCGCCCGAGGCGCCGTCGGGGAGCTGGTCGGCGACCGAGGCGAGACGCTCGTTGACCTGAGCGCGCGCCCAATAAATGTCGGTCCCTTCGGTGAACTCGAAGGTCAGCAGCGCGACCGAATAGCGCGTCATCGAGCGCATGCGCACGAGATTGGGCACGCCGCGCACGGCGATCTCGATCGGCGCGGTGACGCGGTTCTCGAGCTCCTCGGGCGTCAGGCCCGGCGCGCGCATGGAGACCAGCACCTGCACCGGCGCGACGTCGGGGAAGGCGTCGATCGGCAGCTTGGAATAGGCGTGCGCGCCCCAGACGGCGAGCCCCAGCGCCCCGAGAAACACGAGGAGCCTCTGCGCGAGCGCCATTCTGATGAGTTGATCGAGCATTGTCCTTCGCTTATTTGGCGTTCGGGTCGCGGGCTGCGAGCTCGGCCAAAAGGGTCAACATGCCGCGGGTGGCCACGCGATCGGTGGCCGCGAGCGGCGCCTGCACCGAGGCGAATTGCGGCGTCTCGGCGACCAGCTTGACCGAAACGGCGCGAAAGCCGTCATCCGCGCGCACGAAAATCCAATCGTGCTCGCGAAGATGGACGACGGCGTCGGCCGGCACGCGCCATTGCGTCCCGCCGGCGCCGCGCAGACGCAGAATGGCCTGCACCGCCTGTCCCGGCCGGACGGCGCTCTTGCCGGGGCTAAACTCGGCCACGGCGGTGACCGATTGCGTCGCCGGATCGACCGTGCGGCCGATGCGGATGAGCTTGCCCTCGACGCCGAGGCTCGGCATCACCACGCGATCCGCGCGGTCGAGCCCGACCGATCGGCCGATGGGGATCTGCAGATTGACCCAGATGGGATCGAGCCGCGCGATGGTGACGAGCGGCGACGAGGCCTGAATGCGGTCGCCGACTGTCGCATGGCGGGCGAGAATGACGCCCGCGACCGGCGCGCGCACGGTGAGCGCGGCGCCGAGCCTGCGCTCCTTGCGCAAGGTCTCGATCGCCTGCTCGCTCATGCCGTCGAGCGCGAGCTGTTGCGCGCGCGCGTCGAGCAGAGCGCGCGCCTGCGTCGCCTCGGCGCGCGTCACCAGCAGCCGCCGCTCGGCGATGATCCGCTCCTTGTAGAGCTGCTCGTCGCGCCGCAGCTTCTCGCCCGCCAGAGCGGCGTCGGCGGCGGCCTGGAGAAAAGCCCGCTGCGATTCGATGAGCTCGGAAGATTTCAGAGTGGCGATGGCGTCGCCCTCCTTCACCTCCTCGTCGGGCGAGACCAGCAGCGTCTCGACGAGGCCCGCCGCCGGCGCCGCGACCATATGCAGCTGCTGCGGCGGCACGGTCACGGTCCCGGGAACCACGAGCTCGTCGCTGCCGGAGGATTTCTCGATCGGCTTGGTCTCGATCCCCGCCGCCTCGATCGCCTGTTCGGTGAGCGGGATCGACACGTCCTCGGCGGCGAGAGCGACGCTCGCGCCCAAGGCCGCCCCGAGAACGGCGCAGCGCCGCGCTGCGCGCACAAGATTTTGAAAGATCGGTTTTTTCATGCTGAGCGGGGCGGAGCCTTTGCGTCACGGGCGAATTTGGCCTATCGAAGCTGACAGACGGCTGACGAACTCGAGCTCGACGCTTGATTTCTAAATTGTAACACTCTGGGCCGCCCATGCGAATTCTTCTGGTCGAGGACGACGAGCGCATCGCTGGCGACATCGCCCGCGCTCTCGTCGAGGCCGGCTATGTGGTCGAGACCATCGGCAATGGCGAGGAGGCCTGGTTCCTCGGCGACACCGAGGATTTCGCCGCCGTCCTGCTCGACCTCGGCCTTCCCGGGCTCGACGGCCTCACCGTGCTGGAGCGCTGGCGCGAGCAGGGACGCAACACGCCCGTGCTGGCTTTGAGCGCGCGCGGCTCCTGGAGCGAGCGCGTCCAGGGGATCGACGCCGGAGCCGATGATTATCTGCCCAAGCCCTTCCGCATGGAGGAGCTGATGGCGCGGCTGCGCTCGCTCATCCGCCGTTCGACCGGCCGCGCCTCCTCGGTGACGCGCAACGGGCGCGTGTCGCTCGACGAGCGCAGCATGCAGATCAAATTGGGCGACGCTCCGGTGGAGATGACCGCGATCGAATATCGCCTCATCGCCTATCTGATGCATCGGCGCGGCGAGGTGGTGGCGCAATCCGAGCTCGCCGAGCACATCTACGGCCACGATCAGCAGCAGTCCAACGCCATCGAGGTGCTGATCGGCCGGGTGCGCAAGAAGATCGGCGCCGGCTTCATCGAGACGCGGCGCGGCTTCGGCTATCTCGTCCCGGATCACGACGCGTGAGAACGCGCTCGCTGCGGCTGCGTCTGTTCCTCGCCGGCGCGGCGGCCGTGACGCTGGCGCTGACGCTCGCCGGCTTCGGACTCGTGCTGCTGTTCGAGCATCATCTCGAGCGCACCATGGACGACGACATCGAGACCTATGTCCGCAACCTCGTCTCGGAGCTGACGGTCGACGCCTCCAAGGGGCGGCTGCGCGTCATTCGCAGCGCGCCCGATCCGCGCTTCGAGCGGCTGCACTCGGGCTTCTATTGGCAGGTCGCGACCGATGACGAGGGCGAGATCGAGCGTTCGCCCTCGCTCGGCGACAGGAGCCTCGCATTTCCCGCCGGCTGCGAGCCCGACAACGAGATCCGCTATTACAGAATGATCGGCCCGCGAGGCAATCCGATGCGCGGCGGCCTCGCCTGCGTCTCGATCGGCGATGCGGAGGCGCCGCTGCGCGTGCGCGTGCTCGCCGCGCTCGGCCTCGTCGCCGTCGCCACGGCGCGCGACGCCTTCGCCACCGAGATGCTCGCGACTCTGCTGCTGCTCGCCCTCGGCTTCGGCTTCGCCATGTGGATGCAGGTCGGGCTCGGCCTCGCGCCGCTGGCGCGGCTCTGCGCCGAGGTCGGCGAGATCGCGCGCGGAACCCGGCGACGCCTCGACCAGGAAGGCCCGCGCGAGGTGCAGGCGCTCGTCGACGAGCTCAACGGCCTGCTCGACGAGCGCGAGAAGGAGATTGCGCGCGCGCGCAATCGCGCCGCCGATCTCGCGCATGGGCTCAAGACGCCGCTCACCGCGCTCGCCGCCGATGCGCGGCTCCTCCGCGCACGCGGAGCGATCGACATCGCGCAATCGCTGGACCGCATCGGCGACGCCATGCATCGCCATGTGGAGCGCGAGCTCGCGCGCGCCCGCATCCGCCATGCGCCGCGCAGCGAGCCGACGCCGGTCCCCGAGGTGGTCGACGCGCTGGCGCGCACGCTGGCGAGCGCCGGCGCCGAGGTCGTCTTCGATCTGCGCATCGCGCCGGGCGCGCGCGTCGCTGTCGAGCGCGTCGATCTCATGGAGATGCTCGGCAATCTGATGGAGAACGCCGCGCGCCATGCGACGAGCCGCGTGCGCGTGTCGGCGGCCGGCGGACGCTTCGTCGTCGAGGACGACGGCGCCGGCCTGCCGGCCGAGAGCGAGGCGCTGATCCGCGAGCGCGGCGGCAGGCTGGACGAGAGCGGCGGCGCCGGATTGGGCCTCGCCATCGTGCAGGACATGCTCGACGCCTATGGCGGCGCGCTGCGCTTCGCGCGCTCCGACCTCGGCGGATTGCGCGTCGAGGCGGATCTTTCGCGCGCCGATGTCGCCGCCACGGAAGCGAGATGAACGTGCTTCTCCTTCTACTGCGTCCCATGATGAACATTTATTCGAGACGACGCTTGGCTCCTCGCACGCGCGCCGATGCGCGACATCGTCGAGCAATTGCTCGACGATGTCGCGGATGCGCCGCGCGGCGACCGGCGAGCACAATGGCGACACCGTGACGACATGGCTCGTCGCGCTGCTGCCGATCACCGGCGTCGTCATCTATCTGAAGAAGCGCCGCGCGACGCGCCGCGTCACAGCGCGGGCGTCAGCCCCGCAGCCAGATTCTCGCGCGCCAGCTTGATCAATATGCGGCTCGACGCCTCGTCGGCGAGCCAGCCCTCCACGCGCGGATTGGCGAGCTCGGCGCGATCATGGCCGGCGAACGCTTCATAGCAGCGCGCGAGAAATTGCGGCAGCGTCAAGAAATCACCGACGCCCTGCGAAATATGATGGTTCTCGCATTTGAACAGATAGCTTCCCTGCACGCCGTAATGTTTCGCTATCGGCGGATAGACCGGAAAATATCGCTGCGCGCGAGCTCGTCGATGTCATAATAATGGCTGTTGATCGCGCGCGGCGAGAGGCCGGCGGATTCGAGCAGCTTTCTGGCGACGTCGCACATCACGAATCCCATCGGATGCACAGAGCTGTACATGAACACGCCGCGCCGCGACCAGCTCATCAGCTCGGCGGACAAATCGAGGCCGAACTTGTCGCGCGCCGTCTCGACGAGCTCGCGCGAGGCCTCGCCCCACATATCGAGATAGCCGACCGCCTCGAACACATTCTCATTGAACAGCGCATTGGCCATGTCGAGCGACAGACCCTTCAGATAGGCGAACAGACAGAGCGCCGACTGGTAGGGTCCGAGCGGGCCGGTGACATAGCCGTGCAGGCGCGTCGGATCGTGTATGAACACGAGATCGGGATGGAAGGCTGCGAAGCAGACGGGCCCGAACAATCTGGTCTTCGGCAGCAGGCCGACGAGATCCTGCGAGTCGCCGCCGTTGCGCAGATGGCCGGGGAGAAACTCGTGCACGAAGACATGATCATAGGTTGCAAGCGTCCGAGCCAGCGCGCGAAGGGTGACATACGAATGGCCGATCATCGTGAAGCGGTCGACGGTGGCCAAAGGCTCGAGCAGCTTCATGCCATAAGCGACGCCATAGCTCTGACAATTGCCGACGACCGCAATGCGCGGCCCATCGTCGCGGGCGCCCCGCCTGGTCCCTGGCCGGCCCATGACGCGCGCGAGCCGCGGCGCGACGGCGTGACGGCTCCAGGAGCGAAGGACTTCTTTATCGAGCGGTGAAAGCATTCGGGTCCATTCGGAGGATGACGCGGTCTCGCGCGACGCGCGGATGACAAGCTTGCGGGCTCCGCCTATGTTCAGGCGCGCGAGCGGCCGATTGCAGCACTCGCGGCCGAACACAATGGAGTCACGCGACGAACATGGCGGAAAACCCCTATAGCTACCTACCCGACCATCGCTTCTGGCGCAAGGCGGTCACATCCGTGCCCTCGTTCGCCATCGATCCGATGGTGCGCGAGCCGCCCTTCGTCCTCACGACCGAGGATAAGGTGGCGACAGCGGGCAGCTGCTTCGCGCAGGAGATCGCCCATGCGCTGCAAGAGAGCGGCTATCACTACTACCTCGCCGAGCAGCCGCCCGAAGGCCTGTCCGCGCAGGAGGCGCTGCGCCGCAATTATTCGATGTATTCGTGCCGCTATGGCAATATCTACACGACAGCGCAGCTGCGCCAGCTGATCGACCGCGCCTATGGCCGCTTCGTCCCCGAGCTCGACGTCTGGACTCGTCCCGAGGACGGCCGCTTCGTCGATCCGTTTCGGCCGCGCATCGAGCCCGATGCATTCGCGACGCCGGACGAGATGCGCGCAGACCGGGAGCGGCATCTCGCCGCAGTGCGGCGCATGCTGGAGACGATGGATGTGTTCGTCTTCACCTTCGGCCACACCGAGACCTGGCGTCACAAGCGCGACGGCGCGATCCTGCAGCTCGCTCCCGGCGTCGCAGGCGGCGAATGGGACCCGAATGTGTTCGAGTTCTACAATATGACGGTGAGCGAAGTCGTGCGTGATTTCCTCGCCGCGATCGACCGCATCCGCGAGGTCAACGCGCGCGTGCGCATCATTCTCAGCGTATCGCCCGTCGGCATCATCGCCACCTATGAGGATCGTCACGTCGTCGAATCCAACAGCGTGGTGAAATCCATTCTGCGCGCCGCCGCCGATGAGGTGGTGCGCGCGCGGCCGAACATCGCCTATTTTCCCTCCTTCGATCTCGCCACCATATCGGCGACGGTTCCCCTGTTCTATCGGGAGGACACGCGCCGCATCAACCCGTACGGAGTCGACCGCGCTATGCGTATGTTCTTCGATCATCTGACCGATCGCGCGCAGCGCAAAGCGAGCGAAGGAATCGTCAAGATCGACGTCGCCGCCGAGGCGGAGAGCAACTCCCGCATCGTCTGCGACGAAGAGGCGATCGACGCGGGCTGACGGTCTGCCTTGCGCGATTTGCCGATGCGCCCGAGGAGCGAGTCGCACGCGCTCTGGCGAGCGGCGCCGGTCATGCCCATATCTTTCTCGAGGCAAGGGGAGGATAATCATGGTCACGGGCTCACTCGCGCTCGCCGCCGCCGCGGCGTTCACCGGCGCGTCCCTCTATGTGAATTTCGTGGAGCAGCCGGCGCGCCTGCGGCTCGACGACAAGGCTCTGCTCGCGGAATGGGAGGACAGCGACCATCGCGGCTTCGTCATTCTCGCCGGATTGGCGCTCGTCTCCGCCGCGCTCGGCTTCGTCCATTACAAGAGCGAGGATGATTTTCGCTGGCTGGTCGGCGCCGCTACGATCATCGCCGCCTGGCCTTTCATGTTTTTCGCGATCGTGCCGCTCAACAATCGCATATTGGCGCTGATCGCCGCGGAGGCGGGACCGGAGGCGCGCAAGACCATCGAATTATGGGGACGGCTCGAGCTCGGCCTCACCGCGCTCGGCGCCGCGGCGACCAGCGTCTACGTATTCGCGACCGCTTGAGCCGCCGAATAGCCGAATATTCGACATGTTGTTCATCGACGCTTCGATCAGTGCAGTTCGAGGAGGAGCATCCCCATGCGACGATTTTTGCAACGCTCTTTCGGTGAGAATTTTTCGACACTCGCGACGACCGCCGCCGCCGCCCTGCTGCTCGCCGCCGAGCCGGCGGCGAGCGCTCCCGCCAATGATCCGCATGGCGTCTGGTTGCGGCCGGAAGGCGGCGTGCAGTTCAGCTTCTATGATTGCGACGGCCTGCTCTGCGCCAAGGTGCTGTCCGCGCAGAATGCGGAAGACCGCAGCGCCATCGGCGCCGTGATCCTGCGCGGCGCCAAGCAGACCGGACCGAACGAATGGACCGGCAAGCTGTTCAATGTCGACGACGGCAAGACCTATGACGGTCTCATCACCCTCGTCAGCGCGACGCAGCTGACGCTGAAGGGGTGCCTCTGGGGCGTGCTGTGCAGCGACGAGACCTGGACGCGCGTCTCCGGACCGCCGGCGCGCCATGCGATGGCCGACGCGCCGGGGCGATGAGCGGCGCGTCACGACTTTGGGTCGAGTGAATTCTCATCGATCGAACGAGTTCGTTCGATCGGAAAGCGCTCTCGCAAAAATACGGATCGATCTGATCTCCAAGCGCGCCGGAAGAGCATTCCGGTCGACGACGCCGCCCCATTCGCCGCCGAGCGCGAGATTGATGCGCAGATGCATCGGCTGGCGAAAGGCGGCGGCGCGCTCCGGATCGAGCGAGAGCACGGTTTCGCCGTCGATCGAGACGGCGACGCGCTGCGCCGTCCAGTCGAGCCGATAGAGGCGCCAGCGCGTCGCAAGATCGGCGAGCTTCGTCGTCGCCGACCAATTGGTCAGCTGCTGCAGCGACGGACCGGCGTGAGCGCTGGTGAAGACGAGGTCGGGCTGCTGGCCGACCTCCTCCATCATGTCGATCTCGGTGTAAGGACGGCCCTCCGCGCCGAGCATCCACAAGGCCGGCCAGGTCCCGGCGCCCGCTGGCAGGCGCGCGACGATCTCGACGACGCCATAGCGCATGGGAAGACGCGTGACGATGCTGCCCGATGTGAGCGCGGCCATGGGCGCGGCGCGCGTCCAATCCGTGGAGCCGGGCTCATAGGCGGCGTTGGCGACGTCTTCGCCGCGCGCTTCGAGAATGAGCGCGCCGCCGTCGACGAAGACATTGGACGCACGGTAATATTGCTGCTCGTGATTGCGGATGAAGCCGATCTCATAGGTCCAGAAGTCCTCGTCGAGCCGGCTGGCGCGGGAGAAATCCTCCTCATGGACGAGATGCGGCGCTCCTTCGCCGCCGCGCGACGGCGATCCCAGCGCGAGCAGCAGCGCGCCGGCGAGACCGAGCAGCGCCGCGGCGGAGACGCTGCGCATGGGCAGCGCGAATTTCGCGTCTCGGCCCGCGCCCGCAGCGCGGGACGTGAGCCGCGCCCGCAGCGCGGCCAGGATTGGCCGCTCGAGCCACAGATGGACGGCGACGCCGGACGCCACGGCGAGCGCGACGACCACACAAACCGCGATGATCCCGGGCGTCGCCGCTTCGACCGGAAGGTCGAGCTTCTTCGCGGCGAGGCGCGCGCAGGTGAGCACGAGCGGATGCGCGAGATAGATCGAATAGGAGGCGTCGCCGAGCAGAACGAGCAGCGGCCAGCTCGGGAGCGCGCCACGCTCCTCGATCGCCAGCAGCGCCAGCAAAAGCGCGGCGGCGCCGAGCCCGGCCGTGATCACGCGCAGGGAATCGTCCGAGTCGAACAGCAGCGTCATCGCGAGGACGCCGACGACGAGCAGCGCGGCGGCGGCGCGCCGGTCGACGCGGCGCAGACGTCCCTCGACATGGAGGCAGCCGATAAAGGCGCCGATCAGAAATTCGAGAATGACCGGATTGCAGTAGATGTGCAGGAACGGGTCGTCCGGCCGGACCGCGAGGTAGAAGGCGACCGCGGCGAGAAACGCCCCGGTGAGCGCGGCGAGGCGCCGCCGCAGCGACAGAGCGGGGAATCCGAGCAGAGCGGCGAACGCCAGATAGAAATAGACTTCGTAGTTCAACGTCCAGCCGAGCTTGAAGAAAGGCGTGTAATTGCCCTCGAGCGGGTTGAAATGGGGGATGAACAGCAGCGACAGCGTCACATGATCGAAGGTCACGAGATTATGCAGCATGGCGCCGGGAGCGATCAGCGCGACGGCGAGAATGGCGAGCGTGACCAGCCAATAGAGTGGAACCACGCGGATCGCGCGGCGCAGCAGAAACTGGCGCGGCGGCAGGGGACGGCGCGCGGTGATCGCCACCATGATGAAGCCGCTGATGACGAAGAAGAGATCGACGCCGGCCGCGCCGAACTCGCGCGGCAATGGCCAGGAAAACCGATCCGTATAGACCTTGGTGTGAAGATAGACGACGAGCAGCGCAGCGACGGCTCGCAAATATTGCACGGCCAGGATCTCGCCATCGGCGGCGGTCTTTGCTTTCGTCATGGGTTCCTTCCACTCGCGAGAGCGCTTTCCGATCGAATTGAAACGTTCGATCGATCAGAGTTCGCTCAAACGTAGAATGCTCGAGCCTCATCCGACCCAGCCGGATCGGATGAGGCTCGAATGCGTCGCGCCCCGGGACAAACGCCCAAGCTCGGCTGTGCAGAACGGGAACAGCCCAGCTCGCACTGCGCGGGAGGAAGGAGAAACCATGCCAGCAAAAAATTCGGGCGCGGCGCCGCCCGCCCCGTCAGCGCGTCGCGCGCGCGGCGATCTCGGCGGCGGCGCGCAGAGCCTCGGCGCTCACCGGGCCGAGCAGCACGAAGGCGCGGCCTCCGGCGCGCCATTCGATCGTCTCGAGTCCCGGCTCGAGCCGCGGCGGCGGCCCGACGAAGCGCTCGCCGGCCACGCGCTCGATATAGAGACCGACCAGCGCGCCCTCGGCGGCTCGATAGAACAGCAGGCCCGCCGGTCCCTGCGCGCCCGGCGTCAGCCGTCCGCCGCGCAGCTCGAGCCCGGCGGGGCTCAAATCCGGCAGCACGCCGAAGCCGACGCGCGCGGCGAGCCATCTCGACAGCTCGGCGGCCTGCTCGGCGCCGAGTTCCACCGGCCGCTCGTCCGATGCGAAAGTAAGATAGGCGATCTCGGCGCGCTCGACGAAAGCCGGCGCGCGCGCCGGCGCGGCCGGTGGCGTCGCCGGACTGGTGAGGGCGAGCAGAACCGCGCCGGCGGCGAGCGCGCCCGCCACCAGCGTCACCAGCGAGAGGGCGATCATCGGCCGGCGCTGGATCCTGCGGCTCGTGTCCGGCCGCCGCAGGGTGCGCAGCGACGACGCCTTGCTGGGGCTGAAGCGCGCCCAATTCACACTCGAGCCGAAGCCGGCGGCGAGGCCGCTCTTGCTCACGCTGCGCAGCGCGGGCGGCAGCGGCTCCTTGACCGTCTGCGCGAAGGCCGAGCGCAACGCCGCATTCTGGCGCCGCCAGCCCTCGACCAGCGCGGCGTCCTCCTGATGCTTGTGGAGATGGTCCTCGATGCGGCGGCGCTCCTCCGCCTCGAGCTCGCCGTCGACATAGGCATGCAGCTCGGACTCGTCCACAGGATCGGCGCGCATGGTTATTTCACGAGGCGAAGATGTGGTCCGGGACGCCGGCCGGCGTCGGGCGTCGGCCTCCGGTCGAGGGCGGTGAGCGCCGAACGGGCGCGCATCAGCCGCATCATCACCACGGGCCGATCGGTACGGGTGATCCGCGCCACCTCGTCGTAAGTAAAGCCTTCGAGCGCGACGAGCAGCAGCGTCTCGCGCTCCTCCAAGGCGAGATCGGCGAGGCGATGCATGATGGCCGGTTGGCGCAGCGAGGGACGATGCGCGGGCGCCGCGCGCAGCAGCCGCTGCGCGGCGTTGGTCAGAGCGATATAGAGATCGACCCGCGGATCCAGCGCAGAAGTCTCGCCATGCGCCTCGTCGGCCGTGGTCTGCAGCGCGGTCTGAGCCAGCTCGTCGGCGCGCTCATTGTCGGCGCCGGCGAGCAGCGCGCGCGCGTAGCGCCGCAGCCCGGGCGTCAGCCTTTCCAACGTCTCGGCGAAATCGTCCGGCTTGCCCATCGGTCGGCCCATTGCGCGCGGTGTCTCGGCGACTTTTTCTCGCTCGGCTCTGGTTCGCTTCCGGCGCCGATATTATGCCACTCCGGCGCGATTGACTATCTCCGCGCCCTACGATTTATGTCTTTTTGTCCGCGCGGACGGCGGTCTGGAGCGCTTTCCGAACGAACGGATTCGCTCGAACGTAACACTGCCTCTCAACGGCGCGCTCGACGATCGGCGGCGAGTCGGCCGGTCGAGCGGCTCATCAGGACACATTCTATATGTCGCAGCCAGAACCGACGTCGAACGGCAGTCTCAAAAACGGCGTTCTCGCCGGCAAGCGCGGCCTCGTCCTCGGCGTCGCCAATAATCGCTCGATCGCCTGGGGCATCGCCAAGGCGGCGCGCGAGGCGGGAGCCGAGCTCGCGCTCACCTATCAGGTGGAGGCGCTGGAGAAGCGCGTGCGTCCGCTCGCCGAGGAGCTCGGCGCCGTGGTCGCCGGACGCTGCGACGTGAGCGAGCCCGAGACCATCGACGCGGTCTTCGCCGAGGTCGAGCGGCTGTGGGGCAAGCTCGACTTCGTGGTCCATTGTCTCGCTTTTTCGGACAAGGACCAGCTCGACGGCCGCTATGTCGACACGACGGCGGAGAATTTCACGCAGTCGCTGGCGATCTCCTGCTACTCCTTCACCGCCATCGCCCAGCGCGCCGAGAGACTGATGCCGGAGGGCGGCTCGCTGCTCACCCTCACTTATTACGGCGCCGAGAAATGGATGCCGCATTATAATGTGATGGGCGTCGCCAAGGCCGCGCTCGAGGCGTCAGTGCGCTATCTCGCCGCCGATCTCGGGGTGAAGAACATTCGCGTCAACGCCATCTCGGCCGGGCCGATCAAGACGCTCGCAGCCTCCGGCATCGGCGATTTCCGCTATATTCTGAGGTGGAACGAATATAACGCGCCGCTGCGCCGCGTCGTCACCATCGAGGAGGTCGGCGAGACCGCGGTCTATCTGCTTTCGCCCTGGGCGCGCGGCGTCACCGGCGAGGTGCTGCATGTCGACGCCGGCTATCATGTCGTCGGCATGATGAATCCGAGCGCGGCGCCCAAGATGGCGCAGCTGCTGGCGCTGCTGCCGCAGGAGAAGTGAGGGGCCGCACGGCCCCTCCCCTCGATACCCACTGATCAGCTTCATGCGCCCGCGCGCGGAGCAGCGCTCGCGGACGCGCCCCTCAATAGGCGATCACGCTGGCGACCGGCGACGCGCAATCATAGGTCTGGCCGACCGAAACGAAGTCGATCGCGAGCCCGCTCGTTCCGACATCCGCCGCAGTGGTCGGCAGCGTGTGGGCGGTGACGTCGAAGAGCTGCGGCAAGGGCGAGCCGACGCCGCCGTCCCAATCGCCGCCGGTCACGCCATTGACGGCCACATCCGTGCCCGGGCCGGCGATCTGCACGCCGTTGACGTAGGTTTTTTCCTTGGCGACGCCGAAACCACGCCCGCCCGCGAGGCCGGTCTGGCCGTCGGCGCCGATATTGTCCCACAAGACCGGCTTCGTCTTCACGCCGCCCGGGATCTTCAGCGTGTAGCTGGTCGAGCCGGCGAAGGTCGTCCCGGCCAAGGCTTTGTCATAAATTGCGACATTGCGCGCGCCCGTTCCGACCACGACGAGCGCGGCGCCTTCCGCCGCCGGCAAGGAGAAGGAGGCCCAGGGATCGGCGCCGCTATTGGTGGCCGAAGCCGCGCTCGGCAGCACGATCTGATAGACGCCGTTGTATTTGGCGACCGTGGAGACATCGGCGCGATAAATGGCGACGCCATTGGATTTCCAGCAGGTGTCGGCGCCGACGCCGATCAACGTCCCGGTGCGATTGGCGCAGGCCAGCGTCCCCGTCGAATTGGTCTGTCGGCAGAACCGCGCCTGCTGCGTCGCCGGCGGCGTGCTCGCAAAGAGATAGGCCCAATAGAGATAGGCTCTCTTCACCGGGGCGACGACGCCGCTGATCTGAATGGAGCCGTATTGGCGATTGCGCAGCGCAACCCCCGCCGTGGCGTATTGAGCGCCGGTAAAGACGTTCCCACTCGGCGGCGAAATTTCGGCGGGCGCAGCGGCCGCCTTCTCCATGGCCTGCTGGACCGATCGCGAGAGTCCCTTCGCGGCGCTGGTTCCGAGCGCCGGATCGAGGCCGGCGCTCGTCGCGAGCGATTCGGCGGCCAATGCTCCAGACGAAAGAAGGAGAAGCGGCGATAGAAGGACCCCCCACATCTGTTCGGCTCGAAACAGATGAAACCCTTTCATCAGAACCTCCACTTTCCGGTATGAGATCAGTCGCTGAAACAGCTCCGGATCAAACGCTGAATGCGGGACGCCGAAAAGCGGCTGTCGGATCCCGAAGTCTTTTCGAACATGTCGGAACCAGTCTTCCAACCGTCGCCCCGGAAAATCGAAGCGACGCAATTACTCTCTATAGCCAACTGCGCCGCAGATAACAATCAGTTCAGCTCACGGTGTTGGCGCACCGACCGGCGGGGACGGCGGCGCGGACACGAAAAATCAGATGAAACAAGCAATTTCCGAAAAAGAGGCGGCGATCGGATAGCCGGTCACCTCGACGCCCGCGGCGTCGAGCCAAGCATGGGCGTCGAGGGCCTTCGTCCGTCCCTTGGCGACGCCGAAATGCAAGACGCTCGCGACCCCGCGCCGCTGCAGCATGACGCGCGCGGCGATCGCCTGCGGCAGGCAGACGACATCGAAAGGCACATTGCCCACGGCGGCGCGCACGGCCCAGCCGACCTGCCGGGCGCAGCGCGCGGCGCGCTCCGGGTCGGCGGGAGGGACCGCGCGCGTCCGCGCCTCCGCCGGCGAGACGAGCGACCCGAGCCGGCTGGCGAGCATCGGAAAGGGCGCGAGCCGCAGCAGCACGCGGGCGAAGGCGAGACAAACGGCCGCCTCGAGCAAGAGCGCGCGCTCCGAGAGGTCGAGCTGCGACAGCCGCCGCAGCCTGGAAGAGAGCGAACGACGCCGCGCCATGCCGTCTCCACAGCCGTCTGCGACGCCCGCCGAGCCTCGCCGGCCGAAGCGATAGCGCAACGCCGCAGCGGGAGCAATCGTCGGAGGATGAAGGACAACAGCCCTGACAATTGTCCCGAGCAGCGCCGCCGTCAGAACTTCATCGCGACGCCGAACGTCGCGCTGCGCGGCGCGCCGAGGATCACCTCCGTCGGATAGGAGATTTCCGCCCAATTCACATAGGTCCGATCGAAGAGATTGTTGACCCGGAACATCGCGTCGACCCCTTCCGTCAAATGATAGGTCAACCCGATGTCGGCGAGCAGATAGCTCTCGAGGAACAGAGTGTTGGCGTTGTTGCCGGCGCGCGAGTCGACGAAGCGCAGACCAAAGCCCGCATCGAGCGGGAGATCGGCGATATTCGAGTAGGACGTCCACAAATTGGCGGTCCAGGCGGGGACGTTCGGCGGCCGGTTGCCCGAAGCGAGCACGAGCGTCGACGGATCGTAGAAGAAGCCGTAGCGCGCATAGGTGTAAGCGGCGTTGATCGACGCCTTCCACTGCGGCGTGATGAGGAAGCTCGCGGCGAATTCCACGCCGCGCGACATCTGGCTGCCGACATTGGAGGCCGTGTTCTGCGTCATCTGCGAGAGAATGTTGGAACGGTGGATCTCATAGAGCGCGAGCGTCGCTTCACCCTTGCCGTCCTGGAACGACGCCTTGGCGCCGACTTCATATTGGCGCGAGCTGCTCAGATCGAAGTTCTGGGCGGCGTTGACGACATAGATCGCCGAGCCGATCGGGTCCTTGGCCGTCGAATATTGACCATAGAGCGACAGATCGTTCGTCACATCATAGATTGCGCCGACACGGAAGTTGAAGGGATGGTAGTTGCGCCGAAAGCTCGACGACGCGGCGAATGTGCCGTTCTGATTGTAATTGACGCGATCCAGCCGCTGAAACTCATAGCGCGCGCCGGTCACCAGCTTGAGATCGGGCCGCAGCGTCAGCACATCCTCGAACAGTCCCGCATAATCGTCGATCCGCGTCGGCGAACGGCGGATCGGCCATTCGCCGGGATAGACGCCCCATGCGCCCTGGCTCGGATTCCAGGCGTCGACAAAATCGGCGATCGCCGCGCTCGGAAAGCCGCGGTCCCGGACGAAATGCGTCGAGTTGACGTCGGAGCCCAGCAGGAATTTGTTGTCGAAGCCGAGAATCGGACGATCGACCGTCATGGTCAGCGTGTTTCCGATCTTGTGCTGATCATGGTACACATAGAATCGGTCACGCGAGAACGACCCCGCCGGAATCGCATTGCCGTATGCGTCCACCTTGCCATTGCCCGCCCCTTGAAACGTATAGGTCTCGGCGTTCTGCCATTTACGGTCGGCGTGAAAATAATAGGCGTCGTCGGTGAAGGTGACCTCGTTCGTCGGCTTGTAGACCACATGAGCGGTCGGCAAGATCTGCGTCGACGACAACAGCGCGTCGGACACATTGTAGTTGTTGAAGCGCATATCGCGATCGAGCGTGAGGCCCGTCGAGGACGAGATCACGCCCGTCATGGGCGAGCGCGCCGAGGCGGCCGGCACCATCGGCGTGCCGTAATAGGGCGACATATTATCGGTGAGGAAGTCAAAGCCGAATTTGGCGCTGAACGTCTCCGTCGGCTTCCACAGCACGCTGGTCGTGACATTGAGCGAATCGGACGGCGCGTTCTTGACGAAGCCGGACGAGCGGCTGCGGCTCACGTCGAGACGCGCGGCGATGTCGTCGCTGATCTGCGCGCCGCCGCCGAGGCCCCAATTGACCGTGCCGAAGCTGCCGCCGTTCACGAAGGCGTCGAAGCGCGTCGGGCCGAAGCTCGGCTCCTTGGTGCGAATGTCGACGACGCCGCCGATCGCCCCTTGCCCATGCAGCAGCGAGGCCGGCCCTTTGAGCACCTCGACGCTCTCGACATTGAAGCTGTTGGCCGGCCGATTGATGAAATTGGCCGGACCGAGATAGACGCCGTCACGCAGCACGGTGATCGCGTTGCCGGTGAAGCCGCGCATCGAATAGCTGGTCGGGCTGATCGGATTCGTGCCGACGATGACGCCCGGAAACGCTGCGACGGCGTCCTGGGCCTGATCGAATCCGCGTTCGCGCATCTCTTGACTGCGCATCACATGGACGGATGCCGGCGTCTGGCGCGGCGTGAGGCCGAGACGGCTCGAAGCCGGGACGGTTTTGTCGAGCGGCGAACGCGGCTCGTCGCGGCGCGCCGATCGTGCGCCCGCGTCCGCCTGCCCCGCGCCGATTTCGATCGCCGGCAGCGCCTCCTGCGCGGAGGCGGCGTGAGCGCCGAGAGTGAAGATGAGCGCGCCGAGCGATGCGCCGCGCGAAAGGCAATAAGAGTACATGGGTCTTTCTCCGGACGCAGCCGTTGGCGCGTCGTCGCAAAACGAGAGATCGTGGCGAAGCCGAGGGTCGCCCGGCGGATCAGGAGAAAGCGGCGGGCGGCGCGCGCGAGGACCAGGCGTGTCCAAAGCCATCCGTTCGTCGCGCGCGGCAGGTGGGGCGGCGCAACGTCGCCGCCGTCGCGTCGATCAGCGCGCGCGCGGCGGATGTCTCGATGCGAGGGACGCCGCCGCCGCACCCGCTCGGGCAGCAAAGCGCGCAATGGGAGACATGAGGCGTCTCGCGCGGCGTCGACGCATCGCCGGTCTTCGCCTTCGCGCAACTGCGCTCGACGCGGCTTTGAAGCTCCGCGCCACTCGCGGAGGATCCCGCCGCCGCTCCGTAGAACGGCGAAAGCGCGATCAGAAGCGCGACGAGAAGGGCGACGATGCGCGCCCGCGCTCCGCGCGCAGACCGCCCGCCGTGCCATCTCTGTCCGCCGCTCGCCGCCATCGTCTTCCATTCGAGCTGTCGACGCGGGGCGCGCTCCTGCCGCCTCGCATCGGCTGTTCCGCCGCTGCTCCGCCTCAGTCATAAGCGCGCAACCTGTCGAATCTCTGGCGTCGCGCTCCATGGACCGAACTTCCCCCGGCTGTGTCGATTCCGCCACACCCGAGCGCCGTCGGCCGACAAGGCGAGGCGCTTGATCGAGCGCGCGATTTGGGCCACCAATCGGCTCCGTCGCCGGTCGAACGGAAGGATCCTCGTCGCTTGCGAATCCTGCTCATCGAAGATGAAAGCGAGATGGCGCGTCTCATCGCGTCGCTGGTCGCGCATGCGGGCTTCGTGATCGACAGGGTGGGGACGCTCGGCGACGCGCTCGCCTCGCTGCGCGTCAACGCCTATGACCTCCTCCTGCTCGACCGGCGTCTGCCGGATGGAGACGGCATCTCGCTGCTGCCCGAGGTTCGCGCCGCGCAGCCCGGAATTCGGGTCATGATGATCACGGCGCTCGACGGGCTGACCGAGAAAATCTCGGGGCTCGAGGCCGGCGCCGACGACTATCTCACCAAGCCGTTTCAGGGCGCGGAGCTCATCGCGCGCATACGCGCCTGCCTGCGGCGACCTGGCGGCGACGTGCTGCCGCCGATCAGGGTCGGCGCCGTCGCATTCGACCTCGACAGCAATGAGGTCACGGTGGCGGGGCGCACGATCATTCTCACGCGGCGCGAGATGATGCTGCTGCGCTCGCTGATGCAGCGCGCGAGCCGCGTCGCCGCGCGCGAGACATTGATACAGGAGATCTATGGCGTCGACGAAGAAGTGCAGGCGAATGCGCTCGATTCGATCGTGTCTCGGCTACGCAAGCAATTGGCGGCCTATGGCGCACGGATCGAGATTCACACGGTGAAAGGCCGCGGTTATCTGCTCACGGAGCAAGCGCGTTGATGTCGCTCGCGCGCCGCATCGTCATCTATCTCGTCGCCGCGCAGCTCCTCGCCTTCCTGCTCGGATGGGTCATGACGCTCGGCCTCGGCATGGCCGGCGTGGAGCTGTTCGCCACGACATGGGACGAGCTCGCCAAGGCTCGCGCCGAGAAGCAGGTCGTCGCCTCGGTGGCGCGAGCGGCCGACGGCGCGATCGTGCTCGCGCCGACGCCGGAGCTGCAGGCGGAGCAAAGACGCGCGCCGGATATGAAGATCGCCGCCTTCGACATGCAGAAACGACCGCTCGCAGGCTCGTCGGCGGAGCTTGTGGCCGTGCTCCGCCATCTCATCGGAATCAGCCCCACCCATGTCCATTTCGTGCTGCCGGGCGACGAATCGTCGACGCCGCTCGGGCTCATGGAGCCGAAATGGACGCCCTATGGCCGCATCCACATCGCCGTTTATGGCCAGAAGTTTCGTTGGGACGATCTGATCGACGCCTGGCAGAGGGAGTTCCGCTGGCTCAATATCTATGTGGTGATGGCCGTGTCGCTGTCGACCGCGACCGCATGGTTCGCGATGCGGCGAGGCATGCGGCCCCTGCACGCGGTGGCCCGCGAGGCCGAGCTCATCGATATGGATTCGCTGCATCAGCGCCTCACCTCGAGCCTCGTGCCGACCGAGATCACGCCGCTCGTGCGCGCGATGAACGAGGCGCTCGAGCGGCTCGATCTCGGAACCGCGCGTCAGCGTCGCTTCACCGCCAACGCCGCCCATGAGCTGCGCACGCCCGTCGCGGTGCTGACCGCGCGGTTGGACGCGCCGGAGGAAGCGAGCTTCAAGAGCGATTTGAAGCGCGACGCGCATCGCATAAAATATATCGTCGAGCAATTGCTGGCGACGCTGCGCGCCGGCGAGCAGCCGGCGCTGCTGGCGGAACGGGTCGACCTCGGCGCGGTGACGCGCGCCGTGGTCGATGATGCGGCGCTGCTGGCCATTCGCGACGATAAGCAGATCGAGTTCATCGGCGCGCCGGCGCCGGTCGAAGTGCGCGGCAATGGCGCGGCGATCGCCGCGGTGGTGGGAAATCTGATCGACAATGCGCTGCGCGCCGAGCCCGAAAACGGTGAGATCGTCGTTCGCATCGGCGAGGATGCGACCGTCTCGGTCGCCGATCACGGGCCCGGGATTCCCGAGAGCGAGCGGTTGATGATCTTCGAGCCGTTCTGGCGCAAGAACGAGGCGACGCCCGGGGCCGGTCTCGGCCTCGCCATCGCCAAGGATCTCGTCGAGAAGCACAGGGGCCGTATCTGGGTCGAGGAGACGCCGGGGGGCGGCGCGACCTTCAAGCTGTCGTTCCCTCACCCCGCCGCGGGCTGAGTCGAGGCCGTCATCGGCGGCGCCGCTTCTAGGCCCTTCACTCCGGCGGCCGAACGGCTTAAACGAGCCCAGCCCCGCCCTCATCAGGATGTCGACGCCCATGATCCCGCGCTATTCCCGGCCCGAAATGACCAAGATCTGGGAGCCGCAGACGCGCTTCCGCATCTGGTTCGAGATCGAGGCCTACGCCTGCGACGCTCTGGCCGAGATCGGGGTCATCCCCAAGGAGAGCGCTAAGGCGATCTGGGACAAGGCCGATTTCGTCACCTTCGACGTCGCGCGCATCGACGAGATCGAGCGCGTCACCAAGCATGACGTCATCGCCTTCCTCACTCATCTCGGCGAGTTCATCGGCCCGGATTCGCGCTTCGTGCATCAGGGCATGACCAGCTCGGACGTGCTCGACACCTGCCTCGCCGTGCAATTGGCGCGCGCCGCCGATTTGCTGATCGCCGATGTCGATGGTCTGCTCGCGGCGCTGAAGCGCCGGGCGCTGGAGCATAGATACACGCCGACGATCGGCCGCTCGCATGGCATTCACGCCGAGCCGACGACCTTCGGCCTCAAGCTCGCGCAAGCCTATGCCGAGTTCACGCGCGCGCGTGAGCGGCTGGTGGCTGCGCGCAAGGAGGTCGCGACCTGCGCCATCTCCGGCGCCGTCGGCACTTTCGCCAATGTCGATCCGCGCGTCGAGGAGCATGTGGCCAAGCAGCTCGGACTCGCCGTCGAGCCGGTGTCGACGCAGGTCATTCCGCGAGATCGCCATGCGGCGTATTTCGCGACGCTCGGCGTCGTCGCCTCCTCGGTGGAGCGGCTGGCGACCGAAATTCGTCATTTGCAACGCACCGAGGTGCTGGAGGCGGAGGAATATTTCTCCGCCGGGCAGAAGGGTTCTTCCGCCATGCCGCACAAGCGCAATCCGGTGCTCACCGAAAATCTCACCGGCCTCGCGCGGCTCGTGCGCGGCATGGTGACGCCGGCCCTGGAGAATGTCGCGCTCTGGCACGAGCGCGACATCTCGCACTCCTCGGTCGAGCGCAACATCGGGCCGGACGCCACGGTGACGCTGGATTTCGCGCTCGCGCGTTTGACCAGCGTCGTCGATCAGCTGCTGATCTATCCGCAGAACATGCAGAAGAATCTCGACCGGCTCGGCGGCCTCGTGCATTCGCAGCGCGTGCTGCTGGCGCTGACGCAGAAGGGCGTCTCGCGCGAGGACGCCTATGCGCTGGTGCAGAGGAACGCGATGCCGGTGTGGCGCGGCGAAGGCGAGTTCCGCACGCTGCTCGGCGCCGATGCGGAAGTGAGCGCCAAGCTCTCGCCGGCCGAGCTCGACGAATTGTTCGACCTCGCCTATCACTTCAAGCATGTCGACACGATTTTCGCGCGGGTGTTCGGCGAGAGCTGAGACGACGCGCGGCAGAGGGAGCGACGGCTTCGAGAATGCGAGCCTGAAGGCTCGCGGTCCAAGTGCGGCCCCGGACCGCGAGCCTTCAGGCTCGCTCTCGAGGCCCATCAATGTCGAAGACGCAGACCGCTAATCGCGCGCCATGCCGGCGCCCAGTTCCCTCTCGTCGAGCGCCACCGATTTCACCAGCGCGAACACCGGGCCGCCGACCGTCAGATTCATCTCGGCGACCGACAGCCGCGTCACCGAGGCGGTGAGAACGTCGCCGCCGGTCATGGCGATCTGCACGAAAGCCAGCGGCCCCTCATCCTCGTCGATCGCGCGGATCACGCCCTCGAGCATGGTGCGAATGCTGGACTCGCTCGGCCGGCGGCGCGCTAGCGCCACATCCGTGGCTTTGATCAGCGCCCGCACCGGCCGCTCGCCGTCGGCGACGCGCGCCGCCACGACGATCTCGCCGGCCGGATGCGCGAGCCGCGTCACGCCATAGCGCGAATCGAACACGCCCGCCTGCGCGCGCAGCGCGCTCACCACCGAGAAGCGGCCGCCCTCGACCGCCCGGCTCGCCGCCGCGATCGTCTCCGACGGCAGGCCCTGCGCGACGATGCGGCCGCGCTCCAGCGCCACCACCTCGTCGGCGAGCCGCAAAATCTCGTCGGCCGCATGGGAGACGAGCAGGATCGGAATGGCGAATTCGTCGCGCAGCCGCTCGATCAGCGCCATGATCTCCTGGCGCCGGTCGAAATCGAGCGAGGCCATCGGCTCGTCCATCACCAAGAGGCGCGGCGAGCATAGGAGCGCGCGGGCGAGCCCGACGCGCTGGCGCTCGCCGCCCGAGAGCGTGCCCGGCCGGCGGCGCAGCAGATGTGCGACCCCGAGCGTCTCGACCACAGAGTCGAAAGGAACGCGGCGCTCGGCGACGGGGGTGAAGAAACGGCCGAACAATATGTTCGTCTTCACGTCGAGATGCGGAAACAGCAACGCGTCCTGAAACACGAGGCTGATGCGGCGCTTCTCTGGCGGAACGAACAGCCGCGTCGCTCTGTCGACCAGCGTGGCGCCATTGACGGCGATGCGTCCCGCATCCGGCGCCGCGAGGCCGGCGACGAGATGCGCGAGCGACGTCTTGCCGGAGCCGGACGGGCCATAGAGCGCGAGAATGCGCGCCTTGCTGGCGAAGGAGGCGGTGAGCGTGAAATCGCCGCGGCGCAGGCGCAGGCCGTCGACCGCGATCATCTGCCGGCCCTCGTCGCGTCGGCGCGTTTCTGCAGGATCTCCGACAGCACCAGCGCCCCGATGGCGATGACGCCCGACACGGCGGCGAGGCGCAGCGCGTCGGCGTCGCCGTCCGGCGTCTGGGTGAGGCTGTAGATCGCGGCCGGTATGGTCTGCGTCTCGCCCGGAATGTTGGAGACGAAGGTGATGGTGGCGCCGAACTCGCCGAGCGCCTTGGCGAAGCCGAGAATGGCGCCGACGATGACGCCGGGCGCCGCCAGCGGCAGGGTGACGAGGAAGAAGGTCCATAAGGGATCGGCGCCGAGCGAGCGCGAGGCCTGGCCGAGCCGCTCGTCTATGCTCTCGAAGGAGAGGCGAATCGGCCGGATCATCAGCGGAAAGCTCATCACCGCCGCCGCGAGCGCCGCGCCGGTCCAGCGGAAGGCGAAGACGATGCCGAGATATTCGGCCAGGAAATGTCCGATCGGGGCCTTGCGGCCGAGCAGCAGCAGCAGCACGAAGCCGGTCACTACCGGCGGCATCACCAGCGGCAGATGGATGAGCGCGTTGAGCGCCGCATGGCCGGGAAAGCGCCAACGCGCCAGCGCATAGGCGACGAAAATGGCGAGAGGCAGGGAGACGACGGTGGCCGTCCCCGCGACCTTCAGGCTGAGGGCGATGGCCGTCAGCTCCTGAGGGGAGAAGTCGAGCAAAGGCGAGAGGCTCCGAAAGGCGTTTTCGGAGCCTTACGCCTTCGCCGTCGTTACGTCGAGAGCTTACACAGCGCCGCGAGGCCTCATGCGGCGCCGATGGCGCCATTGATCCAGCGCAGCAATTCGCCCTTGGGCGCGGCGCCGACCTTCTGCGCGGCGGCCTTGCCGTCCTTGAAGACGATCAAGGTCGGGATGGAGCGGATGCCGAGCGCTCCGGCGACATTGGGATTCTCGTCGACATTGAGCTTGACGACCTTGAGCTTATCCTTGAGCTCAATGGCGATTTCCTCGAGCGCCGGAGCAATGGTGCGGCAGGGCCCGCACCATTCGGCCCAGAAATCCACGACGACCGGCTGGTCGGATTTCAGAACCTCGGCTTCGAAACTGGCGTCGGAGACTTTGATGGCCGTGGACATGGTTCGCCTTTCGAAGTGAAACGTGGCGAGAGAGTAGGAAGTGGGCCGTGCGGCGTCAAGGCGAGGGGGCGGGGAGCGATCCGCGCGCGGGCTCCACGAAGATTTTCGCTCGGCCTATTTCCAGCGCTCGATGACGACCGCCGCAAGGCTCGAAACTCGGCATACTCTGGATTGGGGCAAGTATCATGTCGATGCAATCAGAATGAAAGCGCGTCGGCGGCCAGACGCGACGGCCGATTCATCGATTGACAGAGGCGATAGTCGTTCGATAGTTTTTCGCTGAGACGGTGCAATTGACTTGGCTTTTTCCCGATTGGGATCGCTTTGACGGAGACATAAGATGGCGGCTTCGACGGCGGCGACGGTGGCCGTGGCCTGTGTCGCAATGTTCCAGGCGGTGACGAAAGAGGGCGATCGAGCGCTGTATTTCAGCGATGGCGCGACAACGAAAAAGCTGATTGATCTCGTCGACGCCCCTGGAGCTGACGCTTATTCCTTCACCAGCGTCGGCAAAGGCAACGTCCTCTTCTCCAATACCTCGGAAGCGGCGGGCCGCGAGCTGTGGATCACCAATGGCGCGGCCGCCGGCACGCGACTCTTGAAGGACATCAACCCCGGCGCCGCGTCGTCCTCGCCCGGCGGCGGTTGGAGTGCGTCGCGTAACACGCGTTTCGAGACAATCGGCGACAGGGCGATCTTTCCCGCGGTGACCAAACTGCAGGGTCACGAGATGTGGACGTCCGACGGCACGGCCGCCGGGACGCAAATCCTCACCGACCAGCTTCCCGGACCTGGCAATGGGGCCGGGCATCCCCCGGCGAATCCCTTGGTGTTCTCCAATGGCGCTTTCGCGATCTACTCGGATTTCGGCTCCAATATCTGGGCCACCCACGGAATCGGGGGCGAGCAGGTGCTCAAATGGAAGAGCGGCGTCGCAATTTATCCGGGGCTCGGAACTGTCGGGAACAGGATTCTGTTCGGCCCCGATCTCTGGGTCACCAATGGCACGGCTGCACGAACAAGATCCTTGAAACCAGCTTCCAGCCCAAATTGGAGGGTGTGGAGCATCAGCCGGCTGCGTGGGATGCCTTACGCGCTGCTGTCCGTCACGACGAATTCGGTGGACAGCCGTGAGCTATGGGTCACGGACGGCACGGAGGGGGGCACCAAGCGGCTCGGCAATGTCAATCTCTACAATTGGGGCTCGAACAACGATCCTTTTGTCAAAATCGGATCGAAAGTCTATTTCGTGGCGACCAATGTGATTGCCAACAATCCTGCTGGTCAAGAGCTGTGGGTGACCCAAGGAACCGCAGCGACGACCAAGCGCGCAGTCGTCCTCGCCCCGACGCCTCAATTTACTTCCTTCGCGCCTCTCGGCTCCAAGCTCTATTTCACGGCTAAAGCGACGCAGGAGGGCTACTCATTCGCTGTCAATCGCGCCTTCGTGACAGACGGCACGACGGCAGGGACACGCATGCTCTCGACGTTGTTGACCCCGGCCGGACCGCTCCTCAGCCTCCATAATCGCGTGGTCTTTCCCGTCAGCTCATCCGGGCAAGTCGCGCTCTGGGCCGCGGGGTCGGGTCTCGCGGCGCCTGTGAAAGTCTCGTATAACTTTTCCAAGATCGTCGGAATGCAGAATGTCGAGATTCGCAGTCCGAACGGAGTTAATACGCCCTGCGCGAAATGAGCGGCTCGATCATGTGAAGGGAAAGCGACGAACCCTATTGCAGCTTCCCCTTCACCACCTTCGTCCCCGCCTTCCCCGCCATCGATCGCGGCGGCGGACGACTCAACGGCCGCGCCTCGCCGCCGCCGAAGTTGTGTGGACCCATATCCGCATCCGTCGGTTTTCGCGCACGCGTGCCGGGAACGGACTCCTCGCCCGCGCCGCCGCGTCCCCGCGGGCGCATCAGCGGATTGGCTTCGGCCAATAGCTCGGCGCGCTGCAGGCGGGAAATCTCGTCGCGCAGGCGCGCCGCCTCCTCGAAGGCGAGATCGGCGGCCGCCGCCTTCATGCGCTTCTCGAGATCGGCGAGCGTCGCCTGCATGTTGTGGCCGGGCGCCAGCTCCGAGAGGCCGGCGTCGACGGTCACATGATCCTGCTCGGCGAGCGAGCCGAGAATATCGGCGATGTCGCGCTTGATGCTCGCCGGCGTGATGCCATGCTCGGCATTATAGGCCTGCTGCTTGGCGCGGCGGCGGTCGGTCTCGTCCATGGCGCGCTTCATCGAGCCGGTGACGGAATCGGCATAGAGGATCACGCGCCCGTCGACATTGCGCGCGGCGCGGCCGATCGTTTGCACCAGCGAGGTCTCGGAGCGCAGAAACCCTTCCTTGTCGGCGTCGAGAATGCCGACGAAGCCGCATTCGGGAATATCCAACCCTTCGCGCAACAGATTGATGCCGACCAGCACGTCGAAGGCGCCGAGACGTAGGTCGCGGATGATCTCGATGCGCTCGATCGTGTCGATGTCCGAATGCATGTAGCGCACGCGCACGCCATTCTCGTGCAGATATTCGGTGAGGTCTTCCGCCATGCGCTTGGTCAGCACGGTGACCAGCGAGCGATAGCCGAGATCGCTCACCGCCTTCACCTCGCCGAGCAGATCGTCGACCTGCGAGCGCGCGGGGCGAATCTCGACCGGCGGATCGATGAGGCCGGTCGGACGAATGACCTGCTCGACGAAGACGCCGCCGGTCTGCTCCATCTCCCAATCGCCGGGCGTCGCCGAGACGGCGATGGTCTGCGGCCGCATCGCGTCCCATTCCTCGAAGCGCAGCGGCCGATTGTCCATGCAGGAGGGCAGGCGGAATCCATATTCGGCGAGCGTGGCCTTGCGGCGGAAGTCGCCCTTGTACATCGCGCCGATCTGCGGAATGCTCACATGGCTCTCGTCGGCGAAGACGATGGCGTTGTCGGGCAGATATTCGAACAGGGTCGGCGGCGGCTCGCCCGGCCGGCGGCCGGTGAGATAGCGCGAATAATTCTCGATGCCGGCGCAGGAGCCGGTCGCCTCCATCATCTCGAGGTCGAAGCGGGTGCGCTGCTCCAATCGCTGCGCCTCGACGAGGCGCCCGGCGTTGTTCAGCTCGCCGAGCCGCGCGCGCAATTCGTCCTTGATCGCCTTGATCGATTGCAGCAGCGTCGGGCGCGGCGTCACATAGTGAGAGTTCGCATAGACCTTCACGAATTCGAGATCCTGCGTCTTCTTTCCGGTGAGCGGATCGAATTCGCAGATCGATTCCACCTCGTCGCCGAAGAAGGAGATGCGCCAGCCGCGGTCTTCATAATGCGCCGGAAAAATATCGACCGTATCGCCGCGCACGCGAAACGTGCCGCGCGTGAAGTCGGAGCTGATGCGGCGATATTGCAGGGCGACGAGATCGGTGACGAGCTGGCGCTGCTCCAGCTTCTCGCCGAGGCTGACGCCGAAGGTCATCGCCGTATAAGTTTCGACCGAGCCGATGCCGTAGATGCAGGAGACGGACGCGACGATGATGACGTCGTCGCGCTCGAGCAGAGAGCGCGTCGCGGCGTGGCGCATGCGGTCGATCTGCTCGTTCACCGAGGATTCCTTCTCGATATAGGTGTCGGTGCGCGGCACATAGGCCTCCGGCTGATAATAGTCGTAATAGGAGACGAAATATTCGACGGCGTTGTTGGGGAAGAAGCTCTTGAACTCGCCATAGAGCTGGGCGGCGAGAGTCTTGTTGGGCGCGAGCACCAGCGCCGGCCGCTGCGTGCGCGCGATCACCTGCGCCATCGTATAGGTCTTGCCGGAGCCGGTGACGCCGAGCAGCACTTGGTCGCGCTCATTGGCGCCGACGCCGGCGGTCAACTCGGCGATCGCCTGCGGCTGGTCGCCGCGCGGCTCATAATCGGAGACGAGGTCGAATTTGACGCCGCCCTCGCTCTTCTGCGGGCGCTCGGGACGATGCGGCGTCCACGGCTTCTTCTCGCGCAGATTGGGATCGCCGAGCTTCAACAGCTGCTCGAGGCTCTCCATCGTCGCGGTGACGCCGCCCGGCCCGCGAAGCTCGAGCTTTTCGACGAGCTCGTCATCGACGCCGATCACCGCGCCCGGATCATAGCCCGCCTGCGGCGCCTCCTCGAATCCCGCCTGCCGCTCGGCGAGGCCGGGGTTGAGCAGCGCCTGCAAATGCGGCGCGATCGGCGCGACCTCGGGCTTGGCGGCCTTTGCGCGCGTCGGTCTCGCGGGGTCCTTCGGCTTTTTCGGGGAAGAGGCCATGGCCGCGAATATGGCCCCGGACACGCGCGGATGGAAGCGAGAAGAGCGCCCGTCGCGTTCTTTAGAGCCCGGCGAGCAGCTTGGCCAGCAGGCGGTCGAGCGTTTTCTGCTCCTCTTCCGTCAGCGGCGAGAGGAGCGCCGTTTCGGCCTGCACATGGCGCGTCAGAACGTCGTCGATGAGCGCCTTGCCCGAGTCGGTCAACGCCACCAGCGCGCCGCGCCTATCGGTGGGATGCCTGAGGCGCTGGACGAGCCCGGCCTTTTCCAGCCGATCGATCCGCGCCGTCATGCCGCCGGACGAGATCATCGTCGCCTCATAGAGCGCCGTCGGCGTGAGGGCGTAGGGCGAGCCCGAGCGGCGCAGCGTCGCCAATACGTCGAACTCGCCCATTTGCAGTCCGAAGTCGGCGAAGACGGAAGCGAGGCGGTCGCGCGTGATTAGCTGCGCCAGCTCGAGAAGCCGGCCCAGAACCTCCATCGGGAAGGGATCGAGGTCGGGCCGCTCCGTCCGCCATTGGCGGGCGGCGGCGGCGGCGCGGTCTTTGGGCGTGTCGGGTTCGGTCATATATCTTGACATCGAGATACTTTATGAAAAGATATTAGCCCACGAGGGCTCGAATGGCAACCGCCGACGACCTCGCCGCCTCTGGAGAAGCCCCATGACCTCGACGGCCGAAAGCGCGCCCGACGCCGCCACCTCTTCCGCAACGAGCGAGGGCAAGACGCCGCAGCAAGGATTGACTCTGGCCGTCGTCCTGCTCATCGCCTTCAACCTGCGGCCGGCGATGGCGGGGCTGGGACCGCTGCTCGACCTCGTCGAGCGCGCGGCCGACCTCAACTCGGCGCAGGCCGGGCTCCTCACCACCCTGCCGATTTTCCTCATGGGCCTCGGCGCCTTCGCGGGCGGCGGGCTGCGCCGCCTGCTCGGCGCAAAGCGCGGCGTCGCCCTCGCGATCATGCTCATCGCGCTGGCCTGCGCGAGCCGATGGGTGTGGAATGACGCCGCCGGAATGCTCGCCAGCGCCGCGGGCGCCGGCCTCGGCGTGGCGGCCGTCCAGGCGCTGCTGCCCGGCGTCATCAAGGCGCGCTTCGGCGCCGGCGTTGGCCGCGCGATGGGGCTCTATACGACTGCGATCATGGGCGGCGCCGCCGTCGCCGCCGCGACCGCCGCCGGCCTTGCGAGCGTCATCGGCTGGCAAGCGGCGCTCGCCCTCTGGTCGCTGCCGGCCCTCCTGGCGGCGGCGGCCTGGACGGCGCTTCGTTTTCCGCCGGAAACGACGAAGGCGGCGGCCAGCGAGGCGGGCGAATCATTCTGGCGCAATGGCCGCGCCTGGACGCTAATGCTATTCTTCGGCATCGGCACCGGCGCCTTCACGCTGGTTCTCGCCTGGCTGCCGCCCTATTACATGAGCCTCGACGAGAGCCGGCAATCGAGCGGCTTTTGGCTGGCCGGCGTGATCGTCGCGGAGGTCGTCGCCAGCCTCGCCGTGTCGGCCTTCATCAACCGCTTTCCCGATCGCCGCGGCCCGCTGATCGCGGCGCTGCTCGGCGTCGCGGCGGGCCTCGCCAGCCTCGTCGCGGCGCCGATCGCCCTCGCCGCGCCGGCTGCGCTGCTGCTCGGACTGGGTCTCGGCGCCCTGTTTCCGCTCTCCCTGATCGTCACGCTGGATCATGTCGACGATCCGGCTCGCGCCGGCGACCTCGCCGCCTTCGTCCAGGGCGGCGGCTATATCGTGGCGAGCACGACCCCCTTCATCGCCGGCGCGATACGGGATCGCGTCGCGGATCTCTCGAGCGCCTGGGCCGCGATGGCAGCGATCATCCTTTTATCTGTCGCCATCGCCGCCCGCTTTTCTCCGGGCAGCTATCGGCGATCGCGCGGATAGAGACGGCCGTCGAGCTCGCGCTGCGCATGCCGCTCGATGCGCCCAAAATCTGGCGGCGACAGCCGCGCCCGCGGGAATCAGACCGATCAGCGCCGCGAGCGCGCCGAACGTCTTGTAGACGGTCGCACGACTCTCGGCGACGAGCTTATGCTCCAGTGAAACGACCTTCTGCTCGAGCGCCTGGATCTTGATCGCGACCCGGTCGACGTCATGCTTCGTCGCGACGGTTTCCGTCAGCGCGCCCGCGAGCGCCTCCGCCGACCCTTATCACCACGGCGCGAGACGTCGCCCTCTCGCCCCGGCTTAACTCCGCCGCGCGCCCCGGCTAAAAGGGGCGCCGCGGCAGGCGTGCGCCCGGAGCGACGAAGCGATGAAGACGAGGCGATGAAGATCAGTCTGGTGGGGGGCTCTAACACGGGAATTTCGTACGGCTGGGCCAGGCAATTCGAGGCGGCGGCGAAGCGCCATCAGGTGGAGAACCGCTTCCTCGGCGCGGTCGGCTCGCTGTTCGGGCTGCTGCGGCTGATGGAGATGGAGGGCGAGGACGCGCCGCTTCCCGATCTCGTCATCTTCGAATATTCACTGAACGACATGATGCTGCTCGACTCGGGGCTCGTCACGCCCACGCAGCTGCGCGAGACGCTGCTCGACGTCGTCGGCTTTTGCGCGAGCCGCCGCCTTCCCCTCATCTTCCTCTGCCTCGAGGTGCAGCCGATCGGCCGGCAGCGCGTCCACGCCTGCGTCGCCGTGGTCAAGAGGCTCTATCTCGAGATCGCGCAGGCGCATGGCGTGCGCTGCCTCACTCTGGACGCGATCCTCGGCCCGCCGCGCCCGGAGGATTTCGTCGACGAGCATCACCTCAGCGAGGAGATATCGGGACGAGTGGTGGATCGGCTGCTGCTGGAGATCGCGCTCGGCCGCGCCACGATTCCGCGGGCTCCCGTGCGGCCTCCGAGCTTTTTCTATCATCGCGCCGCCGAGGCGCAGATCTCGGGGCCGTGCCGGCGCGTCGATCTCTCCTCGACCGTCTTCTCGGGAGAATTTCTGGAGATCGCCCGCGGCGGCTCGGCCCGCTGGCCGGGCCATGGCGAGCTCATCGGCGTGATGCTGCGCTCGACTCAGACGGCGGGGGAATTCGCGATCGCCGCCGGCAAGCGCAAATTGCGCAAGAACGCCCAATCGGCCATGCGGCTCGCCGCCCCACGCCTCATGCTGCTGCATTATCTGCAAAAGCCTCTGGCCTGCGCCGGCGATCTCGACATTTCGATGCCCGCGAGCGAAGTGGAGCTGATGCGGCTGCGCGCGGATCGAACGCCGCTGTCGACGGCGCCCGCGGCGCCCTTCGACGCGCAGCTCCTCGAGATTCACGGCGTGATGATGCGGCGGCCCGGGCTCTGAATGCGCGCCTGAAGGCTCGTCTCTCGCCGCCCTATTGCGCGGCCTCGGCGGCCGGCTCCGCGCCGAGCGCCGGGCGGATGTGGCGGGCGAAATCCTCGAGCGACCGAAGGTTTTTCTCGGCGTCGCGCGAGATCGGCTTCAGCAGAATGGCGCGAAACGCGGTCTGGTCGCGATAGGCGGCGATTTTTTCGGCGACCTCGTCGAAATCTCCGATCAGCGAGCGCTCGAGCAGCCCCTCTTCCGTCAGCGACGGCGGCGGCGCGCCGTCCTGGCGCGCGAAATTGCCGCGCATGCGCTCGGCGAAGCGGGCGAGGAAGGGAACCGCCTCGGCGAGCGCCTGCTCGCGGCGCGGCGCGGCGAAATAGAAGCGCGCCATGGTGAAGCGCGGATCGCCCTCCGGCCCCGCCGCCTCGCGATAGACGCGCAAGGTCTCGGCGATCTGCTCGATCGGGAAGGGCGGACCCGCCATCACGCCATAGCCGTTGCGCGCGGCGTAGCGGATCGCGCCCGGCGTCGTCGTCGCGAGATAGGTCGGGATCGGCTTTTGCACGGGGCGGGGCGAGAGGCTGACGCCATTGGCCTGATAATGCGCGCCGGTGAAAGTGACCTTGTCCTCGTAGAGCAGCCGCTCGACGAGGCCGAGCGCCTCCAGCGTCATCTCGCGCGTATGATCCTTGCCGGCGCCGAAATGGCGGTTCTGCATCTCGAACGGCCCGCCGCGGGCGACGCCGAATTCGAAACGGCCATGCGAGAGATTGTCGATCGTCGCGACATCCTCGGCGACTTGAATCGGATTGCGAAAGGCGAGCAGCACCGCCGCCGAGCCGAGCCGGATGCGGCTGGTGACGCCGGAAAGATAAGCGAGGAGCGAGAGGATGGACGGACAGACGGCGTCCGCATCGAAATGGTGCTCGGCGACCCAGGCCTCCTCGAAGCCGAGCGCCTCGGCATGGCGCACGAGCCGCGTCTGCGTCTCGAAACAGCGCGCGAAATCCTGCTGCGGATTCTCATATGTGCAGAAGACGCCGAACCGCATGGCGCTGTCCTTCGATGGGGCCGCTCCCGGCCGCTTCGACGACGCATGCGGCCAGGCTATATACGCCAGTTACATATTGAGCGTGAAGGATAGGGACGACGCGCTTTTCCAGCAAGCACAAAGAATCGCCTCTCGCGATTTCAGGCTCTTATGCGCGGCTCCGGCGACTGTCATAGACAATTCGCATGATGTGACGAGAATTGCCTATTGATCGCCGATCGGCGCTGTGGCGATTTCGCTCGTGAAAAGATCGGATAATCGCGCCAGCGCATAGTCGGGTTCGGAGGAACCATGTCGTCAGCCGCCTCAACCTCCCAGTCTTTCTTCAGCCGCGAGCGCTCCGTGGCGGAGCATGGGTTCAATCGCTGGCTGGTGCCGCCGGCGGCGCTCGCCATCCATCTCTGCATCGGCATGGCCTATGGTTTCAGCGTGTTCTGGCTGCCGCTGTCGCGCGCCGTCGGCGTTTCCGAGCCGAAGGCCTGCCCGGCCGAAATGAGCTTTTTCGACAGCGTCGTCACGACGAGCTGCGATTGGAAGATCAGCATGCTCGGCTGGACCTTCACGCTGTTCTTCGTGTTCCTCGGCTCCTCGGCCGCCGTGTTCGGCCATTGGCTGGAGACGGCGGGCCCGCGCAAAGCGGGGCTCGCGGCGGCGGCGTGCTGGTGCGGCGGCCTGCTGATCTCGGCGGCGGGCGTCTATCTCCATCAAATCTGGATGCTGTGGCTCGGCTCCGGCGTCATCGGCGGCATCGGCCTCGGATTGGGCTATATCTCCCCGGTTTCGACGCTGATCAAATGGTTCCCCGACCGGCGCGGCATGGCCACCGGCATGGCGATCATGGGCTTCGGCGGCGGGGCCATGATCGGCGCGCCGCTCGCCGACAAGCTGATGAGCTATTTCGCGACTCCGACGTCGGTCGGCGTCTGGCAGACCTTCGTCGCGATGGCGGCGATCTATTTCGTGTTCATGGTCGGCGGCGCGCTCGGCTACCGCGTGCCGCGCGACGGCTGGACGCCCGAGGGCTGGACGCCGCCGACGGCGGCCGCCAACAAGATGGTGACGAGCCGCCACGTGCATCTCGACGTCGCCTGGAAGACTCCGCAGTTCTGGCTGCTCTGGGCGGTGCTCACTCTCAATGTCAGCGCCGGCATCGGCGTCATCGGCATGGCCTCTCCCATGCTGCAGGAAGTCTTCGGTGGGCATCTCATCGGCCTCGACATCGGTTTTTCCGATCTCTCTCCGGATCAGAAAAAGAAGATCGCCGCCATCGCCGCCGGCTTCACCGGCCTGCTGAGCCTCTGCAACATCGGCGGGCGCTTCTTCTGGGCCACGGGATCGGACAAGCTCGGCCGCAAGACCACTTATGCGATCTTCTTCGTGCTCGGCTTCTTTCTCTACGCCGCGGCGCCCTGGGCGGCGACGCAGGGCAATGTGATCCTGTTCGTGCTGTTCTTCTGCATCATCCTGTCGATGTATGGCGGCGGCTTCGCGACCATCCCCGCCTATCTCGCCGACATCTTCGGCACGCATCACGTCGGCGCCATTCACGGTCGCCTGCTCACCGCCTGGTCGACGGCCGGCGTGCTCGGGCCGGTGCTCGTCAATTACATCCGCGATTATCAGCTCGACCACGGCGTCGCGCGCGACGCCGTCTATAATCAGACCATGTATATTCTCGCCGGCTTGCTGGTCCTCGGCCTCGTCTGCGATCTCGCCGTGCGGCCGGTCGCGGAACGCCTTTTCATGACCGACGACCAAGTGGCGGCCGAGAAGAAGACCACCGTCGCGGCCGTCGCGAGAGAAGAAGCGGAAGCGCACGCCGATTTCGAGGATTTCGTCGAGGAGGGCGCCGTCGCCGAAGCGGCCGCCGCCGAGGCGCGCCGCGTCGATGCGCGGCGCAACGGCGGCGCGCGCGCGCTGCTGATCCTCGCCTGGGCGGCGGTCGGCGTTCCGCTCGCCTGGGGCGTGTCGATCACCTTGCAGAAGACCTTCGTTCTGTTCCACTAGCGAAAGGGCGCTCCCTTCTCCCACTTGTGGGAGTAGGTGGCCCCGCGAAGCGGGGTCGGATGAGGGCCCACTCGGATAAACAGTTCGAGTTCAAGGTCTTGTGCTGCGTGAATCGGGAAGACCGCAGGCGCCCTCATCCGATCCTCGCTGACGCGAGGGCCACCTTCTCCCGCCCTGCGGGAGAAGGGACGCACGTCGAGAGTCGGCTAATAAAGCTGATATTTCGCCGTGTCGCCTGACGACGGCCCGTCGTCACCCCACCGACACTGAGGCGACGATTATGCGCCGACCGATTTTCCTTCTTCTTACTGTCGCGCTGGGCGCGCCGGCTCTGGCCGAGGGCGCGCCGCCGGCGGCGCTGCAGAGCGAGCTGAAATATGCGCCCGTTCCCCTTTTTCAGGGCGTCTTCGCCGCGCCGGTGACCGGCACGGCGACGCAGCCTGGCGCGCTCTATGCGCTGTCGGTGAAATATGCGGCCGGCGCGCGATCGCTGCCGCACACGCATCCGGACACGCGCGTCGTGACCATCATCTCCGGCCGTTTCTACGCCGGAGTCGGCGGCGCTCTCGACGAAGCCTCGCTGCGCATCCTCGGCCCCGGCGACTCGATCGTCATTCCCGCCGAGACGGTTCATCACGGCTGGGCGAAGGACGGCGAGGTCCTGATGCTCGAAACCGGTGTGGGGCCGACCGGCGCGAGCCTGTGGCCGAAGCCGCCGCCGCAGCGTTGACGCCGCGGGCCCACCGGCGCCAGATGCGCGCGCAAGAGCGCGCTGGGCGCCGGGGATAGAGCAGTGCGACCATCGACCGAGCCCTCCGACGATAAGACCGCCGCACGGCCGACGCCGATGATGGCGCAATATATCGAGATCAAATCCGCCAATCCGGACTGCCTGCTGTTCTACCGGATGGGCGATTTCTACGAATTATTCTTCACCGACGCCGAAGCGGCGTCGCGCGCGCTCGGCATCATGCTGACGAAGCGCGGCAAGCATCAGGGCCATGACATTCCGATGTGCGGCGTGCCGGTGGAGCGCGCCGACGATTATCTGCAAAAGCTCATCGCCCTCGGCCATCGCGTCGCCGTCTGCGAGCAATTGGAGGACCCGGCCGAGGCGCGCAAGCGCGGCGGCAAATCGGTGGTGCGGCGCGACGTCGTGCGGCTCGTCACGCCCGGCACCATCACCGAAGAGACGCTGCTCGATCCCGCGCGCGCCAACGCTTTCGCGGCGCTGGCGCGCATTCGCGCCGCCGACGGCGGCTGGCGCTATGGCTTCGCCTGCGTCGATATTTCGACCGGCGCCTTCGATGTCGGCGAAGCGGGCGAGACGGAGCTCACCGCGGAGCTCGTCCGATTGGAGCCGCGCGAGATCGTCGCCGCCGAGGCGATCTGCGCCGAGGCGCGGCTCGCCGCGCTGCTCGCCGAGATCGCGCCGACGACCCCGCTCGGCCGCGACGCCGGCGGCGGCGAGAGCGCCGAGCGGCGACTGCTCGATTTCTACGGCGTCGCCACGCTCGAAGGCCTCGGCGCGCTGTCGGAGGCGGAAATCGCCGCCGCCGCCGCCGCGATCCTCTATGTCGAGCGCACGCAGAAGGGCAAGAAACCGGCGCTGCGCCCGCCGTCGAGCCTGCGCCGCAGCAGGGCGCTGGAGATCGACGCGGCGACGCGCGCCAATCTCGAGCTGACGCGCACGCTGAAGGGCGAGCGCGAGGGCTCGCTGCTCGCGACCATCGACCTCACCATGACGCCCGCCGGCGCGCGGGCGCTCGCCGAGCGCGTCGCCGCCCCCGCGACCGATCCGGCGCTGATCGGCGAGCGGCTCGACGCCGTCGCTTTCTTCGTCGATGCGCCCGATCTGCGCGCGCGCCTGCGCGCCCTGCTCGCCCGCGCGCCCGATCTCGCCCGCGCGCTCTCGCGGCTCGCGCTGCAGCGCGGCGGCCCGCGCGATCTCGGCAATATTCGCGCGGCGCTCACCAGCGCCCGCGACATCGAGTCCTGCTTTGCCGGGAACGCGCCCGCGCTCGTCGCGCAAGAGGTCGCGGCGCTCACGCAAGCGGATGCGCAATTGGAGCAGGCGATCGCAGCGCGCCTCGTCGTCGATCCGCCGCTCGACAAGCGCGCCGGCAATTTCATCGCCCGCGGCGTCGACGAGACGCTCGACGAAGCGCGGGATCTGCGCGACGAGAGTCGCCGCGTCATCGCCTCGCTGCAGCAGAAATATGTGGAGCTGGCCGAGACGAAGCAGCTCAAGATCAAGCACAATCACTTCCTCGGCTTCTTCATCGAGGTCCCGCAGGCGCAGGGCGAGCGGCTGCTGCGCGCGCCCTTCGACGCGACCTTCACGCATCGCCAGACGATGCAGGATGCGATGCGTTTCTCGACGCGCGAACTCGTCGAGCTCGAGGCGAAGATCGCCTCCGCCGCCGATCGCGCGCAGGAGCGCGAGCTGGCGCTCTACGACGAGCTCTGCGCGCGCGTGCTGGAAAAGGCCCAGGAGCTGCAGAGATTGGCGCAAGCCTTCGCCGCGCTCGACGTCTTCGCGGCGCTGGCGGAATTGGCGGTCTCGCGCGACTGGACGCGCCCCCATGTCGATTCTTCGCTCGATTTCGAGATCGTCGGCGGGCGCCATCCGGTCGTCGAGGCGGCGCTGCATGCGAAAGGAGAGGTCTTCGCCGTCAACGACTGCGACCTCGGCGACGCGCGCGCCGGCAAGATCGCCATGGTCACCGGCCCGAACATGGCCGGCAAATCCACCTATCTGCGCCAGAACGCGCTGATCGCCATTCTCGCGCAGGCGGGCTCCTATGTCCCCGCGCAGCGCGCGCGCGTCGGCGCCGTGGATCGTCTGTTCTCACGCGTCGGCGCGGCCGACGATCTCGCGCGCGGGCGCTCGACCTTCATGGTGGAGATGGTGGAGACGGCGGCGATATTGAATTGCGCCGGGCCGCGCTCCTTCGTCATTCTCGACGAGATCGGCCGCGGCACCGCGACCTTCGACGGCCTCTCGATCGCCTGGGCGACGATCGAGCATCTGCACGAGATCAACCGCTCGCGCGCATTGTTCGCGACGCATTTCCACGAGCTGACGCAATTGACGAAGCGGCTTCCGCGACTCGTCAATCTCACCATGAAGGTGAAGGATCACGCCGGCGAGGTTGTGTTCCTGCACGAGGTGACGAAGGGCGCCGCCGATCGCTCCTATGGCGTGCATGTCGCCGAGCTCGCCGGCCTGCCCGCCAGCGTCGTCGCGCGCGCCCATGCGATTCTCGCGCAGCTCGAGGCGGCGGATCGGCGTGCGCCGGTGGAAAAGCTCATCGACGATCTGCCGCTGTTCGCGCATGTGGCGCAGAGCGCGCCGGCCAAGGACGCGCTGCACGAGGCGCTGGCGGCGATCGACCCGGACGCGCTGACGCCGCGCGAGGCGCTCGCCGCGCTCTATGAGCTGAAGTCCAAGGCGGCGCGCTGAGTCCGCGCATTCGAGGTAAATCGTCGCGATCGCCGTCACCGACCTTCAATCGCGCCGCGAAATTCTCATCCGTCGCCGTCGCGAGCGCCCCAGATGTCGCTCGCGAGCTTTGTTCGGAGACGGGTCGTGACAGCATCGAGATGTGATCGCTTCGCCGGCGGCATGGCCGTCGTTGCGAGGAGCAAAGCGACGAAGCCATCCAGGAGTCGCGCCGCGGCTCTGGATTGCTTCGCTTCGCTCGCAATGACGGAAGCTGCGATATGCCGCGAGATTTGCCGAGCGCTACGCCTCGTCTGCGTCCTCGCCGCGACTACTCTTCTCGCCGCGCCGGCTCTGGCCTGCACCAGCTTTCTGCTGAAGGCGGCGGATGGTTCGCGCGTCTATGGCCGCACGCTCGAATTCGGCTTTCCGCTGGAGTCGCAGGCGGTCGTCATTCCCCGCCGCTTCGTCTCGCACGCCACCGGCGCCGACGGCAAATCCGCCTGGAGCTGGAAGTCGCGCTACGCCATCGCCGGCATGAACGCCTTCGGCCTGCCGGTCGTCGTCGACGGCGTCAATGAGAAGGGCCTCGCCGGCGGCATTCTCTATTTTCCGGGCTTCGCCTCCTATGCCGATCCGGCGCAGGCCGATCCCGCCCATGCGCTCGCGCCCTGGGAGCTGCTCTCTTGGGCGCTCGGCAATTTCGCCAGCGTCGCCGAGGTCCGCGCGGCGCTCGCGCCTCGATCTCGGTCATCGGCGTGACGCAGCCGACGCTCGGCATCGTCCCGCCCTTTCATTACACGCTGCATGACGCGAGCGGCGCGTCCATCGTCGTGGAGCCGATCGGCGGAACGCTGACGATCCATGACAATCCGCTCGGAATCCTCACCAACGCCCCATCCTTCGACTGGCATCTCACCAATCTGCGAAATTATGTGAAGCTCTCGCCGGTCGAGGCGCCGCCGCTCGAGATCGGCGGCGAGAGCTTCGCGCCGCTCGGCTCCGGCTCCGGAATGCTGGGCGTTCCCGGCGATCCGACGCCGCCCTCGCGCTTCGTGCGCGCGCTCGCGCTCACGCTCTCGGCCGCGCCGCAGAAGGACGCGGCCGGGACTGTGCGGCTCGCCGAGCATCTCCTCAATAATTTCGATATACCGACGGGCCTCGTGCGGCCCGCGCCGCACGAGACCGCGCGCTTCGAATTCACGCAATGGTCGGCGATCGCCGATCTCTCGCGCGCGATCTATTATGTGAAGAGCTATGACGACCAGACCCTGCGCAGCGTCGATCTGTCGAAATTCGACCTCGACGCGCACGGCCTGCGCGCCGCGCCGCTGCGCGCTTCGCCGCACCCGCCCACGCTCGAGTTTCCGCGCCGGTGACGCGGCAAGCCCCTCCGCGGACCGCCTAGAGCCCGTTGGAGCCGGCTCTTGCCAGCCGACCGGCCATTGGGTAAGCCCCACGAAGCGAGAACTCGCCCACGCGCCGGCGGGCGTGGGCTTTCCCGGCGCGCGGCCATTTTTGGGGAATCGTCGATGACGAGACGTGCGCTGCTGACGGGAATCACCGGACAGGACGGAGCCTATCTCGCTCAATTATTGCTGAGCAAAGGATATGAAGTCTGCGGCGTCATTCGCCGCTCGTCGCATCGCGGCGTCGAGGACCATCGGCTGCGCTGGCTCGGCGTCGCCGACAAGGTGCGGCTGATCGACGGCGATCTCGCCGATCTCTCCAGCCTGCTGCGCATCGTGCAGGAGGTCGAGCCGCAGGAAATCTATAATCTCGCGGCGCAATCCTTCGTCGCCTCCTCCTGGCGTCAGCCGATCCTCACCGCCAATATCACCGCGGTCGGCGTCGCCAACATGCTCGAGGCGACGCGCATCGCCGCGCCGCAGGCGCGTTTCTATCAGGCCTCCTCCTCCGAAATGTTCGGCCTCATCCAGGAGCCGATGCAGAGCGAGAAGACGCCCTTCTATCCGCGCAGCCCTTACGCCGTCGCCAAGCTCTACGGGCATTGGATCACGGTCAATTATCGCGAGAGCTTCGGCCTGCACGCCTCCTCGGGCATTCTCTTCAACCACGAGAGCCCGCTGCGCGGAGTGGAGTTCGTCACCCGCAAGGTCAGCGACGCCGTCGCGCGCATCAAGCTCGGCAAGGCCAAGGAGCTGCGTCTCGGCAATATCGACGCCAAGCGCGACTGGGGCCATGCGCGCGACTATGTGCGCGCCATGTGGATGATGCTGCAGCAGGAGACGCCGGACGATTATGTCGTCGCCACCGGACGCACGACGACGGTGCGCGACATGTGCCGCATCGCCTTCGCCCATGCCGGTCTCGACATGGAGGCGCATGTGGTGATCGATCCGGCCTTCTATCGTCCGGCCGAGGTCGACATTCTGCTCGGCGACGCGTCCAAGGCGCGCGCCGCGCTCGGCTGGGAGCCGCAAACCGGCCTCGAGGAGATGATCCGCGAGATGGTCGACGCCGACATCGAGCGCCTGTCGCGCGCGCCGGAGAGCTGATGCCGAGAGACTATGCCCGCATCCTTCTGACCGGTGGCACCGGCTTCGTCGGCCCCTATCTGCAGGAGGCGCTGGCGCGCGCCTATCCGCGCGCGCGGCGCTTCGTTCTGGCGCGGCCGGGCGAGGCTCCCGCCTCGCCGGACTGGTCGCCGCTCGTGGCCGATATCGTCGACGCCGAGGCGGTGGAGCGCGCGATCGACGTCGCGCAGCCCGATCTCGTGGCCCATCTCGCCGCGCAAGCCTCGGCCGCGCAGTCGATCCACGCCGCCGAGGCGACATGGCGGGTCAATTTTCTCGGCTCCTTCCATCTCGCTTCCGCGCTCGCCCGCCACGCGCCTTCGGCGGTCGTGCTGTTCGTCTCCACCGCCGACGTCTATGGCGCTCGGCTCGGCGACGGGCCGGCGCGCGAGGAGACGCCGACGAGCCCGCTCAGCGCCTATGCGCGATCGAAGATCGCGGCCGAGACCATGCTCGCCGATGTGCTGCCGCAGACCGCGCGGCTCATCGTGACGCGGCCGTTCAACCATGCCGGGCCGGGACAGGACATGCGCTTCGCGCTGCCCTCCTTCGCCGCGCAGATCGCCGGGATCGAGACGGGGCGGCTGGCGCCGCGGCTCGACGTCGGCGATCTCTCGGTGCGGCGCGACTTCCTCGATGTGCGCGACGTCGTCGACGCCTATGCGCGGCTCGTCGGCGCCGCGCCCGATCTGCCGCCGCGCAGCCTCTTCAACATCGCCTCCGGCGCGCCGCGCTCGCTCTCCTACATGCTCGACACGCTGCGCGCCTGCGCGACGCGCAATTTCGACATTGTCGTCGATCCGGCGCGGCTGCGCCCGGCCGATATTCCGGTCGCGGTCGGCGACGCGTCCAAGCTGCGCGCCGCGACCGGCTGGGCGCCGTCGCATTCGATCGACGCCATGCTCCGCGACCTGCTCGATCATTGGCGCGCGCAGGAAGCGCGGGCCGAGATCCGATGAAGCGAGCCTGAAGGCTCGCGGTCCAGGCTCGGGCCGAAGCGGCCGCGCCGCTACGTAGCCTTCCGCAGGTGGTCTAACGAATTGTCCGGGCGATCCGCTCGCGGGCAGGATCGGCGCATTCCATTCGAATGGAGCCGTCGATTGTCCATCACGCCCGCGCTGCAGTCGCATAGCCGCGAAAATGAGATCGCCTCGTCCGTGCAAGCCGACGATCGCTCCGCGCTCGAAGCGCGCATCCGGCTTCTCGATCATCAGCTCGATCATCTGCGCAGCGAGCTGCGGCATCTCGTCCATGAGCGCGAGCTGATGACCTATTCGGTCGCCGGTCATATCTATCAGCCGCTGCGGCGGCTCGAGGCGCGGCTCGTCGACGGCTTTCTCGGCCTGCGCGAAGCGGTCGCGCCGAAGCCTTCGACGCCGCCGGCGAAAATCGAAGACACGCCCGTCGCCAATGTGCCGCGCATCGCGCCCGCCGCGCGGCTCGTGCCCGCTCGCCGCCTGCTCGTCGACGTCACCGCCACCGCCAAATGGGACGCCGGCACCGGCATTCAGCGGGTTGCGAAAATGGTGACGCAGGCGCTCTATCGCGACGCCGCGCCGCTCCTTCCCGCGATCGCGGTGCGCTGCGAGGGCGGGCGCCTCCTCACCTGCCGCCGCTTCGTCGCCTCGCTCTGCGGCGACGCTGCGACAGCCGAGGACGAAGACGAGGAGATCATCCTCGCGCCGGGCGATTATTTCCTCACCCTCGCCGACACTTGGAACGTGCTCGACGAATATGCGCGCGTCTTCGACCGCGTCCACGAGGCCGGCGGCGCCGTCGTCTCCTGCATCTTCGATCTCATCCCGGCGCTGCATCCGGGCGCCTGCCATCATACGACGCCGGCCCGCTACGAATCCTGGCTCGCGCGCGCGCTCGTCGAGAGCGACGCCTTTCTCGCCATCTCGCGCACGGTGGCGCAGGAGCTCGCCGATTTCGTCGAGGCGCGCGGACTGCCGCATCGGCGCGGGCTCAAGATCGGCTGGTTCCCGCTCGGCTCGGAGATTTCCTGCGGCCCGGCGACGGCGCCGCGCAAGAAGATCGCCGCCGCCGTCGGCCCGGCGCCTCTCTTCCTCTGCGTCGGCACGATCGAGCCGCGCAAGGGGCAGCGCGTCGCTCTGCGCGCCTTCGACGCGCTGTGGCGCGAAGGCCGCGACGTCCGCCTCGTCTTCGTCGGCCGGCGCGGCTGGTGCGAGGAGGCTGTCGTCGCCGAGATCGCCGGCCATGCCGAATATCAGCGGCGGCTGTTCTGGTTCGACGATGCGAACGACGCCGAGCTCGCTTTTCTCTACGACCATGCGACGGCGGCGCTGGCGCCCTCCTTCGCCGAGGGCTTCGGGCTGCCGATCGCCGAGGCGGCGCGGCGCGGGCGGCCGACGATCTGCAGCGACATTCCGGTGTTTCGCGAGGTCGGCGGCGCCGGCGCGCTGTATTTCGCGGTCAATGACCCCAGCGCTCTCGCCGCGCGCGTCGCCGATCTCCTCGACGGGCGCGCCAGCGGCGACCCGGCGGCGACCAGCCGCGCCTCCTGGACCGAGGCCGCCCATCGCATCGTCTCGGTCATCGCGAAGGACGATTGGAGCCACGAGCTCGCCTGAAGCGGGGGCAGATGGGACGCGAGAGAGCGCGCCTGAGGCTCGCTCTTTCAACCCCGTAAAATCGCCTGGATCACGCCACGGAATTGCCTCGCGCCGCTCGTCATGACGGCCCGGAGCTTCGTTGGCGCACATGGACATAGCTGCCCCTCGGCGGTCGCAGTTCCGTCGGGCGCCGAAGCATGGTAGAGACGGCGCAGCGTCAGCGACGCCTGCCCTGCCGGCGGGCGGTCCCGAGCTTCGCGCGCCGCGACGGGAGGGCACTCGGCCTGCCGGTCGCGCTCCAACCAACAATAGGCCGCCCCATGTCGATCTCTCTGCCCACGCTCAGCCTGCCCACCACGCCGAGAGCCATCATCGACATCATGCGGCTCGAGGCCGGCCCGACCGCCTTGCCCGCCTCCCGCACCTTTCTCTTCGTGAGCCTCGCCGCTTATGCCGTGGGCGAGATGGCGCAGCAGCTCGTCGCCAAGGATCTTCTTCCCTCGATCGCCTATGGCCTCGGCAGCACGGTTCTGCTCGTCGCCTTCACCTTCGTCGCTCTGCTGCTGGTCGGCGCGCGCGATCGCCTCCCCCAGACGCTCGCCGCTCTGGGGTCGGTCGGCGCGGTGGTGGCCGTCGTCGTCATCGTCCTGCATCTGATGGTGGGCGTCGTTCTGCCGCCGCCGCTGCCGACGGAAAAGCTGGTCAACTTCCTGCTGTTCCCGCTGGTGCTGTGGAAAGTGACGCTGTTCATGTGGATCTTCCGCCATGCGTCGCTGCGGTTCATCCCGTCGATCGCGGTGTCGGTGCTCTATGTCGGCTTCACCGTGTTCGTGCTCGCCCCGTTGCTGGCGCGCGTCTTCTTGTTCCTCTGAGCGGCGCGCTTCGCCGCTCGAGCGCGCAGCTCGGGCGGCGGCATTAAGCCAGAATTAAGTATAATCCCTCATCCTTCGTTCATCTTCGCGTCGAAACGCCGAGCGGTCGGCCGGCGCGAAGCGAGGATGAGCAGATGAATTTTCCCGGTTTTCGCGCTTTGCTGTGTTGCGCAGCGCTCGGCGTCGCCGCCGGCGGCCCGGCGCGCGCCGCGGACATGCCTTTCTTTTCACCTCCCGAAGCGGCGATCGACACCGAGGCCGAGCTCGGGACGGGCTGGTATCTGCGCGGCGACGTGGGCTATTCCAACATCACCTCGCCGCAGGTCATCGCCGACATCATCAATTCGACCGCGCGCTCCGGCTCGATCTCCGGCTCGGTCGGCGCCGGCTATCAATATAATTCCTGGCTGCGCACCGAGCTGGCGCTCGATCGCTCGGTGATTCGGCCGAACGCCACCGGGACCCCGTTCTGGTGTCCCTATACGGCGCGTCCACTGGACACGGCGGCGCGATATGACTCTAGTGGAGTGGAGACCGCCCCGAGCCATCCGCTGGGCTACGCCTATGATCCGAACGAGACCTGCCAAGCGCGCACAACCGGAAACATGAGCCGGATCACTGGGCTCTTCAACGCCTATGTCGATCTCGGCAATTGGTTCGGCCTCACTCCCTATGTCGGCGCGGGCGTCGGCGCGAGCTATGTGCGGACGAGCGGAGGGGTCAATTACTACAAGACGTCGGACGGCAGCCCCTACGCCGCCGATCTATCGCCGACGAGCGGCTATCCGCTCGCTTGGTACAACATCCAGAACGGAAATCGAGAAAACGTCAATCTGCCCTATGCGCCGCAATATTGGGACCGCAATCTCAGCAAGAGCAGCTGGAAGTTCGCCTGGGCGCTGTTCGCCGGCGCGAGCTATGACCTTTCGGAGAATTTCAAGATCGACATCGGCTATCGCTATCTGAACTCCGGCAAATATACCGGGCTCGCGGGCTTCAGCGGCGCGACGCCCAAGAGCTATGATCTTATCTCGCACGAGGTCAGAGTCGGCGTCCGCGTGACCACTGACTGACCCGCGGGCCGCGAGGCTCGCGGCGGCGCGGCCCTCGAGAATTGCAGAACGTCACGACCTCCACGCCGTGACGCTGGCCGGGACGCTGGTCGAGTCGCCGCGCCGCGTCATCGCGCGTCCTCTCGCGGAAGAAACACGGCCAGCAATCCGATCAGCGGCAGGAACGCGCACAGCTGGAACATGAATTCTATGCTGGTGCGGTCGGCCAGCGCGCCGAGCGCCGCGGCGGCGAGGCCGCTGATGCCGAAGGCGAAGCCGAAGAAGAGGCCCGAGACCGCGCCGATGCGGTTCGGCGTCAATTCCTGCGCGAAGACGAGGATCGCCGGAAAGGCCGAAGCGAGCATGAAGCCGATGATGGCGCTGAGCGCGACGGTCGCCGGAAGATCGACATAGGGCAGCGCCAGCGTGAACGGCAGCACGCCGAGGATCGAGCCCCAGATGACTCTCCTGCGGCCGAAGCGGTCGCCGAGCGCGCCGCCGAGCACCGTGCCGCCCGCCGAGGTGGCGAGAAAGACGAAGAGATAGATCTGCGCGTCGCGCGGCGCGAGATCGAAGCGGCTCATCAGATAGAAGACGTAATAATTGCCGAGCGCCGCCAGATAGACGAATTTCGAGAACATCAGCGCCACCAGCACGGCGAGCGCCCAGCGGCGCTGGTCCGCGGGCAGGCCGGCGTCGGCGCGCGCGGCGATGTGGCGCGGCGCGGCGCCATGGCCGTTCCCGCGCAGCCAGGCGCCGAGCGGCGCCGACACCGCCATGGCGCCGAGCGCCGCGAGGGCGAACCAGGCGAGGCTGCTCTGGCCGCGCGGCAGAATGAAGAAGGCCGCCAGCAGCGGCCCGAGCGACGCGCCGAAATTGCCGCCGACCTGAAACAGCGACTGCGCCAGCCCATGCGCGCCGCCCGAAGCGAGGCGAGCGATGCGCGCCGATTCGGGATGGAAGATGGAGGAGCCGATTCCCATCAGCGCCGCCGCCGCCAGAAGCGCGGCGAAGCTCGGCGCGAAGGCGAGTGCCAGCAGGCCGCAAAAGGTGGCGCCCATCCCGATGACGAGCGAATAAGGCTGCGGCCGCCTGTCGGTGTAGAGGCCGACGAGCGGCTGCAGCAGCGAGGCGGTGATCTGATAGGTGAAGGTGATGAGGCCGATCTGGCCGAAATCGAGATCGAACCCGCCCTTGAGCAGCGGATAGACCGCCGGCAGCAGCGATTGCATCAGATCATTGAGAAAATGACAGAAGCTGATCGCCCCCAGCACCGGAAAGACCGTGGCGCCGATCCGCGTCCGGTCGGCGATGGATCGACTCGAAGACATTGAAATTCTGTCGCCTCCCGATGGAGCGCTGGCCGCGCTCAAAAAATCCCTTCCACCCTTCGCAACGCCGGCGCCACGAAATCCACGAAGGCTCGGACGGTCGGGCGCAGATATCTGGTCGAGGGATAGACGAGAAAAAACTCCGTCGGCTCGATCTCCCAATCGGGCAGCACGCGCAGCAGCCGGCCCGCCGCCAGATCCTGCGCGACCAGCAGCAGCTGCGTGGTTCCGACGCCGCGGCCGGCCGTCAGCGCGTCGAGCAGCACGCGCGCATTATTGGTCGTCAGCTTGGGGCGCACGGGAAGCGCGATTTTCTCCTTGCCGCGGCGCAAGAGCAGCGCGCCGGCGCGCAGCGAGGCGTCGGTGACGATAAGGTCCCGGCCGGCGAGCTCCACGCAGCTCGCCACGGGCCCGCGACGCGCGAGATAATCGGGAGAGGCGACGAGAATGCGACGGCTATAGCCGATGCGGCGCATCACGAGACGCTGATCGGTCGGCCGCTCCATGCGCAGCGCGAGATCGAAATTCTCGTGGATGAGATCGACCGGCCGATTGTCCAGGGAGAGCTCGACGTCGACCGCGGGATGGCGATCCTGGAATTGCGCCGCCAGCGCGTGCAGATCGCGCTCGCCGATGCAGGCCGGCCCATGCAGGCGGAGGCGCCCCTCGATCGCGCCGCCATCGCTGCGCAGTCCCTCGATGGCCGCGTCGATCACCGCCAGCGCGCCGCCCGCCGCCTCGTAGAGCGCGAGGCCCTGCGGCGTCGGGCGCAGCGCGCGGGCGCCGCGCTCGACGAGCTTCGCGCCGACATGGCCCTCGAGATTGCGCAGCAGCTTGCTGACCGCGGGTTGCGACACGCCGAGATCGGCCGCCGCCGCGGTCATCGAGCCGCGCTCGACCGAGCGGACGAAGGCGCGAAGGGCGGCGGCGAGGTCCATGCATTCTCGTTGGTTATGGAAGTCATTCCCGCATGACGAATAGACGGGGCGGGCCGGATCGACAACTCTGGCGTGGAAGGTGTTCACCCTCCCCTCGAGGCTGACACATTTCCAAAAGGGCCGTCATGGCCGGGCTCGTCCCGGCCATCCACGCCGTGACGCCGCGGTTTTTCGCATTGCTATGCGCGACGTCAGCATTGCTGCGACAGTCTCCGCAACTCGGCGGAGACGAGAAACCCAGCTATCGCGGGCGCTTTCCGAGCGTTGCTCCGCGGCGTGGCGTGGATGGCCGGGACGAGCCCGGCCATGACGGCGCTACGCATCTTGGATGCGCCCTCGAGAGGAGGGGGGCGCCCGCAGATCGAAGAAGGAGGGAACCACATGGAGCGCCGCGCTTTTCTCGCCGCCACGGCGGGCGCCGCATTGCTCGGGCCGGCCCTCGCGGAAGTCGCGCCAGCGGCTCTTCCCGCGGACGGCGCCAGCCGTTTCGTCGAGGCCAATGGCGTGCGTCTGCATTATGTCGTCGTCGGCGCCGGACCGGCGGTGGTGCTGCTGCATGGCTGGCCGCAGACCTGGCTCGCCTGGAAGCAGACGATGGAGCGGCTCGCCTCGCGCTTCACGCTGATCGCGCCGGATCTGCGCGGCGTCGGCCTCTCGCAGCGCACGCCCGCCGGCTATGACAAGCAAACCATCGCCGCCGATATCGCCGCGCTGATCGCCCATGTCGCGGGCGGCCGCGCCCATGTGGTCGGGCACGACATGGGCGGCAAGGCCGCTTTTCTGCTCGCGCATCTGCATCCGGACTGCGTCGAGAGACTCGTTCTGGTCGATTGTCTGCTGCCCGGAACGGAGAATATGGACGCGGCGCATGGCGGCGCTTGGCATTATGGATTCCACATGGCGCCGGAGATTCCCGAGCTGCTGACCAAGGGACGGGAGCACGCTTATATCACCGCGCAGATCCGCGCATGGTCCTATCGAAAGACCGCCGTGTCCGAGGCGACAATCGCCGAATATGCGCGCCATTATGCGACGCCGGGCGGCATGGCGGCGGGCTTCGCCTTTTATCGCGCGCTGCCCGAGGACGCGCGCCTCGCCGCTTCATTCACGGACAGCACGCTCTCCATGCCGGTGATGACGATCGCCGGGCGCCATGGCGTCGGCGCGCGGCTCGAGGAGGCCGCGCGGCGGCAGGCGCGCGACCTCACCGCGGAGATCGTCGAGGACAGCGGACATTTCGTCGCCGAGGAAGCGCCGGATTTCTTCTGCGACCGGCTCGCGCGCTTTCTTTCGGCGTGATCACCCCTCCCCGTGCAGATCGCGCTGCTCCATGCGCGCCATGAACAGAAAGCTCGCCAGCGTGAGCAGCGCGGCGACGCCGAGCGCTGTGCGGAAGGCGGCGCGCAGCGCCTCGGGCGCCGCCACGGGGCCGCCGCCGATCACGATGGCGCCGAAGATGGCGACGATGAACACGCCGCCGAGCTGACGCGAGAATTGCGTCACCGCCGTCGCCGTGCCGAGATTATGCGCGGGAACCGCGTTCTGCACCGCGACCGTGGTCACCGGCAGCATGGCGCCGACGCCGAGCCCGACCACCGCCAGCAGCGCGTCGAGCGCCGCGAGCGACAGCGCGCCGAGCGCCAGCCACAACGCCGCCATGGCGAGGGTCGCCGCGCCGAGGCCGATGAGCGGCGCCGCTTTGTAGTGGCGGATGCGGCTCATTAGCCGGCCCGAGATGGTGGCCCCGGTCACCGTCGCAATGGTGAGCGGAATGAGCGCGAGGCCGGACTGATCGGCGGTGAGCCCGAGCGCGCCCTCGAAATAGATCGGCAGGAACATGGTCAGCGCGATGAAGGTCCCGAGCCCGAAGGCGCCCGAGAGCGTCGCGTCGCGCACCACGGAATCGCCGAGCACGTCGAGCGGGATCAGCGGCTCCTCGGCCGCGCGCGTGCGCCAGGCGAACAGCGCCCAGGCCGCGGCGGCCGCCGCCAGCAGCGCCAGCATCGGCGCCGAGCTCCAGGCGAGGCGCTCGCCGCCCCAGGAGAGCGCGAGCTGCGTCACGCTGGAGCCGACGACGAGCAGCGCCGCGCCGGCGATGTCGAGACGATGCGGATGGCGGCGCTGCGGCAGCCGACGGAGATGAAACCAGCTCATGGCGAAGGCGACGAGGCCGAGCGGGACATTGATCCAGAAGATCAGCGACCAGTGGAGATGCTCGGCGAAGACGCCGCCGAGCGCCGGCCCGCCGACGCTGGCGGCGATGAAGACAATGGAGAAATAGGTCATCATGCGGCCGCGCTCGCGCGGCGTGACGAGATCGGCGATGACCGTCTGCGCGAGCGCGATGAGGCCGCCGCCGCCCATGCCCTGCACGGCGCGGGCGAGGGCGAGCAGGCCCATGCTCGGCGCGAGCGCGCAGAAGACGGAGCCGGCGACGAAAATGGCGACGCCGATCAGCAGCATGGCGCGCGCCCCATGAATGTCGGCGAGCTTGCCATAAAGCGGGGTCACCGCGGTGGAGGCGACGAGGTAGGCGGTGACGATCCAGGGCAGATGGACGAAATCGCCGAGATCGGCGGCGATGGTCGGCATGGCGGTGGCGACGATGGATTGATCGAGCGCCGAAAGCAGCATGGCGAGGCCGAGGCCGACCATGATTTGGATCAGCTCGCTCTTCGTCGGCGCCTGTCGCGAGAGCTCGGTCGGCGGTTTGTTCACGGGGCCTGCTCCTCTTTGCGCGGCGCCGCACAATAGCCGACGCGACACGGCGCGCGCCATCGTCTACAGAAAGATTGGGCGGAAAGCCCTTCGCCACGAGCCGCACGGGAACCCAGCCATGCGCAATCATCTTCCTTTCGCCGCCCTTTCCGCAGCCGACGCCGGCGCCGGCGGACTGACGCTGACGAGCCCCGATATCGCCGAGGGCGCGGTCATCGATCTGAAATTCGCCTTCGATGGATTCGGCGGGGGCGGCGGCAATGTCTCGCCCGCCTTCGCCTGGAGCGAGCCGCCGGCAGGAACCAGGAGCTTTGCGCTGTTCTGCCACGATCCCGACGCGCCGACCGGCGGCGCCGGCTTCTGGCACTGGCTGGTCGTCGATATTCCCGGCACGGCGCGGGCTCTGGCGCAGGGCGCGGGAACGCCGGACGGAGCCGGCCTGCCGACGGGCGCAAAGCAGATTCGCAGCGATTATGGAATTTCCGCCTGGGGCGGCCCCTGCCCGCCGGTCGGCGATCCGCCGCATCGCTATGTGTTCACGCTCTATGCGCTCGGCGTCGAGAAGGTCGAGGCGCCGGAGGGCGCGACCGCCTCGCTGGTCGGCTTTCTCGTCAATCAGAATGTCCTCGCCAAGGCGAATCTGACCGGGCTCTATGGCCGCTGACCAGCGGCCATAGATACAGCCGGCGCGTCACTGCTACGCTTTGATCTTGTTTGTTTTTCGAGCGGCGCCATATAGACGCGCGAGACCAATTCGCCATGGGCGGGACAAAGATCATGAGCCGTGATGCGTCCTTAGGGCGTAACCCCGACAGGACGAGATCCCTCTTCCCGGCGGCGCCTCGACCGGCGCCGCCCCGACATCCACCATGTTGCAGACCGCATTCGCCAGCCGCCCGTTTTTTAGGCTGTTCGAAGAAAATTTTCGCAGGCTCGGTGTAAATAGAAGGCAGTTTTCATTTCACCAGAACTGAGCTATGTTCGACGTTCGTCTTCGGTCACGCGACGTCGCTCCCCCGAGCGGCGCAGCGCGAGAGCTGGAGTCTGCAGAAATGGATCGGCTGTCTTACCAGCTCTATGAGATGATGCATCTGGCCTTCGCGCCGGCGCGCGCGATGTCGGACGCAACGCTCACGACCTTCACCAATCCGTTCAACCCTTTCGCGCATACCTCCGTCGGCCGCAGCGTCGCGGCGGCGGCGGAATTGTTCGAGCGGATGACGCGCCGTTACAGCAAGCCGGTCTTCGGACTGAAGGAGACGACGGTCGACGGCCTCGTCGTTCCGGTCACGGAAGAGGTGCTGTGGGAGCGCCCGTTCTGCCGCCTCGTGCATTTCCGGCGCCAGCGCGCGGAGGGTGCGCCGCGCCAGTCCAAGCTGCTGATCGTCGCCCCGATGTCCGGGCATTTTGCGACCTTGCTGCGCGGCACGGTCGAGGCCTTCCTGCCGAGCCATGACGTCTACATCACCGATTGGTGCAACGCCCGCGTCGTCCCGACCGAGCGCGGCGCCTTCGGTCTCGACGATTACATCGATTATCTCATCGAGATGATGCGCATCCTGTCCAAGCGCGGCGACGGCGTGTCGCTGCACACGCTCGGCGTCTGCCAGGCGTCGGTGCCGCTGATCTGCGCGGTAGCGGCGCTGGACGGCGAGGGCGGCGTGGACGCGCCCGAATCCATGGTGCTGATGGGCGGGCCGATCGATCCGCGCCGCAGCCCGACCGCGGTCAACCGCCTCGCCGTCGAGCGCGGCGTCGACTGGTTCCACCGCCATTGCATCCACACCGTGCCGTTCCCGCACGCCGGGCTCGGGCGCAGCGTCTATCCGGGCTTTCTGCAGCTCTCGGGCTTCATGGCGATGAATCTCGAGCGCCATGTCGCCGCCCATGTGGAGATGTTCAACCATCTCGTCGAGGGCGACGGCGATTCGGCGGAAAAGCATCGCGATTTCTATGACGAATATCTCGCGGTCATGGATCTCGACGCCGACTTCTATCTGGAGACGGTGGAGAAGGTGTTCATTCGCCACGAAATCCCGCAAGGGGAGCTGCGCCATCACGGCGAGCTCATCGATCTTACGGCGATCCAGCGCACCGCTCTGCTCACGGTCGAGGGCGAGAAGGACGATATCTCCGGCGTCGGCCAGACCTATGCGGCGCAGGAGCTGTGCGCCAATATTCCCGAGGCGCGCAAGCAACATTATCTGCAAGAGGGCGTCGGCCATTACGGCGTGTTCAACGGCTCGCGCTTCCGCAAGGAGATCGCGCCGCGCATCGGCGATTTCATGGCGAGGGTGGAGCAGGCGGGCGGCTGATGACGGGCGGCGGCGCGTCGCCGTCGCCCCGCGGAGCGTCCAAGCGGACATTCGCTACCATGTCAAACCAGCAGCTGTCCCGCAGTAGCAAGCTCGAGTCGGCGCAATGGGCCTGCTGTCACTCACTGTGCATATTCCCTTCGGAGTCGAGCAGGTGACGCTGTGTCGATCCGAATCGCCGTCTTGATCGTCCCAGCTATCGCCGATGGCGGATGGGGCGTCACCGATCAACCTGACAGGTTCTCCTGCGCTGGATCGGTCACTATTGCCGACAGAACGGCCTTCGTATGGAGCGTGTCCCGCAAAAAAATCCAACGCTGGACATGCGCCCCCTAATGTTCGTTGCGCTTCTACGACATGGACAACCTTTGCCGATGTCCACCCGTATCTCCACGCCCGATCTCCATATGCCTTATAGCCGATGTGATACCACTCTGTTTCTCCGTTCGTTCGGCGATAGCCGCACCAGAGCAGATCACCCGAATATGACTCGAGGCGATCCGCAACCGGAAAATTCATGCCTGGGCCCTTACGGATATTCGTGAACTCGGGCCGTCCCTCGAGGCTCATTCTCCAGCAATCGGCGACAGCAGGACTGCTCGCGAGCAGCGTTAGCATTATCATTGCTGCTTTCATGTCTCGTTCTCCTCTGGTCGAGACGGGATAGCGGCCTCCTTTAGAAATCCGTGGCCGATATGGATCGTCTAGATGTTTTTACAATACGGAGATTATGAGAAATATTTACTCTAGACCTTCGCGCTGATGCATTGAAAGGATTTTACAAATATTTGATATTTAAAATTCAATACGCTTGAACTCATTGTCGACGATGCACGACACAAGTCGATGCGCAGCCTGCCATGGCCGGGTCTGCGGGATGCCTGAGAAGCCATGCTCGATTTAAAAAAACGGCAGACTGTCGGCGCTCTGGCAACGAGCTCGAAAGAGCGGCATGTCTCGCTATCTTTTCGTCGACGATTGGGCTACACAGCGCTTCCATAAGCGACGGCATCGGAAACGGCGTTCGGCGCCGCATTTCTCGTATCGAGCGCGCTGCGTTGCGGCGTAGGTCTCCTCGCGCACACGATCATGGCCCCATCCTTCGACGATCTCGACATCCGCCGCCGGCGCATCCGTTTTCGCGCCTGGCGCCGCGGCATGCGCGAAATGGACTTGATCATGGGCGGCTTCGTCGACTCCGAGATCCGCGGGCTGGACGACGCCGCGCTCGAGGCGCTCGAGGCGCTGCTCGACGCCGATGACGACGCCGTCTATGGCTGGCTGTGCGCCGCCGGCGCGCCGCCCGCCTATGACACGCCGCTGTTTCGCAGAATCGCGGCCTTTCACGCCAATGGGCCGTTGGAGCGAGGGCGCGGCGCGTGACCGATCTCAAAAAGGCCATCGCCCGCATCGAGGCCGGCGACGCGCTCGCCTTCACCCATGTTCCCGACGGTTTCGACGCCTTCGTCTGCGCCGACCTCGCCCGCGCTCTGGCGCGCGGCGCGGAGGGCAAGCCGGCCGTCTTCGTCCATGTGGCGCGCGACGCGCAGCGCTCGGCCGCCTTTCGCGAGGCGCTGCGCTTCGCCGCGCCCGAGGTCGAGGCGCTGGACGTGCCCGGCTGGGACTGCCAGCCCTATGACCGCGTCTCGCCCAATGCGGCGATCAGCGCGCGGCGCATGACCGCGCTCGCGCGTCTCGCCCGCTCCAAATCCTCGGCCGAGCGGCCGCGAATCGTCACCACCACGGTCGATTGCCTGCTACAGCGCGTGCCGCCGCTCGAGGCCGTCGCCGCCGACACATTCTCCGCCGCGCCCGGCAATGTCGTGCATATGGATGAGCTGGCGCGCTGGCTCGAGGCCAATGGCTTCCTGCGCTCCTCGGCCGTGCGCGAGACCGGCGAATACGCCCAGCGCGGCGGCATTCTCGATCTCTACGCGCCGGGCATGCCGACGCCGGTGCGGCTCGATTTCTTCGGCGACACGCTCGAATCCATCCGCAGCTTCGATCCGGAGAGTCAGCGCACCATCGGCCAGCTGCGCGCGCTCGATCTCGTGCCGATGAGCGAATTGCGGCTGACGAGCGACTCCATGCGCCGGTTCCGCCAGGCCTACACCACGCGCTTCGGCGGACAGACGCGCGGCGACCATCTCTATGAGGCGATCAGCGAGGGCCGCCGCTTTCAGGGCGCCGAGCATTGGCTGCCGCTATTCTATCCGCGCATGGGCAGCCTGTTCGATTATATCGGCTCCGCTCCCTTGATGCTCGACCAGCTCGTCGACGAAGCGGCGGGGGAGCGCGCCGCGCAGATCGCCGATTATTACGACGCGCGCAAATTCGCCTATGACGCCGCGCCCGCCGAGGCGAGCTACAAGCCGCTGGAGCCGAAAGAACTCTATCTCTCCGTCGAGGAGTGGCGCGGACAGATCGAGGCGCGCGGCCGCGCGCGCTTCTCGCCCTTCGCCGCGCCGGAGGGCGCCGAGAAGACCGCGATCGATTGCGCGGCGCGGCCGGGCCGCGATTTTGCGCCCGAGCGCAATGACGAGAACGCCAATGTCTTCGAGGCCGCGGTCGATCATGTGAAGGCGCTGCGCGGCGCCGGCAAGAGCGTCGTCGTCGCCGGCTGGTCGGACGGCTCCTGCGAGCGCCTCGGCAGCGTGCTCGCCGAGCATGGACTGCGCGACGTGCAGACCGTGTCGTCGCTGCCGGCGGCGCTGGCGCTCGGCAAAGGCGCAACGGCGCTCGCCGTGCTCGGCGTCGAGCATGGCTTCGAGACAGACGGGCTCGTCGTCATCGGCGAGCAGGACATTCTCGGCGACCGCATGGTGCGTCGCCGCCGCAAGACCAAGCATACGGAAAATCTGCTCGGCGAGATCGCCGCGCTCTCGGCCGGCGATCTCGTGGTGCATGTCGATCACGGCATCGGCCGCTTCATCGGCCTCGAGACCATCACCGCCGCCGGCGCGCCGCACGACTGCCTCGAGATTCATTACGCCGGCGGCGATAAGCTCTATCTGCCGGTCGAGAACATCGAGCTCTTGTCGCGCTACGGCTCCGAGGACACCGAGGCGCAGCTCGACAAATTGGGCGGCGTCGGCTGGCAGACGCGCAAGGCGCGGATGAAGAACCGTATTCGCGAGATGGCCAAGGGCCTCATCGCGATCGCGGCCCAGCGCATGCTGCGTCAGGCGACGAAGCTCGCGCCGCCGGAAGGGCTCTACGACGAATTCTGCGCGCGCTTTCCCTATGACGAGACCGAGGATCAGGCCGCGGCGATCGAGGCGGTGCTCGACGATCTTAGCTCGGGTCGGCCGATGGATCGGCTTGTCTGCGGCGACGTCGGCTTCGGCAAGACGGAAGTGGCGCTGCGCGCCGCCTTCTGCGCGGCGATCAACGGACGTCAGGTCGCCGTCGTCGTGCCGACGACATTGCTCGCGCGCCAGCATTACAAGACCTTCTCGACGCGCTTCTCCGGCCTGCCGATCCGCGTCGCGCAATTGTCGCGCATGACCACCGCCGCCGATGCGCGCCTCGCCAAGAGCGGAATCGCCGACGGCACGATCGACATCGTCGTCGGCACACACGCCGTGCTCGGCAAGACGATCTCGTTCAAGGATCTCGGCCTCGTCATCATCGACGAGGAGCAGCATTTCGGCGTCGGCCATAAGGAGCGCTTGAAGGAGCTGCGCGCGGAAGTGCATGTGCTGACTTTGTCGGCGACGCCGATCCCGCGCACGCTGCAGCTCGCCATGACCGGCGTGCGCGAATTGTCGCTGATCGCCACGGCGCCCGTCGATCGCCTCGCCGTGCGCAGCTTCGTCTCGCCCTTCGATCCGCTGATCGTGCGCGAGGCGCTGCTGCGCGAGCGCTATCGCGGCGGACAGGCCTTCTTCGTTTGTCCGCGCATCGAGGATTTGGAGGACGCCGCCGCCTTCCTGCGCGAGGTCGTGCCCGAGGCGAAATTCGTCATGGCGCATGGGCAGATGGCGGCGGGCGATCTCGAAGAGCGCATGACCGCCTTCTATGACGGGAAATACGACATCCTTCTCTCGACGACGATCGTCGAATCCGGCCTCGACATTCCGACCGCCAACACGCTGATCGTCTGGCGCGCCGACATGTTCGGCCTCGCGCAGCTCTATCAGCTGCGCGGCCGCGTCGGCCGCTCCAAGACGCGCGCCTATGCGCTGTTCACGACGCCCGCCAATAAGACCATCACGCCGCAGGCGCAAAAGCGGCTCGAGGTGCTGCAGAGTCTCGACACGCTCGGCGCCGGCTTCCAGCTCGCGAGCCACGACCTCGACATTCGCGGCGCCGGCAATCTCCTCGGCGACGAGCAGTCCGGCCATATCAAGGAGGTCGGCTACGAGCTCTATCAGCAGATGCTGGGCGATGCGATCACGCTGCTGAAGGCCGGAATCGAAGAGCCGCAGGAAGAGGCGTGGTCGCCGACCATCGCCATTGGCGCGCCAGTGACGATACCGGAAGACTATGTCCCCGATCTCACGCTGCGCCTGCAGCTCTATCGCCGCCTCTCGACGCTGGAGACCGACGCCGACATCGAATCCTTCGCGGCGGAGCTCATCGACCGCTTCGGCGCCTTCCCGCCGGAGGTGGAGCAATTGCTGAAGATCGTGGCGATCAAGGCCATGTGCCGGCGCGCCCATGTGGAGAAGGTGGAGGCGGGGCCGAAAGGCGTCATCATCGCCTTCCGCGACGGCAGCTTCGCCGACCCCGCCGGCCTCGCCCGCTATGTGATGGACCAGGGATCGCAGGCCAAGGTGCGCCCGGACATGCGTATCGTGTTCATCCGCGATTTCGCCGATATGAAGGGCCGGCTCGAAGGGACGCGCCGCATTCTGCGCACGCTGGTGTCGATCGCGGAGAAGAAGAAGGCGGCGTGAGGGCCTATTCGTTCGGGAGCGGGATGCTCCGCGCACGTTTCGCCCGAGCGATACAGACACGATTGCGGCCCAGCGTCTTGGCGCGGTAGAGCGCCTCGTCCGCGCGGCGCATCGCATGAGAGAAGGTTTCGTCCGCGGCGATTTCGGCGACGCCGATGCTGACGGTGATCGGGGGCAGGCGCGGCGTGACGTGCAGCGCCGCGGCGCGTCGGATCGTCTCGGCGACGCGTCGTCCTCGAGCGAGCGGCGCGCCATGCAGGAAAACGACGAACTCCTCGCCGCCCATGCGGCCGGCGAGCGCGCCCTCGGGCGTCGTCAGCCGTAGCAGCGCAGCGAAATATCGCAAGACATCGTCGCCGACCGCATGGCCGAATCGATCGTTGACCCGTTTGAAATGATCGAGGTCGAGAAGAACGACCGTCGTCGGATCACGCCCGGCCTTCGCGCTCGCGAGCCGGGACGCGCAAGCAAGGTCGAAACCGCGACGGTTCAAGAGCCCGGTCAATTGATCGGTCTCCGCCGCGCGACGCGCCTCGGCGATCGCCTTTTGCGCGACGATGAGCAAGGTGAGCAGCCCGGCCGCGATCAGCAGAACGCCGGTCGCCGATTGCGAGGCGATCGCATAGGAGCTCGCCACATATTCGCTCGGCGTGCGACCGACGCCGAAGGCGGCCGCGAAAAAGGGCTTCACGAGGAAATGCGCCGCGATCAGCCCATAGAGGCCCGCGAGCGCGATCTCGAGCGCCCCGCGTCGGCTCGCGAGCAGAATGATCCAGCCGCTGCAGGCGCACGCAAAGGCGTAGGGCGTCTGATAGACGAGGTTGAATGCGAGATTGTTCTGCGGCCATTCGGCGATCATCGCGCCGCTGGACAGCGCGGCGCAATAGAGCCCGCCAACGACGCTCCAGCGCGGGCCACGATCGTAGAAGCGGGCGAGAGAGCCGGTCATCAAAAACAGGCCTGCGCAAAAGCCCACATAGTTCAGCGCGCCGAAGAAATTGGGCCAGGGGCTGAAGGGAATGACGAACAGGCTCACCGGCGCCAGCATTCCGAGCATATAGCTCGCGGCGAACCACAGCGCCCGGCGGCCGGCCGGATTGGTCAGCGCGACAAATATGAAGCTCGCGGCGAACAGCGCCGCGATCATGATGTTGACGATGAGAGCGAAGGACGCGCCGAGCATGGGACTCCCGAAGACGCCGGAATACACCTATAAGATTGGCGATACGCGTCATTTTCACGTCCGCGGCAGTCGAGCGGGGCTGGGCCTGCCCGTCTGCCCATCGTTGGAGGACAATAGCTTGCGTTCTATGGACGGGATCGGGAGGCCGATCGACCTCCTCGGCGCATGGCGCGCGACGCCGCTCTATCTGCGCATCGTCGCCGCTGTGGCGCTCGGCGTCGCGACTGGCCTCGCGCTCGGGCCGCAGGCGCAACTTCTCGAGACGCCCGCCAAGCTGGTCCTGCGCCTGCTCGGCGCTCTGGCGCCGCCGCTGATCCTGCTCGCCATCGTGCAGGCCCTCATGCGCGCGCATCTGGGCGGACGGCAGGCGCTGCGCCTCGTCACCCTGCTCCTCGCCAACACGCTCGTCGCCATACTCATCGGCCTCGCCGTCGCCAATGTGGTACAGCCCGGGCGCTGGACGACCGCCGCGCCCGGCGCCGCGCCGGCGAAAGCCGCCGCCGCCGTCGACCCGCTGTCGCAATTGCTCGACAGCGTGCCGAGGAGCATCATTGGGCCGTTCTCGGACAATGGCGCGGTGATGGGCGTCATCTTCATCGCCGTCGCCTTCGGCGTCGCGCTGCGCGGCTTCAAGACGCATGAGGTGCGCACGGTCGAGGACCTCGTGCATGTGGCGCTGTCGAGCCTCATCGTCATCCTGCACTGGATCATCGACGTCGTGCCGCTCGCGGTCTTCGGCCTCGTCGCCAGCATCGTCGGCGTCAAGGGCTTCGGCGACTTCATCGCGCTCGGCGGCTTCTTCATCGCCGTGCTGACGGCGCTGACGCTGCAATTTCTCTATTATTGCGCGCGCATCCGCTTCGGCTCATGGGCTCGCCCGCGCGCTGTCGTCGCCGGCGTGCGCGACGCGCTGCTGATGGCCTTCTCAACCGGCAGCTCCACGGCGACCATGCCGCTCACCTATGAGCGCCTGCGCGACAAGGTGGGCCTGCGCGAGCAATCGGCGAGCATGGGCGCGCTGGTCGGCTCCAATTTCAACAATGACGGCACGGCGCTCTATGAGGCGATGTCGGCGCTGTTCGTGGCGCAATTGATCGGCCTGCAGCTGTCGCTCGGCGACCAGTTCCTGGTGGTGCTGACCTCGGTTCTGGCCTCGGTGGGCGCCGCCGGCATTCCGGAAGCCGGCCTCGTGACCATGACCATGGTGTTCCGCGCCGTGGCGCTGCCGACCGACTACATCGCGCTGCTGCTGACGATCGACTGGCTGCTCGACCGCTGCCGCACGGCGATCAATGTGATGGGCGATGTGACGGTGAGCTGTCTGCTGGATGGGAAGGTGAGGGCGCCGCAAGACCACGCCAGAGATGGCGCAGCGCTTCAATAAAACCGGAAACGCCCCTGCAGCGATAAACAGCACCGACCGAGCGTCTTGCGGACGGTCGGCGGCGCCGGCGGCAGCTTCAGCGAGGAGATGACGCTCGCGGCGATGAGATCATGGGCATCGCTGGAAGAGTCGTCGACCTTCCCCTTGACCACGCGTCCGGCGCTATCGACGCAGAAGCTGACATCCGCCCGCCCACGTCCGAGATTGAGACGCGGCGCATGCTCCTTGATCTGCTGATAAATCGCGCGCTTCCATTGATACAGCTCGGCGGCGGCCGGGTCTTCCGGCTCGCCGAAACCTTCGAAGATAGATTGCGCCACGGCCGGCTGAGCCGACGCCGCCAGAATTGCCGCAATGAAAAGCGTCTTGAACATGGGAACCTCGAAACACTGGGCGATCAATAAGCTATTGCAACAATACCGGATCGGGCGGCGGGGTCAATCAGCCGAGCTTCTGCTTTGTCCCCGCCCCGGCGCCCTCGGCCTCAATAAGCGCGGGCGATCAAAATCTCCTCCACCGCCGGACGGCCGGTGAAGACGCAGGTTCCGCTCGCCGCGCCTTGGCCGAGCGGAATGTTGCGCAAGGTCAGCTTCAGCGCCTTCAGCCGCGTCTCGACCTGCTCCAGCTCGGCGCCGGTCGGCCGCGCCCAGGGCGCGCGCACCCAGCCCTTGAAGGCCGACGCCTCGTCGTCCTCGGCCGCCTTGCCGAAATAATCGGCGATGGCGTCGAAGCTGGTCAGATCGGCGCGGATATTGGCGTCGAGCCGCGCCTTCGCCTCCTCGAACAGGTTTTTCTGAATCTCGGCGAGCAGCGCAGGCGCCGTGGCGAGGAAGTCCGCGCGAGGCATGCCGACCGAGACGATCTTGTCGCCGTCGCGCAAGCGGTCGCGGCGGATCATCGTCACCATGCCGTTAGATGCGTCGCGCGGGCCGATCTCCAGAATGATCGGCGCGCCGCGCCGCGCCCAGTCCCAGCGCTTATTGGCGGCGCGGACCGGCTTCTTGTCGACATGGGCGCGCAAGGGCGCCTTCAGCGCGACGAGATCGTCGAGATCCGCCTTCAGCGCCTCGCAATAAGCGAGCACCTCGGAATCCTCAGGCTTGTCGCGCAGCATCGGCACGACGACGATCTGCTTGGGCGCGATGGCCGGCGGCAGGCGCAGCCCGTCATCGTCGCCATGAGTCATGATCACGCCGCCGACGAGACGCGTCGAGACGCCCCAGCTCGTCGTGTGGCAGAACTCCAGCTCGCCGCTCGCGCCCTGGAAGCGGATGTTCTGCGCATGGGCGAAGTTCGTGCCGAGATAATGCGAGGTGCCGGCCTGCAGGGCCTTGCCGTCCTGCATCATCGCCTCGATGGAGTAAGTGTTCACGGCGCCCGGAAAGCGCTCGTTCTCCGGCTTCTCGCCGGCGATCACCGGCACGGCCAGCACATCCTCGACGATCTCGCGATAGACCTCGAGCATCTTTCGCGTCTCTTCCCGCGCGTCCGCCTCGTCGGCATGGGCGGTGTGGCCCTCCTGCCAGAGGAACTCGCTGGTGCGCAGGAAGAGGCGCGTGCGCATCTCCCAGCGCACGACATTGGCCCATTGGTTGATCAGCACCGGCAAATCGCGATGCGAGCTGACCCAGCGGCGGAAGGCGTCGCCGATGATGGTCTCCGAGGTCGGCCGCACGATCAGCGGCTCCTCGAGCTTGGAGTCGGGATCGACGACGAGCTTGCCGTCCACCGATTTCAGCCGGTGATGGGTGACGACCGCCATCTCCTTGGCGAAGCCTTCGACATGGCTCGCCTCCTGAGCGATGAAGCTCATCGGGATGAACAGCGGAAAATAGCAGTTCTCGTGCCCGGTCTCCTTGATGCGCTTGTCGAGCGCCGCCTGGATCAGCTCCCAGACGCCATAGCCCCAGGGCTTGACGATCATGCAGCCGCGCACCGGGCTGGTCTCGGCGAGATCGGCCTCGGCGACCACCGCCTGATACCATTGGGCGAAATTTTCGTCTCTCGTGACCGACAGGGCGCGTTTCATCTTTGCCTTCGGGGATGTGATTCTGGGCCGAGGGGAGAGATAGCCCAAGGGAGCCGTGATGGCGAGGGAGGCGACGCCGTCCCGGCGCGCGCCCCGCGGCTCTGGATCGCTTCGTCGGCTACGCCTCCTCGCGATGACGGGGTGTTTCGGCCGTCAGCGGCCTCCGAGGCATCTTACGTCCCCAGTCACGACAGGGGCGAAGACTACAGGACATCCGCGCTTTGCGCGATAAATTCGCCGTCTTCGCCCATTGGGTATATAGTTCCGCGCGAGCGTCCCCATCGAGTCCCATGAGGCGCGAGCGGAGCTTATGGCGCGCAAGTGATCGACAAGCTGGAATTCTTCATCACCGTCGCCAAGGAGCGCAGCTTCTCGCGCGCCGCGGAACTGTGCGGCGTCACCCAGCCGACGCTCTCGGCGGGCGTCAAGCAGCTCGAGGACAGTCTCGGCGTGCTGCTGGTCAATCGCTCCTCGCGCTTCCACGGCCTCACCGCCGAGGGCGAGCGGGTGCTGGAATGGGCCAAGCGCATCGTCGCCGACGCGCGGGCGATGCGGCAGGAGGTGCGCGCGCTGAAGGAAGGTCTCGGCGGCCAGCTGAAGATCGCCGCCATTCCCACCGCCCTCACCATGATCCCGGCGCTGACGACGCCCTTCCGCGAGAAACATCCGGGGGTGCGCTTCACCATTCTGACCAGCTCCTCGACCGATATTCTCTCGATGCTCGACAATCTCGAGATCGACGCCGGCCTCACCTATCTCGACAATGAGCCCTTGGGCCGCGTGCGGACGGTGCCGCTGTTTTCCGAGCGCTACCGGCTCTTGACCTCGACGGATAATCCGCTCGGCAATCGCGACAAGGTGACCTGGGCCGATGTCGGGCGCATTCCGCTCTGCCTGCTGACGCCAGACATGCAGAACCGCCGCATCGTCGAGCGGCTGATCCGCGACGCCGGCGGGAACCCGGAGCCTGCCCTCGAGTCCAATTCGGTGATCGTCCTCTTCGCCCATGTGAAGACCGGCCGCTGGGCCACCATCCTACCCGAAAAGCTGGCCGACTCCCTACGCGTCACCGCCCCTTTGCGCGCGATCCCCATCGTCGAGCCCGAGGCCGTCCATGAGATCGGATTGGTGGTCCCGCACCGCGAGCCGACCATTCCGCAAGTGGCCGCGCTCGTGCTGGAGGCCAAGAAACTCGCGAAGAATCCATCGCCTGCGGATTTATAGGGTTCGCCTATCGTACAACGATTCCAGGTTATTGATCAAAACCCGCTTTTGCTGCACTGTTGGGGCAATTACCTAAAAAGGGCGGACGTCGGCCGTCCGGGTCCGCTCTATAAGAATGGGGAAGAAATGTCTGGCGCTGTTCCATGGAACGAGGCGCGGGCGCAGGAGATCATCGACGCCCATCTCGGGCTCGAGGGTCCTGCCCTGCCCATCCTGCATGCCATTCAGGAAGAATTCGGCTATGTGCCCGAGGCGGCGGTGCCGCAGATCGCGCAGTCGCTGAACATCTCCCGGGCCGAGATGCATGGCGTCGTCAGCTTCTACCACGACTTCCGCCGCGCGCCGGCCGGCCGCCATGTGCTGAAGCTGTGCCGCGCCGAGTCCTGCCAATCCATGGGCTCGGAGAAGATCGCCAAGGATTTCCTCGAGCGCGTCAAGCTCGAATGGGGCGGGACCGCCAATGACGGCTCGCTGACCGTCGAGGCGGTCTATTGCCTCGGCCTGTGCGCCCACAGCCCCGGCGCTCTCTACGACAATGAGCCCATCGGCCGCGTCGACGCGGAAATGCTGGACGAGCTGGCGGCGGAGGCGCGCAACTCATGACCAAGGTCTATGTTCCCCGCGATATGGCCGCGCTGGCGGTCGGCGCCAAGCGGGTTCTCGCCGCGATCGAGAAAGAGGCCGCCGCGCGCGGCGAGGCCATTCAGATCGTCCGCAACGGCTCGCGCGGCCTGCTCTGGCTCGAGCCTCTGGTCGAGGTCGAGACGCCGGAAGGCCGCATCGGCTATGGCAATGTGAAGCCCTCCGACGTTCCCTCGTTGTTCGACGCCGGCTTCTTGAGGGGCGGCGCGCATCCGCTCTCGATCGGCAAGGTCGAGGAGCATCCCTATTGGGCCAAGCAGACGCGCGTCACCTTCGAGCGCGTCGGCGTCATCGATCCCGTGAATCTCGACGATTACGTCGCCCATGGCGGCGGGCAGGGCCTCGCCAAGGCCTTCGAGATCGGCCCGGCCAAGGTGATCGAGGAAGTGACGAAGTCGGGCCTGCGCGGCCGCGGCGGCGCGGGCTTCCCGGCCGGCATCAAATGGAAGACGGTCGCCGACGCTCCGGCCGACCGCCGCTATGTCGTCACCAACGCCGACGAGGGCGATAGCGGCACTTTCGCCGATCGCATGGTGATGGAGGGCGATCCCTTCGTCCTCATCGAGGGCATGACGATCTGCGGCTACGCCATCGGCGCGAGCAAGGGCTTCATTTATCTCCGCGCAGAATATCCGCAATGCGCCGAGGTGCTGACCGAGGCGCTGGAGGCGGCGCGCAAGGCCGGCTGGCTCGGCCCGAATGTTCGGGGCTCGGGTTTCGCCTTCGACATCGAGCTGCGCATCGGCGCCGGCGCCTATGTCTGCGGCGAGGAGACCTCGCTGCTCGAGAGCCTCGAGGGCAAGCGCGGCATCGTGCGCGCCAAGCCGCCGCTGCCGGCGCATGTCGGCTTCATGAGCCGGCCGACCGTCGTCAACAATGTTCTGACGCTGGCCACCGCGCCCGCCATTCTCGCCAAGGGCGGCGAATATTACGCTTCCCTGGGCGTCGGCCGCTCGCGCGGCACCATGCCGCTGCAGATCGCCGGCAATGTGAAATTTGGCGGCCTCTATGAGACGCCCTTCGGGCTGACGCTCGGCGAGATCGTCAACGACATCGGCGGCGGCTCGCTCTCGGGCCGTCCCGTGCGCGCCGTGCAATGCGGCGGCCCGCTCGGCGCCTATGTGCCGCCGTCGCTGTTCGACACGCCCTTCGATTATGAGGCGTTCCAGAAGCATGACAGCCTGATCGGCCATGGCGGCCTCGTCGTGTTCGACGACACCGTCGACATGGCGCAGATGGCGCGCTTCGGCATGGAGTTCTGCGCGATCGAAAGCTGCGGCAAATGCACGCCCTGCCGCATCGGCTCCACGCGCGGCGTCGAGACGATCGACAGAATCGTCGAAGGCGTCGATGTGGAAGCCAATATCGAGCTTCTGTCCGATCTCTGCCACACGATGAAATTCGGGTCCCTCTGCGCGCTCGGAGGTTTTGCGCCCTATCCTGTCGAGAGCGCTCTTCGTCATTATCCGGAAGATTTCCGCAAAGCGACGCTTCCCGCCGCCGCCGAGTGAGGAGCAAGAGCCATGAGCCTCGTCAAAGAAACCGATTACGGCACGCCTGCCTCGAAGTCGGAAAAAGAAGTCACTCTGACCATCGACGGCGTATCGGTCACCGTGCCCGAGGGCACGTCCATCATGCGCGCGGCGATGGAGGTCGGGACCGAGATTCCGAAGCTCTGCGCCACCGACAGCCTCAAGGCTTTCGGCTCCTGCCGCCTCTGCGTCGTCGAGATCGACGGCCGTTACGGCACGCCGGCCTCCTGCACCACGCCGGTGCTGCCGGGCATGAGCGTCCATACGCAGACGCCGCGCCTCAAGGCGATCCGCCGCGGCGTGATGGAGCTCTATATCTCCGACCATCCGCTCGACTGCCTCACCTGCGCCGCCAATGGCGATTGCGAGTTGCAGACCATGGCCGGCGCGGTCGGCCTGCGCGACGTGCGCTATGGCTATGACGGCGCCAATCACGTGTTCGCGCGCAGCCGCAAGGACGGCGCGGCCAATTTCGAATGGATGCCGAAGGACGAGTCGAACCCCTACTTCACCTATGACCCGTCGAAATGCATCGTCTGCAATCGTTGCGTTCGCGCCTGCGAGGAGACGCAAGGCACTTTCGCGCTGACGATCGACGGCCGCGGCTTCGACAGCCGCGTCTCTCCCGGCATGGCCGAAGCCTTCATGGAATCGGAATGCGTCTCCTGCGGCGCCTGCGTGCAGGCCTGCCCGACCGCGACGCTGACCGAGAAGTCGGTGATCGCCATCGGCCAGCCGGAGCATTCGGAGGTCACCACCTGCGCCTATTGCGGCGTCGGCTGCACCTTCAAGGCGGAAATGCGCGGCGAGGAGATCGTCCGCATGGTTCCCTGGAAGGACGGCAAGGCCAATCACGGCCATAGCTGCATCAAGGGCCGCTTCGCTTACGGCTATGCGCTGCACAAGGAGCGCGTCACGACGCCGATGATCCGCGACAAGGCGACCGATCCCTGGCGCGTCGTCTCCTGGGAGGAGGCGATCGCCTTCGCCGCCGATCGCTTCAAGGCGATCCAGGAGAAATACGGCAAGCGTTCGGTCGGCGTCATCACCTCCTCGCGTTGCTCGAATGAGGAGACCTATCTCGTTCAGAAGCTGACCCGCGCCGGCTTCGGCAACAACAACACCGACACTTGCGCGCGCGTCTGCCATTCGCCGACCGGCTATGGCCTCAACCAGGCTTTCGGCACCTCGGCCGGCACGCAGGACTTCGACTCGGTCGACGACTCGGACGTCATCCTCGTCATCGGCGCCAATCCGACCGACGCGCATCCGGTGTTCGGCTCGCGCATGAAGAAGCGCCTGCGCGACGGCGCCAAGCTCATCGTCGTCGATCCGCGCCGCATCGATCTGGTGCGTTCGCCTCATATCGTGGCGAATCATCATCTTGCGCTGAAGCCAGGAACGAATGTCGCGATCGTCACCTCGCTCGCGCATGTGATCGTCAAGGAAGGCCTCGTCAATGAAGCCTTCGTCCGCGAGCGCTGCGATTGGGACGAGTTCCAGGATTGGGCGGCTTTCGTCTCCGACGATCGCAACAGCCCCGAAGAAGTCGAGAAGCTCTCGGGCGTTCCGGCAGAAGACATTCGCGCCGCGGCGCGTCTCTACGCCACCGGCGGCCGTGCGGCGATCTATTACGGCCTCGGCGTCACCGAGCACAGCCAGGGATCGACGACGGTCATGGCGATCGCCAATCTCGCCATGGCCACCGGCAATCTCGGCCGCCGCGGCGTCGGCGTGAACCCGTTGCGCGGACAGAACAATGTGCAGGGCTCCTGCGACATGGGCTCGTTCCCGCACGAGCTGCCGGGCTATCGCCACATCTCCAATGAGGCGGCGCGCAAGACCTTCGAGGAGGCCTGGGGCGTCACGCTCGACAATGAGCCCGGCCTGCGCATCCCCAATATGTTCGACGCGGCGATCGCCGGCGAGTTCATGGGCCTCTATTGCCAGGGCGAGGACATTCTCCAGTCCGATCCGGACACGAAGCATGTCAGCCGTGCGCTCGAGGCGATGGAATGCGTCATCGTGCAGGACCTCTTCCTGAACGAGACCGCGAACTACGCCCATGTGTTCCTGCCGGGCGCGTCCTTCCTCGAGAAGGACGGCACTTTCACCAACGCCGAGCGCCGCATCCAGCGCATCCGCAAGGTGATGAGCCCGAAGAACGGCTATGGCGATTGGGAGATCACCCAAATGCTCGCCAAGGCCTTCGGCCTCGACTGGAGCTACTCGCATCCGAGCGAGATCATGGACGAGATCGCGCGGCTGACCCCGACCTTCAAGAACGTCTCCTACGAGAAGCTCGACGAGGTCGGCTCGGTTCAGTGGCCGTGCAACGACGCGGCGCCGGAAGGCATGCCGATCATGCACATCGAGGGCTTCACCCGCGGCAAGGGCAAATTCGTCATCACCGAATATGTCCCGACCGACGAGAAGACCGGACCGCGCTTCCCGCTGCTGCTGACGACGGGCCGCATTCTCTCGCAATATAACGTCGGCGCGCAGACTCGCCGCACCGACAACAGCCGCTGGCACGAGGAGGATGTCCTCGAGATCCATCCGAGCGACGCGGAGTTGCGCGGTGTTCGCGACGGAGATTGGGTGCGTATCGCCAGCCGCGCCGGCGAGATCACGCTGCACGCCAAGGTCACCGACCGCATGGCGCCGGGCGTCGTCTACACCACCTTCCATCACCCGCTCTCGCAGGCCAATGTGGTCACCACCGATAATTCGGATTGGGCCACCAATTGCCCCGAATATAAGGTGACGGCGGTGCAGATCTCGCCCTCCAACGGCCCGACCGAATGGCAGGAGCAATATCGCGAGATGGCCGAGAACGCCCGCCGCATCGCCACCACCGCGGCGGAGTAAGGCGGAACGCCGGGCGCCAATCCTTCTCCCGCAGGGCGGGAGAAGGTGGCCCTCGCGTCAGCGAGGGTCGGATGAGGGCCCGCGCCGTCGACCAACCATGTCGGCGACGGGCCTGGATCCATCCGCGACACGACGAGGCCCCTCATCCGACCCGGCCATAGCCCGTCGCTTGCGACGGGCGTCCTGACAGACGCCCTATGGCCGGACCACCTTCTCCCGCATGCGGGAGAAGGGGCGCGCACTGGAGAAAGATCGAGGATGACCGACGAGCTGCCCGCGCCCAGCATTCGCGTTCCGTGCGTCGCACGGCGCAATGACGCGGCTTCGGACAGCTTTCGCGTCATCCCCGAAGAGACGCCGATCGCCTTCACCTATGGCGGCTCGACCCATGCCGTGATGATGGCGACGCCCGCCGATCTCGAGGATTTTTCGCTCGGCTTCGCTCTCACCGAAGGACTGATCGACAGCGCCGACGAGGCGGGCGAATTCGAGATCGTCTCCTCCGACGCCGGAATAGAGCTGCGCAGCTGGCTCGCTGGCGGACGACAGGAGGCCTATGCCGCGCGCAAACGCTCGATGGCCGGGCCGACCGGCTGCGGCCTCTGCGGCATCGAGAGCCTCGAGCAGGCGAGCCGACCACTGCCGGTTCTCGACAATGCGCTGCGTGTTCCGGCGGTGGCTTTGATCGCGGCGATGGACCGCCTGCCCGGGGCGCAGCCGCTCAATCGCGAGACGCGCGCCGTTCACGCCGCCGCCTTCTGGGCGCCCGGCGACGACGCGCTGATCGTGCGCGAGGACGTCGGCCGCCACAATGCGCTCGACAAGCTCGCTGGCGCGCTGGCGCGTCAGGGCGTCTCAGCGGCGCAGGGCGTGGTGCTGATGACCAGCCGCGTGTCGGTCGAGCTGGTGCAAAAGGCCGCGCGCATCGGCGCGCCGGTCATCGCCGCCGTCTCCGCGCCGACGGCGCTCGCCGTCCGCACGGCGGAAAAATGCGGCGTCACCCTGGTCGCCGTCGTGCGCGGCCGCGACTTCGAAATCTTCACCCATCCCGAACGCATTCTGGAGCAGGTCTCGTCCCATGTCGCATAACACCGCCGAGAAGCTCGTCAAAATGGCCAATCAGATCGGCGCGTTCTTCGCCGCCCAGAGACATTCGGACGCGGTCGCCGGCACGGCGGAGCATTTGAAGAAATTCTGGGACCCGCGCATGCGCGCCGGCATCATCGCCCATGTCGAGCATGGCGGCGAAGGCCTCGACACGGTGCCGCTCCAGGCCGTGCAGAAGCTCGCCGGGAAATAGAAGCGAATAGCGAGCAGATCGGCGCTCGGCTTTTTCTATTCGCTACTCGCCCTTCCCCCGCAGTCTCTCCAACACCGCTTTCGTCGCGAACCCGTCCGCCGGCTGCAGGCCCACGCTCAGCTGAAAGGCGTGAACGGCGTTGCGGCTCGTGCGGCCGAGCTTGCCGTCGATCGTCCCGCGATAGAGCCCGCGGGCGGCGAGCAGGCGTTGCATTTCCATGCAATCGGCGGTCGAGAGCGCAGCGACCTTCGGCCAAGGCGCGATCGGCGCCTTGCGCCCGGCGATGCGCTCCGCCAAGAGCGCCACCGACAGCGCATAGGCGTCCGACGTATTGTATTGGCGGATCGCCTCGAAATTATCGGTGATCAGAAAAGTCGGTCCGGCGGCGCCCGCGGGCTGAAACAGGCTCGCCGCGCCGCTCTCGGGCAGCCTCCCGCCGTCGGCCTGCGAAAACCCGGTCGCTCTCCATTGCGAGAGATCGAGATCGAGCGCGCCATAGTCGAAGGTGGGAGGAACCACGACCTCGATGACGGGCGGAAGCCCCGCGACCCAGCCGGATTCTTTCAAGAAATTACCGATCGAGGCGAGGGAGTCGAGTCGGTTCGTCCAAATATCGGCGGGACCCTCGCCGTCATAGCTCTGCGCGAATTTCAGATAGGCCGAGGGCAGGAACTGCGGCTGCCCCATAGCGCCGGCCCAGGAACCACGCAGGCGCTCCCGCGCGACATAGCCCCGCTGCAGCATCACCAGAGCCGCTATATATTCGTCGGAGAACACCGTTCCCCTGTGGCCGCCATAGGCCAGGGTCGCGAGCACGCTCAGAGTGTCGGCGGCTCCGGTCGCGGAACCGAAATTGCTTTCCACTCCGAGAATGGCGAGCAGCGTCGTCGAAGCGACGCCGCTGCGCTGTTCGATCCGCGCCAATGGCGCGGCCAGTTCTGTGGCGAGGCTGCGGCCGCGCGCGACGCGCGCCGGCGTGAGCGCGCTCGACAGATAAGATGGTATAGAGATAGTAAATTCCGCTTGTGTGTGCGGGCGTTGCAAGACGCTCGTCTCTATACTCGAGCTTTCGACCGCTCGATCGAAGACTTCGCGCGAAACGCCCGCACGCTCCGCCGCCGGCCACAAATTCTGCAGGAAAGCCGCGAGACCGCTGTCGTCCCGCGCGCTCGCGGCGCCGCAGCAAACCGCTATAAAGCTAAAAAATACAATTAGATGCTTCAAATATACCCCGCCCCGGCCTAGGCCTGGGGCGCCGCGGCGCCGCGCGAGCTCCGTCGGCCGCGCTCGGGCCCCGGAAAGGCGGCGCTTTCTGGAATCCTTACACCTTAGGCCATTTCGTTTGACAGCCGGCGGCGTGGCGTTTTCTATTGACATCAACCCGAGTTCCCTAGAGGAGCCGCACGCAGGACCGAGGCGGAACCGAAAATGACGCATCAACCTATGATTACGAATTTTCGCGCCCCGATCCAGTTGGGAAAGCGGCCGAGCAACACCCCGCCCTCTCGGGGCGAGGAAGAACTGAAGGCGAAGCTGCGGGGCGCCGGGCTGCGGCCGACCGTGCAGCGCATCGCCCTCTCCAAGCTTCTCTACGGCAATGGCGATCGCCATGTGAGCGCCGAGGCGCTGCACGCCGAAGCCCGCGAGGCCGGGCTGCAGATGTCGCTGTCGACGGTCTACAACACGCTGAACCAGTTCGCCGATGTCGGACTGTTGCGCGAGATCGCGGTGCAGGGTCCGCGCACCTATTTCCACACCCGCACCTCGCCGCATCACCATTTCATGGACGAGGTCAGCAAGAAGATGTTCGACGTCGTCGATGGCAGCGTCCAATTCGCCAGCCTGCCGCCGCCGCCCGAGGGCATGGAGATCGTCGGCTGCGACGTGATCATCCGCCTGCGGCCGAAGCGGAAGGGCTGAGGGCGGTCTCGCTTCGGCCGATTTGAACGTCACGAAATGCGAGCCTGAAGGCTCGCGGTCCAGGTACGGGCTTGGACCGCGAGCCTTCAGGCTCGCTTCTCGAGATAATCACCCATCCGGCGCAAGCCGCCGGTCACAGCAGCTTCTTCAGCTCCGCGCGCAGGCCCTCGGCGATATCCGGCCGCGCCAGGCCGAAGGCGATATTGGCGGCGAGGAAGCCGAGCTTCGAGCCCGTGTCATAGGTCCGACCGTCGAAGCGCACGCCGTGGAAAGACTGGCTGGCCTGCAGCGCCACCATGCCATCGGTGAGCTGAATCTCGCCGCCCGCGCCCTTCTCGCCCTTCTCCAGAATGGAGAAGATCTCCGGCTGCAGAATATAGCGGCCCGAGATCATCAGATTGCTCGGCGCCGTGCCGCGCGGCGGCTTCTCCACCATGCCGGCGATCTCGAAGCTGTCGCCATAATCCTTCGCCACCGCGACGATCCCATATTGATGCGTCTCCTCCGGCGGAACCTCCTCCACCGCGATGATATTGCCGCCATGCGCCTCATAGGCGGCGACCGCCTGCGCGAGGCAGCGGCTTTGCTTCGGCCCATTGGGCAAAGTCACCATATCGGGCAGCAGCACCGCGAAGGGCTCGTCGCCGACGATCTCGCGCGCGCACCAGACGGCGTGGCCGAGGCCGAGGGGCGCCTGCTGGCGCGTGAAGCTGGTCGCGCCGGCAGGCGGCAGATCGGCGGCGAGCGCCTCGAATTCCTTGGTCTTGCCGCGCCGGCGCAGCGTATCCTCGAGCTCATAGGAAATATCGAAATGATCCTCGATCACCGCTTTGTTGCGTCCGGTCACGAAAATGAAATGTTCTATGCCCGCCTCGCGCGCCTCGTCCACGACATGCTGCAGCACCGGCCGGTCGACCACTGTGAGCATTTCCTTCGGAACCGCCTTGGTGGCGGGAAGAAACCGCGTGCCGAGGCCTGCGACCGGAAAAACTGCCTTGCGAATGCGCTTGCTCATGTGTAATCCGTTGCATCGTGGCGATTGCGGCGATGCGTCGCCGCCCGGCGCCCGCTTTCGAGCGCGCCCGCCCCTTTTGCCCTTTATTTCGGGCTTAGGGAAGTCTCCAGCAGAGGCGTGGCCGCATGACCATTCTCGTAACCGGCGGCGCGGGCTATATCGGCAGCCATATGACGCTCGAGCTGCGCGACGCGGGCGAGAAGCTGGTCGTGCTCGACGACCTCTCCACCGGCTTCCGCTCGGCTGTTCCCGCCGATGTCCCGATGATTGTCGGCGATTTCGGCGACGACGAGCTGGTGCGCGACATTCTCGTCTATAACCAGATCGACTCGATCATCCATTTCGCCGCGAAGATCGTCGTTCCGGAATCGGTCGCCGATCCGCTCGGCTATTATCTCAACAACACGGCCAAGGCGCGCAGCCTGCTGGCCAACGCCGTCCAGACGGGCGTGAAGCGCTTCATCTTCTCCTCCACCGCGGCCGTCTATGGCGATCCGCAGTCCAATCCCGTCACCGAGGATGCTGTCCTCGCCCCGGTGTCGCCCTATGGGCGCTCCAAGCTGATGGTCGAATGGATGCTGGAGGATGCGAGCCGCGCCCACGGCCTCGACTATGTGGTCCTGCGCTATTTCAACGTCGCCGGCGCCGATCCGCTCGGCCGCTCCGGCCAGTCGACGCCCAACGCCACGCATCTCATCAAGGTCGCGGCGCAGGCGGCGCTGGGGCTGCGTCCCAAGCTGCAGGTGTTCGGAACGGATTATGCGACGCCGGACGGAACCTGCGTGCGCGATTACATCCAGGTCAACGACCTCGCCCGCGCTCATCTCGACGCGCTGCGGCATTTGCGCTCGGGCGGCGCGAGCCTCGTGTGCAATTGCGGCTATGGCCACGGCTTTTCCGTGCTCGAGGTGATCGAGATGGTGAAGCGCGTGTCGGGCGTCGATTTTCCGGTCGAGCTCGCCGGGCGGCGCCCCGGCGATCCGGCGGCGATCGTCGCCGCCAATGAGCGGATCAGAGCCGCTTTCGGCTGGACGCCGCGCTATGACGATCTCGAGGCGATCGTGCGCCAAGCGCTCGACTGGGAGCGCCGCTTGGTCGAGCAGCCGCCGGTCTGACAGAGTTTGCGCATCCGCAGGCGGGCGGCCGGCGCGAGGCGTGACAAGTCGAAGCTGCTTCAAACTGTTGAATAGCGCCGCGCGTCTCGCGCACGACCGAGCAGAACCGCTTCGTATGATCTGAATTTCGCCGCCTTCGCCGCTGCATGATCGCGGCCGGCCGAGTTTTGAACGTGGAGATTTCCGCCTATTGCAGCGCCCGCCGCATTCTCGACGGAGCCGCTCGCGCCGAATGCGTTTGGCGTCGGGCCGCTTTTCGCTTATGTGCTGGCGCAGCGAGGTCACGCCCGAGGAGTTACGATGTTCCCGAAGCCCGTCGCCGAATTGTCGCCCAACACCTTCGCCTTCGAGCAGACGCCGCTGGTCAAGCCCACGGGCTTTCGTGAATATGACGCGCGCTGGCTGTTCGAGAAAGAGCTCAATCTCATGGGCGTGCAGGCGCTGGGCCTCGGGCTCGGGACGCTGATCCACGAGATGGGCGTCGCGCCCGAGCTCGTCACCGGGCACGACTATCGCGCTTATTCCTCCTCGATCAAGCTGGCGCTGATCTCCGGATTGATGGCGGCGGGCGTGCGCGTGCACGACATCGGCCTCGCGCTCTCGCCCATGGCCTATTTCGCGCAATTCGCGCTCGACGTTCCGGCCGTCGCCATGGTCACCGCCTCGCACAACGACAATGGCTGGACCGGCGTGAAGATGGGCGCGCAGCGGCCCGTCACTTTCGGTCCCGTGGAAATGGGGCGCTTGAAGGAGATCGTGCTCGCGGGCGCCTTCCGCTTCGCCGAGGGCGGCTCCTATCGCTATGTCGAGAATTTCGGCCAAATCTATCTCGACGATCTCGCCGCCAATGTGAAGCTCTCGCGCAAGCTGAAGGTCGTCGCCGCCTGCGGCAATGGCACGGCCGGCGCCTTCGCGCCCAAGCTGCTCGAGCGCATCGGCTGCGAGGTCGTGCCGCTCGACATCGAGCTCGACTATAATTTCCCGCACTATAATCCGAACCCCGAAGATCTGCACATGCTGCACGCCATGGCCGACAAGGTGCGCGAGAGCGGCGCCGACGTCGGGCTCGGCTTCGACGGCGACGGCGATCGCTGCGGCGTCGTCGACAACAAGGGCGACGAGATTTTCGCCGACAAGATCGGCGTGATGCTGGCGCGCGATCTCGCCAAGCTCTATCCGGGCTCGACCTTCGTCGTCGATGTGAAATCGACCGGCCTCTTCGGCACCGATCCGGAGCTTCTGGCCCGCGGCGTCAAGGCGGATTATTGGAAGACCGGCCATTCCTACATCAAGCGCCGCGTCACCGAGCTGAAAGCGCTCGCCGGCTTCGAGAAGTCGGGGCATTTCTTCTTCAACACGCCGATCGGCCGCGGCTATGACGACGGCATTCTGACCGCCGTGCATGTGCTGCAGATGCTCGACCGCAATCCGACCAAGTCCATGTCCGACCTCTACGCCGATCTGCCCAAGACCTGGGGCTCGCCGACCATGTCGCCCCATTGCGCCGACGAGCGCAAATATCAGGTCGTCGAAGAGGTGACGGCGCGCTTCCAGAAGATGGCTGCCGACGGCGAGGCCTTCACCGGCCAGAAGATTCGCGATCTCGTCACCGTGAATGGCGTGCGCGTGACGGTCGCGGACGGCACCTGGGGTCTGGTGCGCGCCTCCTCCAACAAGCCGGAGCTGGTGGTCGTCGTCGAGAGCCCGGCGTCGGAAGCGCGCATGCGGGAGATGTTCCAGGCGATCGACGCCGTGCTGCGCCAGAGCGACGGCGTCGGCGCCTATAATCAGACGATCTGATCGGCCGGAGATTTCGCCGAGTCTTGACGCGGTCCACATGCGCATTCGGCCAGCGACAACGCCGCCGGCCGCCGCTTCTCCCCGCGAGCGGGGAGAGGAGGCGGGAGGCGCCGCTGAAACAATGAGCTGGTTCAGCGCGGTTTCATTCGCTCTGCGCCGCGCCGTCGCGGCGGAACGGCAGGCCGGCCTCGTAATCGGCGACCGCCTCGTCGATCGCGACCTTCTCGCGCGACAGGAACTCGTCGACCGCCGTGCGCAGCCGCGCATCAGCGAAATCATGCGCCGAATGCGTCGGCGCCGGCCGATAGCCGCGCGCCAGCTTGTGCTCGCCCTGCGCCCCCGCCTCCACGCGCTGATAGCCGTGGCGGATGGCGTATTCGATCGCCTGATAATAACAGACCTCGAAATGCAGGAAGGGCCGCTCCTCCAGCGCGCCCCAATTGCGGCCATAGATGGCGTCGTCGCCGAGGAAATTAATGGCGCCGGCGATATGCTCATCGCCGCGCCGCGCCATCACCAGCAGGACGCGCTCCGCCATGGTCGCGCCGATCTGATGAAAGAAATCGCGCGTGAGATAGGGCCGCCCCCATTTGCGCCCGCTCGTGTCCATGTAGAAGGCGAAAAAGCGGTCCCAATGCTCGGGCTTTATGTCGGCTCCCCTGAGCAGATCGATGGAGAGATCGTCGCCCAAAGCGTCGCGGCGCTCGCGCTTGATGGTCTTGCGCTTGCGCGAGGACAGCGCGGCGAGGAAATCGTCGAAATCGCGATAGTTCTCGTTGAGGAAATGGAACTGCTCGCCGACGCGCGGCGCGAAGCCGGCGCCCTCGAGCGCACGCGTCTCGGCCTTCGTCCCGAAGGTGACATGGAGTGAGGAGGCCTCGGCCGCCTGCCGCAAGGCGCGCAGCGCGGCGATCAGGGATTCGCGCGCGCCCTCCGGCGCGTCGCGGGCGACCAGAAGACGACGTCCGGTCGCGGGCGTGAACGGAACGGCGACCTGAATCTTGGGATAATAGCGCCCGCCCGCGTTCTCATAGGCCTGCGCCCAGCCGAAATCGAAGACATATTCGCCCATGCTGTGCATTTTGACATAGGAGGGCGCGGCGGCGACGAGCCGCCCATCGGGATCGTCGAGCAGCGTGTAGAGCGGCGTCCAGCCGGTGCGCGCGCCGACCGATTTCGAGCGCTCGAGCGCGAGCAGAAAGGCGCTGGAGATGAAGGGATTGTAGCGCTCCCCTTCGGCCTCTTCCGGCGTGAGGCCCGGCGGATTGGCGAGCGCGTCCCATTCGCCCGCGTCGACCTGATCGAGCGAGGGAATGAAGCGGGCTTTGTATCGGGCGGTGGTCATGGGCTCCGGGGGTGACGGGCGAGAGGCGCGATACGAGGGCAAGCGAAAGCCGTTCCATAAGTGGATCTGCGACCGATCGCCGCTTGACGTCCTTATGTATATTACTTATCTTATCCTCCATGACAATAAGATCAATAAGATTGGTAAGGTCGCTATGGACGCCGTCACGAACCCCTATGCGCCGGGCGCAGGTAGCCAGCCCCCTGAGCTGGCAGGCCGAGACGAGCTCATTCAAAAGACGAAGACCACGCTTGCGCGAGTAAAGATGGGTCGCCAAGCAAAAAGCTTCATGCTGGTCGGCCTGCGTGGCGTAGGCAAAACGGTGCTTTTGAATAAAATACAGGAAATTGCCGAAAAAAGCGGGTATGTCGCCATATTGCTAGAGTCACCGGAAGGGAAAAGCCTTCCTGAACTTTTAATACCATGTCTCAGAAAAATTTTGTTCAAACTCGATACGAAGGAAATGGTGAACGAATCGGTTAAGCGAGGCATGATGGTCTTGCGATCGTTTATATCGACGGTGAAAGTCAATTGGGAGGGCTTCGACATCGGAGTGGATCCGGAGGTCGGGTCCGCCGATAGTGGCGATTTGGAGGCCGATCTGCCCGATCTCGTCGAGGCCATCGGTGTTGCTGCAAAATCCCGCCAATCGTCAGTCGCAATCATAATCGACGAATTGCAGTATGTCCCAGAGGTAGAGTTTAGCGCATTGATAATGGCGATGCACCGCGTTGCGCAAAAGCAGCTTCCAATAGTATTGATCGCAGCCGGCCTTCCGCAGCTCGTCGGGCTTGCCGGTCGCTCGAAGTCTTACGCCGAGCGACTTTTCGACTACCCTAAAATCGATAAGCTGTCCTATGAGGACGCCGCAACCGCTCTTTTAGAGCCTGCGCGTCGTGAAGGTGTCAGTTTTGAACAAAGCGCCGTCGATTCTGTTATTCGGCTTACTCAAGGCTATCCATATTTTTTGCAAGAATGGGGTTATCATGCGTGGAACATCGCGCAAAACTCGCCAATCACGAAAGCTGACGTCGAGCAAGCAAGCGCAACAGCTCTCAAAAATCTCGATGAGAGCTTTTTTCGGGTTCGTTTCGACCGCCTGACCCCAAGGGAAAAGGACTATCTTTTCGCGATGGCCGCGCTCGGCCCAGGCCCCCACAGATCCGGCGACGTCGCGTCGGAACTCGGCGTCTTCGTGGAAAGTATCGCGCCGGTGCGCAGCTCCTTGATAAAAAAAGGAATGATCTTTAGTCCGGCGCATGGAGACACGGCATTCACCGTGCCGCTCTTCGACGAATACTTGAAGCGGGTGCATCCCTGATTCCGGCACGCAGAAGCGGCACGGTGTTTGCATTATATTTAGGCGCCGCCCCGGCCGGGCGGCGCGCCCGACAAAAACGATCAAGAGGAACAGAATGCCGCTCTATTCCTACCAATGCGAGAATTGCCACGCGGAATTCGAGCTTCTGGTTCGCGCCTCGGACACGCCGGCATGCCCGTCCTGCGGCAGCGAGAAGCTTCACCAGGGGGTCTCGAAAATCCAAGTCGAGATCAAATATCCGGCCATCGCCAGATCATGGCGCCGGGCCGCCGCCGCCGAGGGCGATCTCAGCAATTTCAGCAAGCAGGAGATCATGGCGCCGAAGAAGAGCTGACGCCTCAGCGCGCAGCCTCGTCGCGGACCCCGAGCTCATAGGCGCTCCACAGCGCCATGGCGGCGAGGATCAGGTCGAAAATCGTCACCTGCCAGCGCGGCATGGCGTCCGCGACATGCGGCTGCATGAAATGCGCCGAGGCGGCGAGCAGCGCCGCCAGCGGCAACGCGGCGGCGAGCGCCACGGGCGCCGGCCGGCCGAGCGCGCGAAAGCGCTTGGCCGAGAGATTGACGAAGCTCGCGGCGATCACCAGCACCGCGAGCGCATAAAGGCAGAGGTAGAAATAGGCGATCATCGTCTGCCAGACGAACAGTGGAGTCGTCGCGAGATCGTGGAACGTGTAGGGCAGCAGCGCCCACATCGCCAGCGTCAGCAGGACGAGCGGCGCCGCGAGGATGGCGGCGCCGAGCCGCCAGTCCGCGCGGTCGATGCGACCCGCCTCGGTGCGAAACAGGAAGACCAGCCGGTCGCGAAAGGGCGCCGCCATCAGTCCCTCAACAGCTCGTTGATCGCGGTCTTGCCGCGCGTCTGCGCATCCACCGTCTTCACGATGACGGCGCAATAGAGCGACGGGCCGGCCGAGCCGTCCGGCAGCGGCTTTCCGGGCAGATTGCCGGACACCACCACCGAATAGGGCGGCACATAGCCGGTGTGAATTTGGCCCGTGGCGCGGTCGATCACCTTGGTCGAGGCGCCGATGAAGACGCCCATGGAGATCACCGCGCCCTTGCCCACGACGACGCCCTCGACAATCTCCGAGCGCGCGCCGATGAAGCAATCGTCCTCGATGATGGTGGGGCCGGCCTGTAGCGGCTCCAGCACCCCGCCGATGCCGACGCCGCCCGAGAGATGCACATTCTTGCCGATCTGCGCGCAGGAGCCGACCGTCGCCCAGGTGTCGACCATGGTCCCGGCGTCGACGAAGGCGCCGAGATTGACGAAGGAGGGCATCAGAATGACGCCCGGCGCCACATAGGCGGAATGGCGCACGACGGAGCCCGGCACGGAGCGGAAGCCCGCCGCCTTATGCTCGGCCGCGCCCCAGCCGGCGAATTTAGACGGAACCTTGTCCCACCAGGTGGCGCCGCCGGGCCCGCCCTCGATCACGCTCATGTCATTGAGGCGGAAGGAGAGCAGCACGGCTTTCTTCAGCCATTGATTGACCTTCCAGGAGGACGGCCCGGTCTCGCCCTCGATCTTCTCGGCGACGCGCAGCTTGCCCGAATCGAGGAGGCGCAGCGCGCTCTCGACCGCGTGGCGAATGTCGCCCTGCGTCGAGGCGTCGATATTGGCCCTGTCCTCGAAGGCGGTGGTGATGATGTTCTCGAGACCGGTGTGCGGCATGAATCGTGGCTCCAAGGATTGCCGGCTATAGGCGGCAAGGGCGCGGCCCTGTCAATCGGCGAAATGGGCGCGCCCTCCCCGCGGCGCGGCCGTAATCCGTCGTAGATCTTCGCGCGGAAAGGGCGCGTCCCTCTCCCGCTGTCATTCTCCCATGTCGGCGCGATCACTGTTGCGCCGCGTCCACCCCCGCCTCCCGCGAGCCGATGAATTGCGCGCGCGCCAACTGCTCGAACAATCCGCCCTTCGCCACCAGCTCGTCGAAGGTCCCGCTCTCGACGATCTCGCCCTGGTCCAGCACCAGAATGCGGTCGGCGTGGCGCACCGTGGCGAGGCGATGGGCGATGATGAAAGTGGTGCGGCCGCGCGTCGCGGCCTCCAGCGCCTTCTGCAGCTGGCGCTCGGTGGTCGCGTCGAGCGCGCTCGTCGCCTCGTCGAAGATCATGATCGGCGGGTTCTTCAGCAGAGCGCGAGCGATCGAGAGGCGCTGGCGCTCGCCGCCCGAGAGCGTGCGGCCGCGCTCGCCGATGCGCGTCGCCAGCCCGTCGCTCTGCCGCGCGACGAGATCGCGCGCCTGCGCCAGCTCGACGGCGCGGGCGATCTCCTCCTCGCTCGCATCCGGCTTGCCGACGCGCAGATTCTCCTCGATCGAGCGGGCGAACAGCATCGGCTCCTGGAACACGACGCCGATGTTCCGCCGCAGCGAGGCCAGGGTCATGTCGCGAATGTCGACCCCGTCGATGGTGATGCGGCCCTCTTTCGGATCGAACACCCGGTGCAGCAGGCCGAGCGTCGTCGATTTGCCCGAGCCCGTGGCGCCGACCAGCGCGATGGTCTCGCCGGGCCGCGCCGAGAAGGAGACATTGCGCAGCGCGAGGCGGGCGCGGTCATAGGAGAAGCTCACGGCCTCGAAAGCGACGGCGCCGTCGAGCCGGCCCATCTCGCGCGCCCCCTCGCGGTCGGCGACGTCGGGACGCGTGTCGAGAATGGCGAAGAACTCGCCGATCTTGGGCGCGAGCAGAAACAGCACATTGAGGAAGCCGACCACCTGCTCGAGCCGGCCGATCAGCATTGTGGCGAAGCTCATGAAGGCGACGATCTCGCCGATCGAGGCGAGGCCCTGCAGGTGCAGCCAGGCCCCGAGCAGGAAGATGACGAGCAGCGTCAGCGTCGCCGAAGCTCGGCTCGCCACCGCCGCCAGCGCCCACCAGGAGAGCACCGGAATCTGCGCCGCCAGCAGCTCGTCGATGATGCGGCGCAGCGCCCGCGTCTCGCTGTCGATGCGGGTGAAGCTCTGCACCACGGCGACATTGCCGAGCGTGTCGGAGGCATGCTCGGCGAGATCTGAGTGATGCCGCTCCACCGCGCTCTGCAGTTCCTGCGTGCGGCGCAGGACGAAAGCCGAGAGCAGGCCGAAGGCGGCGACGAGGACGATGAGCGGCGCCGCGAGCCGCCAATTGACGAGGAGCGTCGCCGGCAGCAGCACGAACAGCGCGACGAAGGAGGCGCAATTCTCGCGGAAGAAGGACAGCCACAGGCCGAACATGCCGCCGGCGCCCTCGAGCATCACCTTGAGCAGGCGGCCCGAATGCGCGACGGAATGGAAGCTCGACGGAAGGTCGAGCACATGCTCGAAATAGCCGGCCATCACCGCGAGGCGGCGGCGATGCGCGAGCCGGTCGGCGTGCAACGCGACCAGAACCGAGGCGGCGATGGAGAAGAGGCCAAAGCCGCCCCAGGCCGCGAGCAGCGGCAGGAGGTCGCTCCAGGCGAGGCGCTGGCTGGCGACCTGAGCCTTGGTGAGCACGTCGATGACGCGGCCGAACAGCATGGGCTCGGCGAATTGCGCGATGGCGACGGCCAGATTGGCCGCGACGAGGCCGGCGGCGAGCCGCGCCTCGGGCTCGAGCTGCCGCAGCACGCGGAAATAGACGGAGAGAACGGACATGGCGGATTAGATGGGAGCGCGGACAGCGCCGTCTACAGTGGGCGCGGCGGCGGCGCAACAAGCCGACTTTGGACACGCGCAGGCGGAGGCCCCTTTTTGATCGAGGGCGGACATCTGATAGGATCGTGAACAATGGCTTGCGATGGAGAGCCGGCATGTTTCACGATCCCGATTTCCTTCCCTTCACGCCGCGTGCGACGCCCTCCTTTCTGGCGGTCAGCCGCAACTTCCTCGAAAACTATCCGACGCAGGCCTATCGCTCCGACTATTGGACGTCCGAAGGCTTTCTCGAGATCGTGCCGCGCATGCATTATGTGGCGAGTCCGGCGCTCATCGAGGAATTGCTGGTCTCCCGCGCCGACGCCTTCCGCCGCGACGAGGTGGTCAGCAGGGCGCTCGCCGGCCCGGTGGAGCGCGACAGCCTGTTCTTCTCGGAGGGCGCCGAGTGGAAATGGCAGAGGCGCGCGCTGTCGCCCGCCTTCCGCCACGAGAATATTCTCGCGCTCGTTCCGCATTTTTCTCGCTGCGCGCAGGCGCAGGCGCAGGAGTGGCGCGACCTCGAGCAGGGCGCGAGCGTCGACATCATGCACGCCATGTCACGCACCACCTTCGCTGTGATCGAGAAGGCGGTCTATGGCGCCGCGGAGGATTTCGATCGCGACGGCTTCATCGCGGCGCTGCGTCCCGTGCTCGGCGGCGTCGGCTGGCGCATGTTGGCGGCGATGTTTCATCTGCCGCCGGATTTGACGCCCTATCCGGGCTTCCTCGCCGCGCGCCGCGCCACGCGCTTTCTGCGCGCCGAGACGCACAAGCTGCTCGCCGCCCGGCGCGCCGTGGCGGACGACAGGCGCGATATTCTCGGCCTCATGCTCTCGGCGCGCGATCCGGAAACCGGCCGCGCGCTCGACGACAGCGAGCTCGTCGCCAATATTCACGGCTTCCTGCTCGCCGGCCATGAGACGGCGGCGGTCGCGCTCGCCTGGAGCCTCTGGCTGCTCGCCAAGGACCAGGAATCGCAGCAGCGCCTGCGCGAGGAGGTCTGCCGCCTCTGCGGCGACGCCGAGATCGGCGCCGACACGGTCGAGACTCTCGCCTTCACGCGGCAGGTTCTGCAGGAGTCGATGCGGCTGTTTCCGCCGGCGGCGGCGATCGGCCGTCAGGCGCGCGCCGACACGACGCTCGGGCCGCATCACGTGCGCGCGAACGAGCCGATTTACATCATCACCTGGTGCCTGCATCGCAACGAGACGCTGTGGGACGAGCCGCTCGGCTTCGACCCCGACCGTTTCGCGCCGGACAAAGTGAAGGCGCGGCCGCGCTACGCCTTCCTGCCCTTCGGCGCCGGGCCTCGCATCTGCGTCGGCATGGGCTTCGCGATGCTGGAGATGACGGCGATCCTGGCGACTCTCGTGCGCGCGTTCCGCTTCGAGACCGCGCCCGGCCATCGCCTCGAGCTGGCGCCGAGCTTCACGACGCGGCCGAAGGGCGCGCTGCCGCTGCGCGTCACGCGACTCGACGCGAAGGTCGGCGACGACGCCTCGCGCCGGCTGTCGGCATAGGCGCCGCCACCTCGGCGATGTCGCGGTCGGCCGAGATCATAGCGACTTTCGGACAAGAACAACCATGTCCGCCGCCTCCTCTCCCCGCCTGCGGGCTACGGCATGCACACATCTTCTCGAGTCGCCTCAACGACTTGCGGAAACTCGAAGGGAAAAATATGGCTTCGAGGCGGTTGTGAAAGCGAAACCCCGCTGCTCAGCCTGTAATTTCCTCTTGATTTCGAAGACATTTTTCACCTTCGATATATGTGTGCATGCCGTAGCGCCTGCGGGGAGAGGAGGCGGCCGGCGCCGTCGACTCTACGCTCTTTGCTGCGTCCCACCCCACTGGCCCGCGCCTGTCGCCCGCCGCGCGGGCGCCCGTCGATGCCCGCCCTGTGCGCGCTCGCACGCGCGGCCGCGGCCGGCCGAGCTCATTTCCCCTGCGCCGGCGCCGTCAAGAATTCGCTAACGCCACCGCCGAAAATGACGCGGAGCCGCAAAGCTCGCCGGCGCCGCCGACGAACGATAAAATTGTATAAAATCTCAACAGGATGACGTTCGATATCGGTCCCTCGGCGCGGCAATGGCTGCGCTTGTCGCGCCGCGCGGCCGGGCCTATACGAAAATTTCCGCAGCGCCGCGTCTTGTTCCCCCGCTGCGGCGTCGCGCTGTCAGACCAAGGCTCCATGGCCACTCTCTATCATCATCCGCTGTGTCCGCATTCGCGTTTCGTTCGGCTGATCCTCGCCGAGCACGCGATCGAGACGACGCTGATCGAGGAGAGGGCCGCCGAGCGCCGCCGCGAGTTCCTGGCTCTCGATCCGGCCGGCCGCACGCCGGTGCTGGTCGACGACGATGGAACCGTCGTCTCCGGCGCCATGGTGATCGCCGAATATCTCGAGGAGACCGCGGACCCCGAGCTCAACCGCCTGCGGCTGCTGCCGCAAACGCCGCGCGAGCGCGCCGAGACGCGGCGGCTGACCGAATGGTTCAACCTCAAATTCTACGAGGAGGTGACCAATTGGCTGGTCACCGAGAAAGTCTATAAGCGCTTTCTCGCTCCCGAGATCGGCGGCGGCGCGCCGGACATGGATCTGCTGCGCGTCGCGCGCGCCAATATTCGTCCCCATATGCGCTACATCGGCTATCTGACCGGGGCGCGGAACTGGCTGGCGGGCGAGACCTTGAGCCTCGCCGATTTCGCCGCCGCCGCGCATCTCTCCTGCGCCGATTATCTGGGCGACGTTCCATGGGACGAATACGAGACGGTCAAGCATTGGTACCAGCGGATCAAATCGCGCCCGGCCTTTCGCCCGCTGCTCTCGGACCGCGCCGTGGGGACGACGCCGGCGGCGTGCTACGCCGATCTCGACTTCTGAGCCTCGAGGAGGCGCTGCGCGCGCAGGCCGCGGCGCTCGGCTTCGATCTCTGCCGCATCGCCCCCGCGAGCGCGCCGCCGCAGGCCGGCGAGCGTCTCGCCGCCTGGCTCGCCAGCGGCGCCCATGGCGATATGGAGTGGATGGCCGCGACGCCGGAGCGCCGCGCCGCGCCGCAGGGCCTGTGGAGCGAGGCGCGCTCCATCGTGCTGCTCGGCGCCAATTACGGCGCGGACGGGGACCCGCTCGCCGATCTCGCGCGCCGCGACCATGGCGCGATCTCGCTCTACGCCCGCCGGCGCGATTATCATGAGGTGATCAAGGGCCGGCTGAAGCAGCTCGCCGCCTTCCTGCTGTCCCGCGCCGGGGCCGGCGACGCCAAAGTGTTCGTCGACACGGCTCCGGTGATGGAGAAGCCGCTGGCGCAGGCCGCCGGGCTCGGATGGCAGGGCAAGCACACCAATCTCGTCTCGCGCCGCTTCGGCTCCTGGCTGTTCCTCGGCTCGATCTTCACCGATCTGACGCTCGCGCCCGACGCGCCGGAGCGCGATCATTGCGGCTCCTGCCGCAAATGCCTCGACATCTGCCCGACGAACGCCTTTCCCGCCCCCTATCGGCTCGATGCGCGCCGCTGCGTCGCTTATCTCACCATCGAGCACAGGGGCCCGATCCCGCGCGAGCTGCGCGCCGCCATCGGCAATCGCGTGTTCGGCTGCGACGACTGCCTCGCCGTCTGCCCCTGGAACAAATTCGCGCGGGCCGCTCGCGACGCCCGGCTCGCTCTGCGTCCCGAACTGGACGCCATGCCGCTCGCAGGGCTCGCCGCGCTGGACGATGCGGGCTTTCGCGCGCTCTTCGCCGCGACGCCGGTCAAGCGGCTCGGCCATGCGCGGTTCCTGCGCAATGTGGCGATCGCCATCGGCAACAGCGGCGAGGCGCGCCTTTCCGCCGCTCTGCGGCCGCTGCTCGACCATGCCTCGCCGGTGACGCGCGGAGCCGCCGTGTGGGCGCTGGCCCGACTCTTGCCGCGAGAGGAGCTCGCATCCTTGGCGCGAGCATATGCTCCGCGCGAGCCGGATGCGCTAGTCTGCACGGAATGGGCAAAAGAGACACAGTCGGAGAAAAAATAACGCCGCTTTCGCTCCACCGCAGCGCAACCGGCTCATCCTCCATGGATTCGTCGCGCCTTCGCCTGTAGACTCCGCACTGTCACCGCAACCGCCGGCGCCTTCCGCCATGCCGAACCTATCGCGACGCACCATCGATGATCCCGCCACCGAGGCGGCGCGCCTGCTGGCGCGGCTCAGCATCATGCTGCTGTTCATCATCTCTCAGGTCGCGCCGATCCTCGCCCGGCAGACGATCTACATCCTGCTGCCGATCGGCGCGGCGCTGCTGCTGCTGTCGGCGAGCCTCGCGCCGGATTCACGCCGGCTCGGCCAGATCATCGCTCTGGCGCTGAAGCCGACGACGCTCGCAGCGCTGTTCTTCGTCGGCTGGACCGGCCTGTCGCTGGCCTGGACGCCCTTCGGCTCCGGTCCGGCGGAGCGATTCGGCAAGAGCGCGGCGACGCTGGCGCTGGTGGCGGCCGCCTGCGCGCTGCTGCCGGCCCGCACCAAGACCTCCAATCTCAATCTTCTGCCGATCGGCACCGCCGCCGCGGCCGGGGCGCTGCTCGCCGTCGCGCTCCTCGCGCATCCGCTGGCGCCGCCGGCGGATCTCGACAGCGACCCGCTGCAGCGCGCCGGCCTCGGCCTCGCTTTGGTGCTGTGGCCCGCGCTCGGCGCTCTGGCGCTGCGAGGGCGGTGGATCTCGGCCGGCGTGGTCGCGGCTGCGGCCGTCGCCGCCTGCGCCCTCGCCCGCTCGCCCGCCGCGCTTCCGGCGCTGATCGTCGGAGCGCTGGTCCTCGCCTTATCCTTCGGCAAGGCGCGGCGCGTCTCGCGCCTGCTGGCGCTGCTGGCGGCGACGGCGATTCTCGTTGCGCCGCTGGCGGCGATCCTTTCCGCCTATGCGCTGCCGGAACATCCGCCGGCCGCACTCGAGCCGCTGCTGGTGTGGGGCCACATCCTCATCGGCGACGGGCCGCGGGCGCTGCTCGGCCATGGCTTCGGCGCGGCCATCTATGGCGTGCTCGGCCATTATCTCGATCAGGAGACGCCGCGCAGCCTCGTCTTTCAGGTGTGGTTCGATCTCGGCGCGATCGGCGCCCTCGCCCTCGCGGCGGTGGCGGCGCGCGCCTTCATCATCGCCGGGCGGACGCGGCCGGTGCTCGCGCCTTTTCTACTGGCGGGCCTCGCCACCGGCCTCGCCATCTCCATGCTCGGCCCCGCCGGCGAGCAGCTCTGGTGGCTGACGCTGGCCGGGCTCGACGCCATCGCCTTCGCTCTGGTGATGAAGGGGCAGTTTCGCAACCGGCGCCCCTATGTCCAGCCCAATTGGGCGGTGGGACGAATCGTCGGGCGCTGAACGCTAGGGCGCCATCCGATTCCGTTCGATCGGAAAGCGCTCTAGACCTCAATGCGCGCAGGCGACGCCGCGCGTGACGCTGACGCGGCCGTCCGCATCCTCGACCTTGGTGACCGCGAGCACGCAATCTTCATCCTCGTCGCCATAGGCGCGATCGACGTGAATCGCGGCGCCCTGGCCGAACGGGCGCAGCGCGCTCGCGCCCTCGCCGAAATTGGCGCGATGGACGGGGGCGGCGGCGGACTTGTGGAGCGGCGCGACGGCCGGCGCGGCGGCGACCGCGGCGCAAAATCCGGTGACGACGATCGCTGCGGCGACGAGGCGCGAAGCGCCGTTCGAAAAGAGCCTGTTTCCCGAAGCCATCATGACGCACACTCCCTTTTCGAGCATAACGCGGATCGCCCCGCTCTGGTTGCAGGCGAGATGGAGAAACCCGTCTGCGTCGTCCGATTTGTCGACCGATAGTTAAAGCGGAGCGAAAGCCGCCGCTGTGCGCCGGCGCACTTTCCTCGATGCGCGATCGGATGTTTCGCCGTGAGGCGGCTGGGCGCGCCGGGCCGCCGGCGCATCTCGTCTCGACGCTGCGCGCGATTGCTCACGTGTCGACAATCGGAGCGCGAGAAACTATAAGCGCTCCGCAATCTGTCGAAACGAGACGTGGCGCTTGCTGAAATGACCATCGGGCGCGAGCGAATGAGAGCAGGCGAGACGAGGAAGCGGTTGCTTCGGCTTCTGGTCAATGAAAGACGATTTTTCGACAAGACATATTATTTGAAAGCCAATCCCGATGTCGCCGCGTCGAAGGCGAATCCTTTCAAGCATTTCATGCGTCACGGCTGGCGCGAGGGCCGCAATCCCTCCGCGGCGTTCGATTGCCTCTATTATCTCGCCACTCGCGATCTCTCGCTCGAAACCAATGCGTTGACGCATTATGTCGACTGCGTCTGGCCGCTTTCGGAAGGGTTGGCGCCCTCCGGCGAGGACGAGGTCGTCCGCTTCCAGATCGAGACCGTCCGGCCGCATGTCGACGCGTCCTTCTACCGCGCGCGCTATGGCCTCGACGAGGACGTCGACGCCGCCGAGCATTATCTGCGCGTCGGGTGCAAGCTTCTGTTCGATCCGTCGCCGTTCTTCTCGACCGAGCGCCATCTCGAGGCTCACCCCTTTCTAAGAAGCGCGAGCGCATCGCCGCTCTATCATCGACTGGCGCTACGGCCGGACGATCCCGCGAGCCCCGACGCGAGCGCCCCGGCGAAACTGGCGTCGAATATCGAACGCGTCGATTCCTGTTCGATCGCGGGATGGGCCTATGATCCGGCCGCGCCCGCCGAGCCGGTGGTCCTGGATGTCTCGATCGACGGCGTTCATTTCGCGCAGGCGACCGCCGAGTGGTCACGAAACGATCTGCGCAGCCTCGATCCTCGCATCGTCGGCGGCTGCTTCGAGACTTTCCTGCCGCCGGGCGCCGGAGCCGCGGTCGTCGATATTTCTCGGCGCGGCGCTTCGATCGAAGGCGCGCCGCTGACGGTCGAGCTGAAGCCGCATAGCCCGCGGATCGTCTCCTGCCGTCGCGTCCGGCGCCCGCTCGCCGTCGTGGTCACGCCGATCGACGACTCCGCGCGGGCGTTGAAGCGCTGCCTCGACGCCGTGATGCGCCACACCCGCGCCTCGACGTCGCTGATCCTGATCGACGACGCGAGCGCCGATCCGCAGATCGCCGAAACGCTGCGAGCGTTCGAAGGCCTGCCGAACATCGTGCTGCGGCGAAACGACGAGCCGGTCGGATATGCGAAATCGGTCGATCTCGGATTGGAGATCGCGCGCGCATCGGACGTGATTCTTCTGAGCTGCGACGCGCTGGCGGGGCCGCGCTGGGCCGATAATCTGCAGGACGCCGCCTATAGCGCCGATGACATCGCATCCGTCACCGCCCTCTGCGACGACGTCGGCGCCTTCGCCGTTCCGGATCCGCGACGTCGCGTTCCGATCGAGCCGGGATGGACGATGGAAGACTATCAGCGGCTCATCCTGCAGCATTCATCGTCGCTCCTGCCGCAGACGCCGGTCGCCGATGGATTCTGCATGTTTCTGAGGCGCGATGCGCTCGATGAGCTCGGCCCGTTCGACGCGGGATCTTTTGTCGGCCGTCACGGCGCGGAACAGGATTGGTCGATGCGCGCCGGCAGAGCCGGATGGCGTCATTTGATCGACGACCGCACGCTCGTGCATCGCATGGCTTCCGCCGACTCGCATGACGTCGCGCCGAACGCGGAAGGAGCCCGAACGATTCTCGAAGCGCGTCACCTCGACTATAGAGCGCTGTCGCGGCGTCTCGACGTCGATCCGAGGATCAATGCGGTGCGCCATGGCGTGCGGCGGCTGCGCGAGGAGATGGCCGCAGAGCGTGTCGCGACGCCGAAGCCGCGCATCCTGTTCGTGATCTCGACCCGCACCGGCGGCACGCCGATGAGCAATCGCGATCTCATGAGAGGACTGCGCGATCGTTTCGAACCCTTCCTTCTCCATTGCGATCGACGAAGGCTCACTTTGACGAAGGTGGAGCTCGACGAGTCGCGAGACGAAACCGTCGAGCGATGCGAGCTCGACCAGCCGATCGAGCTCGTCGATCATGACAGCCGCCATTACGCCGTGACGGTGGAGGACTGGCTGGCGCGACATGCGATCGAGCTCGTGCATATCCGCCATCTCGCCTGGCACGGCCTCGCTCTGCCGAAGATCGCCCGCCGCGCCGGAATTCCGGTGATCATGTCCTTCCACGATTATTACGCCGTGTGTCCGTCGCTGAAGCTGCTCGACGAAACCGGCCGCTATTGCGGCGGAGCCTGCACGCCGACGCCGGGCGAATGCGTTCCGGATCTGTGGACCCTGCAGGCCGCGCCGCCGCTGAAGGGCGCTTGGGTGCGCGAGTGGCGGAGGAAATTCGCCGAAGCCTTCGCTCACTGCGACGCTTTCGTCTCCACATCGCAGGCCGCGACGACGATTCTGGAGGCGAATTTTCCCGCGCTCGCCGGCCGCATCGACATCATCGAGCACGGCCGCGATTTTCCGTCCTTTCATCCGCCTCGCGCCGCGCCGCGAAGCGGCGCGCCGGCCGATATTCTGGTCCCCGGAAATCTCTCGGCGGAGAAGGGGCGCGACCTCGTGATGTCGCTCGCCGCGCTCGACGCGGGGCGCCGCTTGCGGTTTCACCTGCTCGGCGAGGTGTTTCCGCCGCTGCAGGGGGCGGGCGTCGTGTCGCACGGCGCCTATTCGCGCGAGCAATTCGCGGCGCGCTGTCTCGCGACCGACGCGACGATCGGCGCCGTCTTTTCGAAATGGCCGGAAACGCATTGCCACACATTGACCGAGCTGTGGTCGGTCGGCCTGCCGGTGATCGGCCTCGATTTCGGCGCCGTGGCGGAGCGCATTCGCGCCACCGGCGCCGGTTGGGTCGTTCCGCTCGATCGCGTCGAGACGCTCTATTCCGACATCTGCGACATCGTCAGCGACGGCGAGGCGCTCGCACGCGCTCGGGCGGCGGTCGCCGCATGGCAGGAAAATGAAGGCGCGCACAACACCGTCGCCGCAATGGCGACGAAATATGAGGCGCTCTATCGCAGAGTGCGAGCCGCGCGCGCATTGGGGAGCGAGCGCTGAAGACTCAGGCCGCGGGACGCCGGCGCTCGCCGTTCATCAGATGCGGATGCGCCTCGTCGTCGAATTTCGGCAGGGCGTTCATCACGCGCTCGGGCGGGAACACGACGATCGCCTCGGTGCCTTCGCGCACCTTGGAGGCGAGCTTGAACAGGCCGCCGTGCAGATCGATGAGGCCCTTGACGATCGGCAGGCCGAGGCCCGTGCCCTCCTCGGCGTTCTTCTGCGCCAGCGTGCCGCGGCCGAAGGAGGACATCACCACGGCGATCTCCTCTTCCGGAATGCCGGGGCCGGTGTCTCTGATCGCCACATATTGTCCGCCGGCGCTGGTCCAGCCGACCTTCAGCGTCACCTGTCCGCCCTGCGGCGTGAATTTGATGGCGTTGGTGAGGAGATTGAGCACGATCTGCCGCACCGCGCGCTCGTCCGCCCAGAGGCGCGGCAGGTCCGGCTCCGTCATCTCGATCATCTCGATCCCGCGCTTTTGCGCGCGGATGGTGAGAAGATGGCGGCAATCCTCGACCATCGTCGCGAGCGAGACGCTCTCCTCCTTCAGCTCGTAGCGGCCGGCCTCGACGCGCGAGAGATCGAGAATCTCGTTGATGAGCATCAAGAGATGCTGGCCGCTCGAATGAATGTCGTTGGAATAGTCCTTGTAGGCCGCGACCGCATGAACGCCGAACAATTCGTTCTTGAGCACCTCGGAGAAGCCGAGAATGGCGTTCAAGGGCGTGCGCAGCTCATGGCTCATGGTGGCGAGGAAGCGCGATTTGGCGAGATTGGCCTCCTCGGCGCGCCGGCGCGCCTCGTCGGAATTGGCCTTGGCCTGCTCCAACTCGCCGATGAGATCGTCCTTCTCGATGCGGAAGAACAGGCTCTCCCGCGTCACATGGTGGAAGCGCTTGGCGAGCACGACGAAGAACACCTGCGCCGCGCCGACCAATGCGAGCAGCGAGAGGCTCGTATCCTCGAGCGAGGAGACTCGCAGGCAGGCGACGATGGCGATCGAGATCGGCGTGACGGTCGCATAGACGGCGATCGGAATCGTCGCTGCGACCATGGTGTTGAACGCCGCCGCCAGCATCAGCATGGCGAGCACGAAGGCCTTGGCGTTGGGGTCGCCCGCCTGCAGCAGCAGCGCCGCCATCGAAGCCCAGACGAGGCCATGGGCGAATTCCGCGGCGACGAATTTGCTTCGCCAGGATATGACGTTGATATCGGCGTCGGCGAGCCGGTCGAGGCGCTTGGCGAAGCCGTAGCAGAGCAGCAGCGTCGAGAAGGCGAAAGTGGTCCAGACGATCTCGAGCTCGCCCTCCATCCAATAGCGCGTGAGGCCCGCCACCATGGCGATGAGCGCCGAGGCGGGGACGGCCGAATGGAGCCGGGCGGAGGCGTAGGCGCGCAGCAGGCCGACGTCGCAGCCGCGATGGCCCGTGTCCGAGGTGGTGAGCTTCTCGCGCGCCTCGCGCACTTTGACGCCGCGACGGCGGCGCTGCGAGCGGCCGTCCTGCGAACGGCCGCGCTCGATCATCTCGGCGGTAATCTCATCCATGATACGCGGGACCCGAAGCAATGAAACATCGCGCTCTCATTGCCTCGGGGCCGCGGTCCCGCTCCGGCGCGGCGGCGGGGGCCACAGCGAAAAAGCGAGAGATTTCCGCGCAATCCGTCGGCAAGATCGAGCAATGGCGATAATGCTGCGCAAACGTTAACGGGGGGCTCACGCAATATGTCGAATTGTCCGCATCGCGGGCCGGCGGGGTGAGCGCGGCCGAGCTTCCCGCTCTCCTCGCCGCGATCGGCGCCTGCCGCATCTGCGCCGAGCGGCCCGTGGGCCCGCCGCTGCCGCATGCGCCGCGGCCGGTGGTGCGCGTCTCGCCGATGGCGCGGCTGCTGATCGCCGGACAGGCGCCGGGCATGCGCGTGCATCGCTCCGGCCTGCCCTTCGACGATCCTTCCGGCGACCGGCTGCGCAGCTGGATGGGCGTCGATCGCGCGACCTTCTACGATGTCTCGCGCATCGGCGTCGCCGCCATGAGCTTCTGCTTTCCGGGCTATGACGCGCATGGCGGCGACCTGCCGCCGCGCCGCGAATGCGCGCGCGAGTGGCATGACGCGCTTTTCGCCGCTCTGCCGCAGGTGGAGACGATCCTGGCGGTCGGCAAATATGCGCAGGCCTATCATCTGCGCCGTCTCGGCCGCCCGGTCCCGGCCGGCGCGAGCGTCGCCGCCACGGTCGGCCGCTGGCGCGAGCTCTTCGACCTCGAGCCGCGCATCGTGCCGCTGCCGCATCCCTCGTGGCGCAACAGCGGCTGGCTGAAGCGCCATCCCTGGTTCGAGGCCGAGGCCCTGCCGGCGCTCCGCGCGGAGGTGGCGCGGCTGCTTCTCACTTGAAAGCGGGACTGGGGGGCCATATTGACCTCGCCGGCGCAGTGTTGCGCCGTTTGCCAGCGCGAGCCCAGCTTCATGACCGATCAGGATTTCCGCCGCCGCCTCGACGAGGCCGCCGCAGCGACGCAAGCGACGCTGGACGCGCTGCTCGCGCCTTCGCCGCTCGAAGGCGAGATCGCGCGGCCCGCCCGCTTGCTCGAGGCGATGCGCTATGTCGCGCTCGGCGGCGGCAAGCGCCTGCGGCCCTTTCTGGCGCTCGAATCGGCGCGGCTCTTCGGCGTTTGCGGCGAGAGCGCGGCGCGCGCCGCCGCCGCCATCGAGATGATCCACTGCTATTCGCTCGCCCATGACGATCTTCCGGCGATGGACGACGACGATCTGCGCCGCGGCCGCCCGACCGCGCACAAGGCCTTCGACGAGGCGACCGCCATTCTCGCCGGCGACGGCCTGCTCACTTATGCTTTCGACGTGCTGGCCGATCCGGCGACCCACGCCGATCCGCTGATCCGCGCGCGGCTGGTGCTGGCGCTGGCTCGCGCCGCCGGGCTCGGCGGCATGGTCGGCGGCCAGGCGCTCGACCTCGAGGCGGAAAAGGCGGCGGCGCCGCTGACGCAGGAGGAGACGCTCCGCCTGCAGGCGATGAAGACCGGCGCGCTGCTGCGCGTCTGCGTCGATTTCGGCGCCATTCTCGGCGGGGCGTCGGCAGAGGTCGCCGCAGCGCTCGGCCGTTATGGCGACGCGCTCGGCGCCGCCTTCCAGATCGCCGACGACATTCTCGACGCCGAGGGCGACGAGGCGGCGCTCGGCAAGCGCGCCGGCAAGGACGCCGAACGCAACAAGGCGACGCTCATCGGCCTGCTCGGCCTCGAAAAAGCGCGGGCGCGGCGCGACGCCCTGGTCGAGACCGCGGTGGCGGCGCTCGCCGACGCCAAGCTCGGCGAGGCGACGGCGACATTGGCCGAGGCGGCGCGCTTCGTCGCTCTGCGCAGCAGCTGAAGGCGCCGGCGGCAGTGGCGGAGACCCCTCGCGCAAATCACCGGCGACGCCCGCTGCTCTGGCGCATTCTGCGGGCGCGCTCGCGTCTCTTTCTCTGCGCATTCGCCGGCGTCGCCGTCGGACTGCTCCCCCTGCCCTGGCGCGATGTGACTCGCGCGCTCCTCGGCTGGAACGCCTTCGCGCTTTTTTATCTCCTCGTCTCCGCCGAGCAGATGGCGCGCTCGACATTGGCCACGATGCGCCATCGCGCGCAGCTGCAGGACGAGGGGCGGCTCGTCATTCTCGTCTTCACCATCGCCACGGGCTGCGCGACTCTCGGCGCGATCGTCGCCGAGCTCGGCCCGGTGAAGGACCTCCAGGGCGCGTCGAAGACCGCGCATGTGGGCCTCGCGGCGTTGACCGTCGTCAGCTCCTGGCTGTTCATCCATCTCGCCTTCGCCCTGCACTATGCGCATGAGTTCTACCTCGAGCGGGCGAGCGCGCCGGACCGTCCGGCAGAGCTGCGCGGCGGGCTGATGTTTCCGGGGACGGCGCAGCCGGGCTATATCGATTTTCTCTATTTCGCCTATGTGATCGGCGTCGCTTGCCAGACGGCGGACGTCTCCACCTCATCGACGACCATGCGCGCCGTGGCTCTGGCGCAGGGCGTCCTCGCTTTCTTCTTCAACACGGCCATATTGGCGCTGATGGTGAACATCGCTGCCGGCCTCGTCTGAGAGACTTCATTCGCGCGCCTTCGCCAGCGCCCGCTCCAGCGCGAAAACGCGCAGCGCGGAGGAGAGATTGGCGTCCCCCCGCGCCGCATCGACGCGGGCGACGAGCGCGGCGAGCGAGCAGCCTTCCTCGGCGGCGGCGGCCTTCAGCGCCTCCCAGAAGGCGCGCTCCAGCGACACGCTGGTGCGATGGCCGGCGACGACCAGCGAATGTTTTTCGAGCGCGGTCGGCGGGACGGCGTCAGGCGGTCCGTCGTTGGCGCGCGGCATAGGGAGTTGTGGGCGGCGCATGGCGAAGCGTCTCGGGCGCCGCGGCGGCGCCATGCTCGGTCTTATCCCAGTGATAGGGCCTGATCCACAAGTCGCGCAGGGCGCGCCAAGCCGCGAGCATCAGCATCAGCGCCCAGAGGGGCCGCAACAGCAACGCCGGCCACAGATGCAGCAGGCCGCCGCGCCGCATGGCGATCAGCCGCGCGCCGAGCTCGGCGTAGAAGGCCATCACCGCGACATAGCACCAAAGACAGCAGTGGACGTGCTCGAAGGCCGTCTCGGGTCGCAACAGCCGGCCGAAGGCCGCGTCGAGACCGAGCGCGAGCGCGAGCAGCGGCCCATGCAACGGCGCCAGCACGCCGCCGACGAGCAGCGCGACGACGGCGAGCGCGCGCAGGGCGCCGAGATCGGCGACGAGTCGCGAGGGCGCGCGGCAATGGACGAGAGCTGTCTGCATCCAGCCCTTCATCCAGCGCGAGCGCTGCGCGACCAGCTTGCCGAATGCGATCGGCGCCTCCTCATAGGTGCGCGAGGACATGGTTCGCGCGACATAGCCGCAGCGGGCGAGGCGCAGGCCGAGGTCTGCATCCTCGGTCACATTATAGGCGTCCCAGCCGCCGAGCGCGCGCAGGGCCGCGACGCGGAAATGATTGGAGGTTCCGCCCAGAAAGAAGGGCAGGCCCGCGGCCGAGGCGCCCTTGTCGAAGACGAGGAACAACAGCGCATAATCGATAGCGAACAGCGCCGTCATCCAATTCTGCGCGCCATTGTGGATGCAAAGGCTCGCCTGGAGGCAGGCGAGCTTCTCGTCGCCTGCGGCGAAGAGCGCGGCGGCCTTGCGCAATTGATCCGGCTCGGGCGCGTCCTCGGCGTCGAACACGGCGACGAGCGAGCCGCGCAGGAAAGGCAGAGCGATGTTGAGCGCGCGCGGCTTGGTGCGCGGCTCGCCCGGCGGCGCGACGATGATCTCGCAGAAGGGACGCAGAGGCGCCGCCCGCAGCGCCGCGGCGGTCTCGTGATCATCGTCCTCGATCACGAATTTCACATCGAGCTTGGCGTGCGGATAATCCCGGTATTATGTAGCAGCCGCACCTATAAGCAAAATCAAAGTCTTACGCTTCTATTGCGCTGCGTCAGAGCTAGAAGGAGGCGAGTCTGTAGCTAAATTTGACAACGTCGCAGCAAGTGATTCCGTCAGTTCTGTTGGGAGCGGCCCTCCGTTATCCGCGGTCGTCGCCTCCGCGGCGACTTCGCCTTCTTCTCTTTTCGTTAGCTCTTCATAGCTTCTATTCCACACGTCTACGAATTGGTCATAACTTGTATGCCGCCTCCTAGCGGCTCCATCGAGGCTCCAACAGCTTGATTTCTTACAAAAAATATACGGGAACTCCATTTTTTCGTCGAACATAAATTCGCGAAGAAAATTTCGCAAATGTATAGACTCTATATCTCCTGTTTTCGTAAGAGCGCGCTCGTAAGCCAATATTTCTTTCTTCTTTGTACTTCTTTCCATATCAAGAGTAACTATTGGATACGGCCTTCCTTGTATCACGCCCTTTAATGTATCTCTTCCGTGGTAATTGAATCTGCCCGGCAACAGGCCGTCGCACATGCATTGGCTTAGCAAATACGCTAGAGAAGCTGAAATTGCGAGCCTATCTGAGCTTGAGTGCTTTGTTACCCTAAACCCTGAGTCCATTTCTTTCCCAAGAAAATCAAACTTGCTCGGCTGTGCGTCGGCGGCAGCCTCGGTTTCTTCATCTGGGAGAGTTCCTTTAGCGGCGCGTTCGGCCGGGGAAACGATATCTACCGTAACGTTCGGAGCTGGGAATGAAGCAGTCCAAGCTGATCCTTTAACGTCCATAGGACCATTGCTGGCCAATTGCGCGCCGTAGCTCTCAAGCGCCTGCATGAACGCTATTATAGAGAACGCAAGATGTTCTAGATCAACAATCTTGTTGGCGAACAACATCTCGTCGCCGACTGTTTTCCAAATATTTGGCCGCCCGTAATCCTCCCCATTCGCACCTTTGTCGCCCGCAACTATCCGTGCAAATTTTTCCGCCAAAAGCGCGGGGAATTCACGGTAAAAGTTACGCGTAGCAATTACCCAGCGCGGGGATACCTCGCCGTCGTCTGTGACAGCCCCATCCCCGCCTTTGTAAGACGTAGACCCAACTAGGTCCACTGATATAAATAGCCTTATTCTATATTCTGGCAGCTTTATATCTTGACTGCTCATTGCAGACCAAGACTCTCGGCTCTGATGCTTGCCGATTGCTCGCTGACAACAAACATACTAGCCAATTGCTTTATATCGCTTGTTTGCGCGTATGCCGCCCTAAAATCCTTTTCCCGCATCAGGAACGAAGCCGCGAACCAATTAGCCTCCCACTCCGTGCGTTGAAGATCGGCATTGGATGGGTCAACCCACCTAGTGGCGCGCATCGCAGCTCCGGGGTACTGCTTGGCGACCATCGGATAATGGATAAACAGATGTCCTAGCTCATGCGCTATCGTAAAGCGGTCTCGCACAAGCGAAGTTATTGACGGGAGAAAGATAGTGAAATCATTCCCCGACCGCACCACGATAGACTCTGGCAGCTTACCATCCATCCTCTGCGGAGTTTTATAGACGATCTTCCCCCCCATCCGAGCGACGACCGGCTCCAGCATAGCGCCCCTGGTTAGCCCGATGCCAACAGAAACCTGCTCGGCGAAAGCTGAGATGTTCGCTTTCGACGCTCGAGACGGAATCGGGTCAAAAAGATCCATGCTCGGCGTATGAGCGATAAATGCCGATTTGTCAAGGCTAAAAACTGCCATGCGGATATGAAATTCCATTTTTGTTCAAATCATTACGAGTGATCGGCGCAGTCGTCGGATGGAAAAATGTTCTGGAATCGTTCTGAGCGTGCGGCCGCGCACCGCGCGCCGAGGTTGGCTTACGGATACTCATGTTCGGTCATCATGAGAATCCGGCGCGCAAGCGGTCACTCTCGGATGGGAAGGGGGCGGATGGCCGGGCCAAGGAAGCGTTTGCAGGCTTCCAAGTGGGGTTCGACTCCCCCCACCTCCACCAAATCTTCTAAACGGAATCAGTCTTGCGCCGTAGCGCTTTTGCCAGACTCACCGAAAAGGACGCCGCATGTCTTGCTATCGGCCTCGCCCACGAACCGAACCCCGCGGCGTTCAAGTTCAGCTTGAATTGCCTTTAGGTTGTTCGCCATCGGCTGACGCCGCCCGGCTTCAAAATCTCGAACAGTCGAAACTCCGACGCTTGCAGCGCTTGCAAGCTCGGGTTGCGAAATATCAAGAAAAGCGCGCGCTGCGCGGCACTGCCCAGGAGTCATGCCAGGAAGATAGCGACGGCAATAAAAAGCGTCAAGGTCATCACTTTGTGTTGACGCCATCGCTTTCGTCACTTATCAGTGAGGTCAACGCAAAACGTTGGACCTCAGGACATGGCGCAGCACTTCCTCCTCTCCTCCGCCGCTCGCACGCTCTCGCTGACGAAGGTCGCGCGTATGAGCGACGACGAGGCCCGCGGCGCCTTCCGGGAAATCCGTTGGGCTTCCACCAGCGGCGACCCGGTTTGCCCTTCCTGCGGCTGCGTTGCCGTCTACTCCTACAAGTCCCGCCCTATCTTCAAATGCAAAGGATGCGATAGCCAGTTCTCTGTCACGTCCGGGACCATCTTCGCCAACCGCAAGCTCCCGGTTCGCGACTACCTCATGGCGATTGCCATCTTCGCGAATGGCGCGAAGGGCCACAGCGCGCTTCAGCTCTCCCGTGACCTCGACGTCCAGTACAAGACCGCTTTCGTTCTTGCTCATAAAATCCGCGAGGCGCTTGCGGCCGAGGTCGAAGGCATGAAAGCCACTGGCGATGTCGAAATCGATGGCGCCTATTTCGGCGGTTACGTGAAGCCGACCAATCACAAAGAGAACCGCCGCGACCGTCGCCTTGCTGTGAACCAGAACGGCAAGCGCCAGTGCGTCGTCATCATGCGCGAGCGCAACGGCCGCACACTCCCCTTCGTCTTCAAGAGCGAAGCCGAGTCGGTTTCAACGATTGCCGGCCGAGTTGCCGCCGGCGCGACCGTTCATGCTGACGAGGCCCTTCATTGGGATCGGCTCCACGCGCTCTACCTGACGAAGCGCATCAATCATGAGCACTCCTATTCCGAGGATGGCGCTTGCACGAACCAAGCGGAGAGCTTCTTCTCTCGTCTGCGTCGCGCCGAAATCGGAACGCACCACCACATCGCCGGCCGGTATCTCTCTGCCTACGCTCGCGAGATGGCGTGGCGCGAAGATCACCGCCGCGTTTCGAATGGCGAGCAATATCTTATGATGGCGTCAGCGGCGCTAGCGCATCCTGTGTCGCGCCAGTGGAAGGGGTATTGGCAGCGCCCCGCCATAGATTGACGCCATTCATGTTTCGTTAATCCGCATCGTGAATGATCAACCCGTGCCCACAATCCGAGCTACGTAGCCGTAGCTATAGGTTGACATCGGCCTTGAAAGTGGGGTTTAACCCACTAGTTGTCTGATTTGTCGCCCAGCGCGCTCCCTATGTGCGTCATGGCGGCTTTCTCTTGTGTTGGGAAAGGAGGGTGGACATGAGATCGCAACTTGATCGAGCGGCAGGAATCCTGTTCCCCGCTAATGACGCTGCTCGCGTCGGGAATGTCAAGTTTTTCACATTGAACCGCCACGTCACAGGAGAGCAGTTAGCCGATCAGCTCCTACGCGCTGATGCGCAAGTGGAAGCGAAGGAGGCTACTCTTGTGCTCGATATTGACGGCGATTTGACCGCCTGACGAGAATCGGTTAGCCAGCTAGGCTTCTGTCTGGAGCTGGCTGATCGATGCTGCTTTTTTCTGATCTCTACAAAATTGCCGATAGCGAATCGGCTACGGTCGTATCCGTAAAAGCGTTGGCCTCCCAAATCGTCGCGCGCCATTCCGACATCGGTGAGGTTAATTTCTGGGCAGTCGACCTAGACCCAACGATATCTTTCGGCCACATCAGGTTTGATAAAGACCGATCAAGCCCATACGGTGAAACGTATAGGGTAGCCAACATCCGTTATCATAGACCAATGAATAGGTGTTGGCGGAGATTCGTATGCTGCAAAGAGCTTATGCATGTCTTCGACTCTCCTGAAGAGAGGGTCGATGGCAGAGAGAAATTTTTGACTCTGATGGAAGAACTTGAGTCAACGCCTTTGTCATCTGATGCGTCGCCAATGTATCAATCAGAAATAAGAGCTCAGTGGATGGCTCTACTATGCTTGGCCCCCAAGCGCTTGCGAGATCCATTTGTTGAAATGCTTAGGCAAGGGGCAATGTCACCGTACGATGTAGCTGTAAGGCTCAAGATTCCAGAGGCGTATATTTCTGCTATTTCAACTGATTACTACAATAAAGTGCTCGACCATTTGGTTGAGTAGGTCCGCCGTCATATATGCGAACAACTCCGCCCTCCAAACCATGCTCCCGCGCAAGCCACCGCTACGCTTACGATTGCCCGTTCCGCCAGACCCTAACGCCCTTCCGCTTCCCCACCCCAATGACGCGCCCGCGCTTCTCCTGCATTCGCATGGCTTGAACGATCCGGTAATTGATCGCTATGCGGAGTACTGCGTCGCTTTCGTCCATACCCTTGGCTTGGATGACCGCGAGCGATAGCTCTCGCGTGTCCAGCCCCTCGGGAGCCTCGGCTAGGGCCATCTGGCAAATCTTGTGGATCTCACCGCGCTTGAAGAGGCGGGTTAGATCCATGTGGACCGGGAAGACCTCATGCTCTCCGTTCAGCTCGAATAAGCGGAGAGTCGCGTTGACGTGGGCGAGGTCCCGGCGAAGCGTCTCTATCTTCTTCTCATAGGCGCGGATGGCGCCTTCCATCTGGTCGCGCTTGGAGCGGAGGGTGGAGAGGATATGAGGATCGGCCATGCCTAACCATGGCATAAGCTCGACAATTCAGGTAGATAGGCTAAGGTGTAGCTGCTACATAATACCGGATAATCCAGCGCCGCCATGGCTTTCGCGAGCTGGCGCGCGACCGGCGCCTCACGGTAGAGCGCGACGATGACCGAATAGACCGGCAGGTCCGCCTCCGCGAGAGAAGGCGCGCGCTCCTCCGCCGCGGGGCCATGCGCGCAGGCGTAGATGCGCAGCAGCACGCTGCCGAGAAAGGCGAGCGCCAGCAGCGAGGCCGTGGCCAGGCCCGCCTGCGACGCCGGCGCCGCCCAGGCTGCCGCCAGAATGAACCCCACCGGCGCGCCGCTCGCCAAAGCGCGCCGCACGCACAGATGCGGCAGGATGCGCTCGACCGAATGCGCGGCCGCGCGCGTCAGCGAGTCAACGCTGGCGCGGCGCAGCGCCTCATCGAGCAGCGCCGGCGTGGCGATGGCGAAGAGCGGGCGTCCCGCCGCCGTGCGCGAGAGACCCATGAGACGGACGATGTCCGCCCCGCGCGGCGCGAACAGCCAGAGCGGCCCCGAAGGCGAGCCGGGAGCAAAGCGCGCATATCCCCGCGCCGCGTCGGCCTCGAGATCGGTGGAGGGCGCGAGACCTTCGGGCGCGTCGAGAAAGGGGACCTTCAGCTCGGCGGCGAGCGCACGGTAGAACGCCTCCTGCGTGAGGAGCCCTTCGGCGATCAGCACGGCGTCGGCCGTCGCCCCCTGACGCCGCGCCATCGCCGCGCCATATTGCAGCATGACCAGCGGCGCGCCATGGGCGGCGAGAAAGGCGATCTCCGGCGGCAGCGGACGGCCGGCGCCGGGCGCGAGCTTCTCGGGAGAGTTCCAAGCGCGCCGGCGGGGAGCGTCGGACTCGGGCGCGGCGTCGCGGCGCCGCGGAACGGAGACGGGATCGTCGCGCTGCAGCGACGCGGATCGCGGGGAAAACCTATCGACCCGATCGACGCTCATAAGCTAAGCTCCGCGAACCGCCGCGCCGCCGTTCGCGCGAACCTCGGGACTTTGGCTCTCGACTGAAATGATGAAGTCAACGAAAGCACCAATAGCTTCAGCTTGGCAAAAGGGCGCGGCTTTGGCAAGCCGCCGGCTCGCGCTCGCGCTGATCGTCGCGCCTCTGCTCACGGCTTTCGCCCAAGCGGCGGAGCCTGCGCCCGCGCCTTCCTTCTGGGACCCGGGGCGCAAGCTGGAGAAGCCCGATCTCTCCACGATCAAGCAGATCCGCTTCCTCACCGAGGATGATTATCCGCCCTTCGATTTCGCTCTGCCGGATGGGACGGTCGCCGGCTTCAATGTCGATCTCGCGCGCGCGCTCTGCGAGGAGCTCGAGGTCGTCTGCACCATTCAGCGCCGCCGCTTCGATCTCATCGTCGCCGCGCTCGAGGAGGGCGCCGGAGACGCGGCCGTCGCCTCGATGGCGGTGAGCGACGCGGCGCGCAAGGCGGTCGATTTCACCGCGCCTTATTACACGACGCCCGGCCGTTTCGTGATCCGCAAGGATTCGCTGCTGCCCGCAGCGACGCCGTCGGCGCTCGCCGATCGCACCATCGCCGTCGCCGAGGGCGGCGCCCATGAGGCGTTTCTGAAGACCTTCTTTCCCAAGGCGACGCTCGCGACCTTCCCCACCGCGCAGCAGGCGCGCGCGGCGCTGAAGGAGGGCCGCGCCCATGCGATGTTCGGCGACGCCATCACGCTCGCCTTCTGGCTCAATGGCCAGGAGGCGGGCGAGTGCTGTCGGTTCATGGATGGCCCGTTCACCGATCCGCGCTTCTTCGGCGACGGCGTCGGCATAGCGGTGAGGAAGAACAATGTCGCGCTGCGCCGCGCGCTCGATTACGCGCTGGCCCGGATCGCGCAGAAGGGCGTCTATTCAGAGCTGTATCTGAAGTATTTTCCGATCGGGCCGTATTGAGGGGCGGTGAAGTCGAACATCGGGTTCGTCATTGCGAGCCTCGCGAAGCAATCCACAGCAACGGGGCGGGCTCTGGATTGCTTCGTCGCTTCGCTCCTCGCAATGACGCCCCTCACTGATCCGCTATTACGCCCGGAACTCCCGCGCCAGCGCCTTCTCGATCTCGGGCAGCGGGTGGCGCGTCAAATCCTTGTCCAGCTCGCCTTTCACCTTGCCTTTGGCTTTCGGCGACAGCTCCTGGCGCAATTCTCCGAGGACGCGCGGCGGGGCGATGATGACGATCTCGCTCAATTCGCCGGACTCGGCCGCGGCATTGATCCGCTCGGCGACGCTCTTGGCGAAATGCTCCTTCTCGAGCTCGTGCCAGTCGGCGTTCTCGACGGCGCTGCGCGGCGCTCCGCCCGTGCCGAAGGCGCGGCCGGGCGCGTCGGTCCCCTGCTCGCGCGTCGGGGGATTATCGTCGACGCGCGCCTCGACGACGCGCAGATCGATAAGGTCCGGATCGCCATGATTTTGCAGAAACAGGGCTCTGCGGCCGTCGCCGACGAGAACCCAGGCGCCATTGTGAACCGCTATATTGGTCATGTGTTTGTCTTTCGTTGAACGGCCCTGCAGGATCCATCTGGGGGCCGCTCGGCGAGACGACAAGCGCGACGAGACGCCGCGCTTCCGCTTTCAGGCGGACGCTTCTTCCGTCTCGCGCTCCTCCTGCGCGGCGCGACGCAGCGCGCGCTCGGCGGCGTCGGCCTCGCGCTGGCGGCTCCACATCGCCGCATAGGCGCCGCCGCGCGCCAGCAATTGCTGGTGCGAGCCGCGCTCCATGACGCGGCCCTGGTCGAGAAACAGGATTTCGTCCGCATCCACCACCGTCGACAGCCGATGCGCAATCACGAGAGTCGTGCGGCCGCGCGAGACGCGCGCCAGCGCTTCCTGAATCTCATGCTCGGTGAAGCTGTCCAGCGCCGATGTCGCCTCGTCCAGCACGAGAATCGGCGGCCCTTTGAGAATGGTGCGGGCGATGGCGACGCGTTGCTTCTCGCCGCCCGAGAGCTTCAACCCGCGCTCGCCGACCTGCGCGCCATAGCCGCCCGGCGCGCTGCGGATGAAATTGTCGATCTGCGCGAGCCGCGCCGCCTCGCGCACCTCCTCCATGCTCGCGTCCCAGCGGCCATAGCGGATGTTGTAGGCGATGCTGTCGTTGAACAGCACCGTATCCTGCGGCACCATGCCGATAGAATCGCGCAGGCTGCGTTGCGTCACGGCGGCAATATCCTGGCCGTCGATGAGAATGCGGCCCGATTGCGGCTCGTAGAAACGGAACATGAGGCGCGAGATCGTCGATTTGCCGGCGCCCGATGGCCCGACGATGGCGATGGTCGCGCCGGGCGCCGCCTCGAAGGAGACGTCGCGCAGGATCGGCCGCTGCGGATCATAGGCGAAGGCGACATTGTCGAAGACGACGCGTCCCTCGCGAACGACGAGATCGCGCGCATCCGGCCGATCGGCGATCTCCGGCTGCTCGGAGATGATGGCGAACATCTTCTCTATGTCGACGATCGCCTGCCGCGTCTCGCGATAGAGCGTGCCCATGAAATTGAGCGGCTGATAGAGCTGGATCATCATCGCATTGACCAGCACGAAATCGCCGACGCTGTTGCGACCCGATTTCACGCCATAGGCGCACATGACCATGATGATGGTGAGGCCCGCCGTGTAGATGAGCGCCTGGCCGGCGTTGAGCACGGCGAGCGAGACATAGGATTTGACGCTGGCGCCCTCATAGAGCGCCATGGATTTGTCGTAACGCTCCGCCTCGCGCCGCTCGGCGCCGAAATATTTCACCGTCTCGTAATTCAAGAGGCTGTCGATCGCCTTCACATTGGCGTCGACGTCGCTCTCGTTCATCGCGCGGCGAATGGCGATTCGCCAATTGGTGGCGAGCAGCGTGTAGCCGAGAAAGGCGACAATCGTCAGCGTCGCCACGAGAGCGTAGGCGAGATCGAATTGCACGAGCAGCACGCCGAGCACGAGCGCGAATTCGATGACAGTCGGAACCGCCGTCGACATCACGAGGCGCGTCAGCGTCTCTATGGCGTTGCGGCCACGCTCCAGCACGCGCGTCAACCCGCCGGTCTTGCGCGAGATGTGAAAGCGCAGCGACAATTGATGCATATGCACGAAGACATGATCGGCGAGCCGCCGCACCGCATGCATCGCCACCGCCGCGAACAGAGCGTCGCGCGCCTGCGTCAAGAATGCGTAGAGCGTGCGCAGCGCGCCATAGAGCAGGGTGAAGGCGGCGGCCCCGAGCAGCACGGGCGCGGCATTGTCGAGAGTGAGAGAATCGGCCGCCCATTTGAAGGTGAAGGGGACCGCCATGTTCACCAATTTGCCGATGACGAGCAGCACCAGCGCGTAGAGCACGCGGCGCTCGAGATCGGGCCGGCCCTTCGGCCAGATATAGGGCCACAGCCCGCGAATCGTCGCCGTCACGGAAACGTCGCCGGCAGGCTTTTCGATCTCTTCGACCGCCCCATGTACCGAAGCTTCCGTGTCGTCCTGCTCGACCTGTCGCATACCTTCGTCCCGTCCCCTCTCGCTGGAGGAGTTCACATGACATCCAATGTCCATATAAGAGCTTTGCGGGGAGAACGCACGACCGCTCCGGCTACGCCGTTTTCGGCGGCCCGAGACGACGCCTCCGGCGCCGACCAATGGTCCGGCCTTGACGCGAGCGCTCCGGCGCGCCATCAACATTGCATGAACGATAGTCGGAAGATCGAGCGCATTTGCGTTTATTGCGGCTCTTCCTCGGGCGATGATCCGATGTTCGCGCATGCGGCCGAGGCGCTCGGCGCGGCGATCGCGCGCGAGAAGATGGAGCTCGTGTTCGGCGGCGGCTCTTGCGGGCTGATGGACGTGGTCGCGGGCGCGGCGCTCGCCAATGGCGCACGCGTCACCGGAATCATTCCAGGCTTTCTCGATGAGCGCGAGATCGCGCTGCCGACCGTCTCCGAGCTGCAGGTCGTGCCCGACATGCATACGCGCAAACGGCTGATGTTCGAGAAATCCGACGCTTTCGTAGCGCTGCCGGGCGGCATCGGCACGCTCGAGGAGCTGACCGAGCAATTGACGTGGATTCAGCTCGGCCGTCACAGCAAGCCGCTGGTCATCGCCGATATCGGCGGCTTCTGGAAGCCGCTGCTGTCGCTATTCGCGCATATGCATAACGCCGGCTTCATCCGCCCCGGCTATGAGGTGCGCTATCTCGTCGCCGAACGCATCGAAGATGTGATTCCGATGCTGCGCGCCGTTCACGCGCCGAAGTCGGAAGGCGAGGAGCAGACCATAGAACAGCATTTTTGAAAGAGGGGCACTCCCTTCTCCCACTTGTGCACGGCTGTCCGGGGAAAATCAGGCATAGGCGAGCTCCAGCTGCCTCGGCGATATGCGCCGCCGCGCGGCCTGATATTTGGGCGGCGGCCGTTCGAGTCTGTCGATCGGTCGCCGCTCGAACAGAAACCTGCCGGCGAGCTCCGAGAACCGCAGATGCGCGAGTTCGATATCGTGGCGGTGGGCGGCGATGCGCAGCAGCACGAAAGCGATCATCGCCGCGATCAGCTGCAGCCGCACGGCGTTCTCGTTTTCGCCGAGAAACTTGCGGATGTTGAGATGCTGCTTGATCCAGCGGAACAGCAGCTCTATGGCCCAGCGCGCCTTGTAGAGCGCGGCGATCTCGACCGCCGAACGCGTCATGTCGTTGGTGATCACGACGATCAGCTGCGGCTTGCCGTCCTTCAGCGCATCGCGTTGAATATGAAGGCGACGCAGCGGCATGGGCAGTTTCGAGTCGCCCTTGCTGGCGAGCTCGACCTCGCAATCCCTGAGCACGGTGTAGCCTTCGCCGCGCGTCTGCGGCATCTCCCGATCCGCGAGGTCGGCGAGGCGGGTGTTGCTCTTGGGGCGCGTGACGAACAAGGCTCGGGCCTCGTGAATGTCCCTCCACCATTTGAAATCATAATAGCCCTTGTCGAAGACATAGGTCGCGCCGGCCTCGATCGGCGTCTTCTTGCCGATCTCGACATCGTTGACATTGGCGGGCGTGACCTCGACGCAGAAGGGGCGGTCGACCCCGGGATCGTAGACGACATGCATCTTCATGCCGTGGATGCGGCCGTTCGAGCGGGCGAAGTCGTGGAACTTGCTCAACGGGATAGGCGTCGAATCGATGAGGCGCAGCAGCTCGGCGCCGTCGCGGCGCGTTCTGCGGTCGAGTTCGCAGGAGAGGCGCGCGAAAAGATCGGCGAAGACGCCGACGGGCCGGCGTGCGTTGGCTTCGGCGAGGGTGGAGCGGGCGATCCTGCGGACGCCGAGGTGATAATGGGAGCCGCTGTTGGCGTTGAAGGCGGCCTCGAGGCTGCGCAGGCTCGTTTCGCCGCCGAGCTGAGCGGCGATCAGGACGACGAGATGATCCCAGCTCTTGAAGGATTTGTCGTAGGCGTCGCCCTTGTGGCGCGCGACGATTTGGCCGAACGCGCGACGATCGATCGGCTTGAGCAAGTCGACAAAAACGCTATTCTGGAAGCGCATGTCTGGTCCTTTATTTTCCAGTCTCGACAACCGGAAAATACCCCGAAACCTTCGGAAGTACCAGGCATGCGCCCGCGACTTATCGACTCATTCCCCGGACAGCCGTGCCACTTGTGGGAGAAGGTGGCCCGACGAAGTCGGGTCGGATGAGGGTCCTTCACGCGTCGCTCGATCTCGACGGGCCCTCATCCGACCCCGCTTCGCGGGGCCGCCTTTTCCCGCGCGCGGGAGAAGGAAGAACGTCTATGTCGCGCCCGACTTCACGAGCTTGTAGATGATCGCATCGACCAGCGCCTCGAAGGAGGCGTCGACGACATTGGGCGAGACGCCGACGGTCGACCAGATCTCGCCCTTGGCGTCGGCGCATTCGACCAGCACGCGCGTCACCGCATCGGTGCCGCCCTGGAACACGCGCACGCGATAATCGACGAGCTTCACATCCTCGATGAAGGATTGATATTTGCCGAGGTCCTTGCGCAGCGCCACGTCGAGCGCGTTGATCGGCCCATTGCCTTCGGCGGCCGAGATCGTCGAGCGTCCGTCGATGCGCAGCTTCACGATCGCCTCGGCGCCGGCGTCGTCCGAGGCGCCGATCGCGCCGAAGCGGCGATCGACCGCGACGCTGTAGCGCTCGATGTCGAAATAATGTGGCAGCTCGCCGAGCACGCGCTTGGCGAGCAGAAAGAAGGACGCGTCGGCGCCTTCAAAGGCGTAGCCCTGCGCCTCCTTCTCCTTCACCTCCTCGAGCAGGCGCGTAAGGCGCGGATCGTCCTTGCGCAGCGTCAGCCCGAGGCGTTCGAGCTCGGCGACGATATTGGATTTGCCGGCCTGATCCGACACCAGCACGCGGCGCTGATTGCCGACGCTCTCGGGCGGCACATGCTCATAGGTGCGCGGATCGGCGAGCACGGCGGAAGCGTGAATGCCGGCCTTGGTGGCGAAGGCGCCGGCGCCGACATAGGGCGCATGGCGGTTCGGCGCGCGGTTCAGCAATTCGTCGAGCGCATGGCTCGCGCGGGTGAGGCCCGTGAGGCTCTCGCGCGTCACGCCGATCTCGAAGCGATCGGCATAATCGCTCTTCAGCAGAAGATTGGCGATGATGGTGGTGAGATTGGCGTTGCCGCAGCGCTCGCCGAGGCCATTCAGCGCGCCCTGAATCTGCCGCACGCCGCCGCGCAGCGCGGCGAGCGAGACGGCGACCGCCTGTCCGGTGTCGTCATGCGCATGAATGCCGAGCCGCTCGCCGGGAATGACGCGCGCGACCTCGGCGACGATGCGCTCGACCTCATGCGGCTGCGAGCCGCCATTGGTGTCGCACAGCACGATCCATCGCGCTCCCGCCTCATGCGCGGCGATGGCGCAGCAAAGAGCATAATCGCGATTGTCCTTGTAGCCGTCGAAGAAATGCTCGCAATCGACGAGCGCTTCCTTGCCGCGCGCAACGGCGGCGGCGACCGATTGGCGAATGCCGTCGAGATTATCCTCGAGCGTCGAGCGCAGCGCGACGCGCACCTGATAATCCCACGCCTTGGCGACGAAGGTGACGCAATCGCAATCGGCGTCGAGCAGAGCGGCGACGCCCGGATCATTGGCGGCCGAGCGGCCCTGTCGGCGCGTCATGCCGAAGGCGGCGAAGCGCGCCTTCGTCTGCGGCCGCTTCGCGAAGAATTCGGTGTCGAGCGGATTGGCGCCGGGATAGCCGCCTTCGATATAATCGACGCCGAGATCGTCGAGAAGCGCGGCGATCTGGCGCTTGTCGGCGAGCGAGAAATCGACGCCGGTCGTCTGCGCGCCGTCGCGCAATGTCGTATCGAAGATCGTCAGCCGTTCCCGCGTCATCGCGCCTGCGCCTTTTCGTCGAGCGTCTTCTTCATCGTCGTGTTGCCGAGCCATTCGCCGCGCAATTCACGCGTGTTGCGCTGATAGGGAACATAGCCGCGCGCGGCGAAGAAATCGCGCGCCGCATCGGAGGCGTCGACGCTGATCTCGCGCGCGCCGCGCGCCTGCGCGAGCTTTTCCAGCGCATCGGTCAGCGCCGCGCCGACGCCGCGCCGCGCCGCGCGCGGATGCACATAGAGCATGTCGAGGCGTGTGTTATCGCGCAGCGAGGCGAAGCCGGCGATTTCTCCATCGAGCGAGGCGACGAGGGTCAGCGCGCCCGCGAGCTTTTGCGCGAAGGCCGCTTCGTCATCGGCCGCCGCGGCCCAGGCGGCGCGCTGATCCTCGTCATAGTCCTCGGCGGCGAGCGTCTCGACGCTCTCGCGGAAGAGTTCTGCGAGCAGCGGCGTATCTGCCGGCAGAAAGGGACGAAGGCCCGGCGGAGCGGCGGCGCGGCCCATCAGATCACCTCGAACGCGCTCAGCACACGCCAGGCGAAAGCCGCGGCGAGAGCGAGGATGAGCAGCTTGAAGAGGAGATAGGACGCCCAATGCCCCGGGAAGGGGAGATATTTGCGCCAGTCGATGTCAGGCATGGACGTCTCCTCACGGTTGCGATGCTTGATTTTGATGCGATCCGGCAGGAAGCTCGCGTTCATGTCGAAGCCATTCGCGCGGCGATTGCGCGCCACGAGCACGCCCGCGGAATCGCTGCTGTGGCGCGAGTTGCGGGCGTCGAAGCTCGATGGGCTGAAGTTCCGGCGACAGACGCCGATCGCCGGCTATATCGCCGATTTTTGCTGTTATGAGCTCGGCCTGACGATCGAGCTCGACGGCAAGCATCATGCGGAGCAGCCGATCTCGGACGCGGAGCGCCGCACGGTGATCGAGAGCCACGGATTTTTGGAGCTGCGTTTCACCAATGACGAAGTGAAAGAGCGGCTCGACTGGGTTCTGCAGGAAATCCGCCGCGCCGCGGACATTGCCCGCTGCCGCGCGCCGAGGCGCCCTTTTCCGCGCCTCGATTAGAGTCCGAGTGGTGGAGCGCGACTCCTTCTCCCATGGGGAGAAGGTGGCCCCGCGAAGCGGGGTCGGATGAGGGGAGCCCCGCTCTCCGCCAAAGCCCCCGGCGCCGTAGCCCCTCACCCGGCCGCTCCGCGGCCATCCTCTCCCTATGGGAGAGGGATTGCGCGAACAGGGATAGGTGGTGGGCCTCACCGCTTCACTTCCCATGTCGTCGTGCCGTCCTTATTGTCCTTCAGCGCGACGCCCATTGCTGCGAGCGCGTCGCGGATGCGGTCGGACTCGGCCCAGTTTTTTGTGGCACGAGCAGTGCGGCGTCTCTCAATTAACTCTTTAATTTTGTCGCTTTCCGCTTCGTCAACGCTTGATCTCTGCCACGCTGGATCAAGAATCGTCTGCAATCCCAAGAGCGACAACGCCGCCCGTAGCCGCGCCGCCGCAATTTGCTGCTCAACAGGCGATGCTGCGGTTGACTCTTCCCCCCACTCCAGAGCGGCGGTCGGCCCGACGCGGGCTAATTCATGAATCCGGCTCAAAGCGGCCGGAGTATTTAGATCATCAGCAAGATATTCCATAAATGCCGACGGTAATGGTCCGAAATCGGATATGTCGTCATCTAGACTCAAGGCCAACTCGACGAATCTTCTCCATCGCAGCAGAGTTCGTTCCGCCTCCTCCAGCGCCTTCACGGTGAAATCGATCGGCTGGCGATAATGCGTCCGCAGCATAGCGAGGCGCAGCACCTCGCCCGGCCATTTGCGTCCGCCGAAATTCTCCGTGTGCAACAGTTCGTGAATCGTCACGAAATTCCCCAGGCTCTTGGACATCTTCTCGCCCTCGACCTGCAGGAATCCATTGTGCATCCAGTAATTCGCCATCACTTCGTGGCCGAAGGCGCAGCGCGTCTGGGCGATCTCGTTCTCGTGATGCGGGAAGACGAGATCGATGCCGCCGCCGTGAATGTCGAAGGTCTCGCCGAGATGCTTCCACGACATCGCCGAGCATTCGAGATGCCAGCCCGGCCGGCCGCGCCCCCAGGGCGAGTCCCAGCCGGGCTCGCTGTCCTTCGACGGCTTCCACAGCACGAAATCCATGTCGCCGCGCTTATAGGGCGCGACGTCGACTCTCGCGCCGGCGATCATCTCGTCCAGCGGGCGGCGCGACAGCCGGCCGTAATCGGCCATCGACGGCACGTCGAACAGCACATGGCCGTCGGCGGCATAGGCATGGCCGGAGGCGATGAGCTTCTCGACGAGGGCGATCATCTGCGCGATATGTTCTGTCGCGCGCGGCTGCACGCTGGGCGGCAGGCAGCCGAGCGCAGCGACATCGGCCTGGAAGATGGCGTTGGTGCCCTCGGTCAGCTCGCGGATCGAAATGCCGCGCTCGGCGGCGCGGGCGTTGATCTTGTCGTCGACATCGGTGATGTTGCGGACATAGGTCACATGCTCGGCGCCATAGAGCTGGCGCAGCAGCCGGAACAGCACGTCGAAGACGATCAGCGGCCGGGCGTTGCCGATATGGGCGTAGTCATAGACAGTCGGCCCGCAGACATACATGCGCACATTGGCCGGATCGATCGGCCGGAATTCCTCTTTAACGCGCGTCAGCGTGTTGTAGAGCTTCAAAACGGGAGCGTCGGACGACATGGTTTCCCCTCGGCCTGCCGGCCCGGGGCGTCATTTGTGTCGAAGAGGGACGTGACGGCTCCGGCCAGCGATTTCGCTAGCTGATAATGATCCGACAGATGCGGGAGCGGAGCGTGCGCAGCATGGGGCTAACATGCGCGCTCCCGTGGTTTCCGTCAAGGCGCCGCAGCGAAGGGAGCGGGATGATCGAGATTTGGGAGGAGCTGGCCAGAGCCCGGACGGCGGCGGGCGACGAGCTGATCCTGCGCCGCCGCGCCGGTGTCTTCGAGATCCGCTGCAACGGCTATGACCTCATGTCCAATCGCGCGCATCGTTCGGAGGAGGCGCTGGCGCAGCTGGCGCTCGAAGAGCTGCACGCGCCGGCGACGCGCATTCTCGTCGGCGGCCTCGGCCTCGGCTTCACCTTGCGCGCTGCGCTCGACGGCGCCCCGCCCGCGGCGCGGGTGACGGTCTGCGAGCTGCTGCCCGAGATCGTCGGCTGGTGCCGAGGCCCGCTGGCGCCGCTCGCCGGCCGCCCCCTCGACGATCCGCGCGTCAATCTGCGCGTCGGCGATATCGCCGAGACGATAGCCTCCGCCGACAATGCTTTCGACGCCGTGCTTCTCGACGTCGACAATGGACCGGATGCGCTCTCCTGCGCCGCCAATGGCGCGCTCTATTCGCGCGAAGGGCTGGCGCGCCTGCGCGCCGCGCTGGCGCGGGAGGGCGTGCTCGCCGTCTGGTCCGCCGATCCCTCGCCCAGTTTCGAGACGGCGCTCGACGCGGCCGGATGGCGCTGGCGCGCGCAGGAGGTCGCGGCGCGCGGCGTCGACGGCGATCCGCTGCATGTGGTCTACACGGCCCGCCCTTTCTGAGCGCCGAATTCCACGAGCCGGTCGCTTTTCGCGCTAATATGCGCGCGGCGAATCTACCCCCGAGAGGATCGGCGAATGCGACGTTTCTGGCGACAACTCATTGCGGCGGCTTTTATTTGCGGGCTCGGCGAGGCGGCGCTCGCGCAGCAGCCGCGCGTCGTGCCGCAATCGCATGCGGACGCGGTGCTCTCCTTCTCGCCGATCGTCAAAAAGGCGAGCCCGGCCGTCGTCAATGTGTTTGCGACGCGGATCGAGCAGCGGCCCGTCAACCCGTTCTTGGACGATCCGATCTTCCGCCGCTTCTTCGGCGAGGGCGGCGGAGGGCCGCGCGGTCCCACCGCTCAGTCGCTCGGCTCCGGGGTCATTGTCGATGCGGGCGGGCTCGTCGTCACCAATAATCACGTCATCGAGGGCATGACCGACGTCAAGGTGTCGCTCGCCGACAAGCGCGAGATTCCCGCGAAGATCCTGCTGCGCGACCCGCGCACCGACCTCGCCGTGCTGAAGCTGACCGAGGGCTCCGCCTTCCCCACCATGGAGCTCGGCGATTCGGATGCGCTCGAGGTCGGCGATCTCACGCTCGCCATCGGCAATCCCTTCGGCGTCGGCCAGACGGTGACGCAGGGCATCGTCTCGGCGCTGGCCCGCACGCAGGTCGGCATCTCCGACTATGGCTTCTTCATCCAGACCGACGCCTCGATCAATCCCGGCAATTCGGGCGGTCCGCTCGTCGACATGAACGGGCGCGTCGTCGGCATCAATTCCGCGATCTTCTCGAAGTCCGGCGGCTCGGTCGGCATCGGCTTCGCCATTCCGGTCAATATGGTCAAGATCGTCGTGGCGGCGGCCAAGGGCGGCGGCCATCAGGTGAAACGGCCGTGGCTCGGCGCCACGTTGCAAAATCTCTCCAAGGAGATTTCCGATGGGCTCGGGCTCGAGCGGCCGGCCGGCGCGCTGATCGCCGATCTCATCGCCAAGGGTCCGGCCGCCGAGGCGGGGCTGAAGCGCGGCGACGTCATCGTCTCGGTGGACGGCCAGTCGGCCGACGATCCGGAGGCGGTCGGCTATCGGCTCGCCACCAAGCCGCTCGGCGGTCAGGCGACGCTCGGCGTGCTGCGCGGCGGCAAGACGGTGTTTCTGCCACTGCGCCTCGCCCCGGCGCCGGAGACTCCGGCGCGCGATCCGGTGAAGGTGAAGGGCGCTTCGCCCTTCGCCGGCGCGACGGTGGTCAATCTGTCGCCGGCCGTGGTCGAGGAGCTGTCGGTGCAGGGCGTCGCCATCGGCGTGGTGGTGACCGAGATCGACGAGGACTCCACCGCTGCGCGGCTCAATTTGCAGAAGGGCGACGTGATCCTCGCCATCAATGACGAGAAGATCGGCACGACGCGCGAGCTGGAGCAGGCGACGGGCGGGCGCCGCTATTACTGGAAGATCACGCTGGCGCGCGGCGGGCAGGTGTTCACGACGGTAGTGGGGGGGTAGCGGTCCTTTTGCGCCGTCGGTCAGCCTTTGGGCCGGCGGCGCCTCGTCCGAGCTTCCATTCCGTCCACGCTTCGCATATTCGGCGGCCATCTCCGACATGGCGACGTGAAGCGCTTTCTCGCTCAACAAATCGAGGCGACTTTCGAGATATTTGATCCGCGCCGTCGATTCCGCTTCGGCGGCGATCCGCTCTCGCTCGATGCGATCGATCTTGTCGCTCTGCCGTTCGATCAGACGCTTGAATTCGTCGAGCGACTCTCTCGTATATCGACGCAGCTCGTCGAACTGCACCGTCGTCGTCACGATCTCCTTGTAGAGTTCCGCGAGCTTCACCGTGAGCTGCGACAATATCCTATTGCCGAACACGAAATGCTCCGCAAAGAGAAATAAAAACGCTCAGAACTTTTTTGCCCAAGCTTGGTAATCTCGCAATTCTGCTTTGTATTCCTGCATGGACTTTGCGAGATTTTTTACCTCGGCCGAAATCTTGTCGAGCTCGGCTGCTTGCTGGCGCATGGACTGGAAGCGGTGGTGGGTGGCTCGGAGAAAATCTCGAATACCGAGAGCGAGGTTGGAACGCGGCCACGCAGACTCTATGCGGTGGAACCGCGAATCATTCATGACACCGCTCCCGTCTCGGACCGTGACCCGGCCGACAGCATAAGTTTACACCAGTCACGTCGGTCCGCCAGCTTCTCTTGTGCTGCGTCGACGAACGTGTCTCGAGAGCGAGCCTTCAGGCTCGCTCTTTCAGCTCTGCATCATACGTTCAGTGGAGGCTCACCGTCTGCAGCTGATGCTCCCAGGCGTTGGCCCGCGCGCCTTCTTCCGTGTCGGCGAGCACGATCGGGCTGCCATCGGCGCCGAGCAGGGCGAAGAGGGTGATGCCCGGCTGGATCGGAGGCGCCTGGGGATAGAGGCGCGTCACATCCTCCGACCGCATGGTCCGCACATAGGCGATGGCTCCATCGCCGAGATGGGCGAACTGCTCGGTGGTCAGAGGCGGGAGCTTTCTCTCGTATGTGATCTTGCCTTCCATGACACTCTCCTCGGCGGTCGGTACGACCCGCCTTACGGGCGCCTACCTTCGTAGCACAGGAGATATTTGTACATCGTAGCCCCGGATTGTTAGGGGCGGCGCCGAGGATTCTCGTTCTGCTAACGCTACAGGTCGAGAACGATGCGCGCCGGGTCCTCGAGCTGCTCCTTGACCCGCACCAGAAAGGTCACCGCCTCCTTCCCGTCGACAATGCGATGGTCGTAGGAGAGGGCGAGATACATCATCGGCCGGATCTCGATCTTGCCGGCGACGACCACCGGGCGCTCCTCGATCTTATGCATGCCGAGAATGCCCGATTGCGGGGCGTTGAGGATCGGCGTCGACATCAGCGAGCCATAGGTGCCGCCATTGGAGATGGTGAAGGTGCCGCCGGACAGATCCTCGAGGTCGAGCCGGCCTTCGCGAGCGCGGCGGCCGAACTCGCCGATCGCCTTCTCGATCTCGGCGACGCTGAGCCGGTCGGCGTCGCGCACCACCGGCACCACGAGGCCCTTATCCGTGCCCACGGCCACGCCGATATGGCAATAATGCTTGTAGATGACGTCGGCGCCGTCGATCTCGGCGTTGACCGCCGGGACCTCCTCGAGCGCCTTGCAGCAGGCCTTCACGAAGAAGCCCATGAAGCCGAGCTTCACATGATGCTTCTTCTCGAACAGATCCTTGTAGCGGTTGCGCAGCGCCATCACCGCCGACATGTCGACCTCGTTGAAGGTCGTCAGCATGGCGGCGTTGGCCTGCGCCTCCTTCAGGCGCCTCGCGATGGTCTGGCGCAGGCGCGACATGCGGACGCGCTCCTCGCGCTCCACGTCGCCGGGGGCGGAGGCGGGGCGCGGCGCCGGCGGCGCGCTGACGGGGGGAAGGGGCGCCGGCGGCGGCGCGACCGGCGCGGGCCTCGCCGCGAGCGCCAGCACATCCTCCTTCAGCACTTGACCCTGCTTGCCGGAACCTATGACGCCGGAGAGATCCACGCCCTGCTCGCGTGCGATCTTGGCGGCGGACGGGGCAGGCGGACGGCTCGGCGCCTCGGAGACCGTCGCGCCGGCGCCGGCCGCGACGGTTTCGGGCGCCGCGACAGCGGCCGCGACCGGCGCCGCGCGCGGGGCGGGAGCCGGGGCGAAGACGGCGCCGGCTCCATCGGTGATCTGGCCGAGCAGGGCCCCCGGCGTCACCGTCTCGCCCTCCTTGGCCAAGGTCTCGGCGAGCACGCCGGCGGCCGGAGCGTTGACCTCGAGGGTCACCTTGTCGGTTTCGAGCTCGACCAGCGGCTCGTCGGCGGCGACCGCCTCGCCCGCCTTCTTGAACCAGCGGCCGATCGTCGCCTCGGTGACCGATTCACCGAGCGTGGGAACGCGGATTTCCGTCATGTTCACTCCGCCGCCAAAGAAGAGACGCGCGCTGAAAAGGCTTCGTCCAGAAAGGCCCGAAGCTGCGCCTGATGCTTGGACATTGTGCCGGCCGCCGTCGCCGCCGAGGCGGGCCGGCCGATATAGCGCGCGCGTTTCGATTGGCCGCCGACCTGGGTCAGCACCCATTCGAGATAAGGCTCGACGAAGAACCACGCGCCCATATTCTTGGGCTCCTCCTGGCACCAGAACACATCGGCCTGCTTGAAGCGCGACAGCATGGTGACGAGGCCCTTCAGCGGGAAGGGGTAGAGCTGCTCTACGCGCAGCAGATAGACGTCATTGGCGCCGCGCGCCTCGCGCTCCTCGAGCAAATCATAATAGACCTTGCCCGAGCACATGATGACGCGGGCGATGCGATCGTCCGGCGCGAGGCGGAAGCTGTCGGAGGGATGCAGCTCGGCGTCGTCGGAGATGAAGCGGTGGAACATCGTCCCCTCGCCCATGTCCTCGAGGCGCGAGACGCAGCGCTTATGACGCAGCAACGATTTCGGCGTCATCAGCACCAAAGGCTTGCGAATGTCGCGATGCAGCTGTCGGCGCAGGATGTGAAAATAATTCGCCGGCGTCGAGCAATTGGCGACCTGCATATTGTCCTCGGCGCAGAGCTGCAGATAGCGCTCGAGCCGCGCCGACGAATGCTCCGGCCCCTGGCCCTCATAACCATGCGGCAGCAGGCAGACGAGGCCGGACATGCGCAGCCATTTGCGCTCGCCCGCCGACAGGAACTGATCGAAGATCACCTGCGCGCCATTGGCGAAATCGCCGAATTGCGCCTCCCACAGCACCAGCGAGCGCGGCTCGGCGAGCGAATAGCCATATTCGAAGCCGAGCACCGCTTCTTCCGAGAGCATCGAATTGATGACCTCGAAGCGTCCCTGCCCCTGGCCGAGATGATCGAGCGGCAGATAGCGGGATTCGTCCTCCTGATCGACCAGCACGGAATGGCGCTGTGAGAAGGTGCCGCGCTCGCTGTCTTGGCCCGAGAGGCGCACATTATAGCCTTCCGCCAGCAGCGAGCCGAACGCCAGCGCTTCCGCCGTCGCCCAGTCGATTCCAGCGCCGCTCATGATCGCGGCGCGTCGGGAATCGAGGAAGCGCTGGATGGTGCGGTGGATGTGGAAGGTCTCCGGAACCTTGGTGAGCTCGTCGCCGATGCGGCGCAGCGTCTCGACCGGCACGCCGGTCTTGCCGCGACGCTCGTCCTCGGAGGATTGATAGCCTGGCTTCACGCCGGCCCAGCGGCCGTCGAGCCAATCGGCCTTGTTGGGCCGATAGGATTGCGCCGCCTCCATCTCCTGCTCGAGACGCTGCCGCCATTCGGTCTTGATCGCCTCGACATCGTCGCGCGTGACGAGCCCCTCGCCGATCAGCTTCTCCGCATAGAGATCGAAGGTCGTCTTATGCGACCGGATCTTCTTGTACATCAGCGGCTGGGTGAAGGCCGGCTCGTCGCCCTCATTGTGGCCGAAGCGGCGATAGCACCACATGTCGATGACGACGGGCTTCTGGAACTGCTGGCGGAACTCCGTCGCGACGCGCGCGGCGTAGACGACCGCCTCCGGATCGTCGCCATTCACATGGAAGATCGGCGCCTCGACCATCTTCGCCACATCGGACGGATAGGGCGAGGAGCGCGAATAGCGCGGATAGGTGGTGAAGCCGATCTGATTATTGATGATGAAATGCACCGAGCCGCCGGTGCGATGGCCCTTCAGGCCCGAGAGCCCGAAACATTCGGCGACGACGCCCTGGCCGGCGAAGGCCGCGTCGCCATGGATCAGCAGCGGCATCACGCAGCGGCGTTCATTGTCGGCGCAATGATATTGATCCTGCTTGGCGCGCACTTTTCCGAGCACCACGGGATCGACGATCTCGAGATGCGACGGATTGGCGGTGAGCGACAAATGCACCTTGTTGTTGTCGAACTCTCGGTCCGACGACGCGCCGAGATGATATTTGACGTCGCCCGAGCCCTCGACCTCGTCCGGCAGGAAGGAGCCGCCCTTGAACTCGTGGAACAGAGCGCGATGCGGCTTGCCCATGACCTGGCACAGCACGTTGAGGCGGCCGCGATGGGCCATGCCGAGCACGATCTCCTTCGCGCCCAGCGCGCCGCCGCGCTTGATGATCTGCTCCAGCGCCGGCACGATGGATTCGGAGCCGTCGAGCCCGAAGCGCTTGGTGCCGGTGTATTTGACGTCGAGGAACTTCTCGAAGCCTTCCGCCTCGACCAGCTTGCGCAGAATGGCCTTCTTGCCTTCGGCGGTGAAGGCGATCTCCTTCTTCGGTCCCTCGATGCGGGATTGAATCCAGGCTTTCTCCTCCGGATTGGAGATATGCATGAACTCATAGCCGATGGGGCCGCAATAGGTGCGGCGCAGGATCGCCACCATCTCGAAGACGCTGGCGTATTTCATGCCCATCACGCCGTCGATGAAGATCTTGCGATCATAGTCCTCGTCGGTGAAGCCATAGGTGCCGGGATGCAGCTCGCCATGATCCTGGCGCTCGCTATCCTGGCGCTGCTCGAGCCCGAGCGGATCGAGATTGGCGTGCAGATGGCCGCGCATGCGATAGGCGCGGATCATCATCAGCGCGCGCACGCTGTCGCGCGCGGCGCGCTGAAGCTCCTCGGCCGAAGGCGCGGCCGCTTTTTCGGCGCCGGCCTTGCTCGGCGCGGGCTTGGCCGACTCACCGCCGGCCAGCGCAGAGGCGAGTTCGTCGGTCGGCTGCATCGGCCAGCCCGGCCGCGCCCAGGACGGGCCCGCCGGCCCGCGCGGCTCGCCGGTCGCGCCGAGGCTCGCGAAATACTCGCGCCACGCCGGGCCGACCGAGGAGGGATCCGCCTCATAGGCCGTGAGCAGATGTTCGATATAAGCGGCGTCGACTCCTTGTAGAGCCTCGCTCTGCGCAGCCGCGTTCCTTCGGGGCTGCGGAGCGTTTCCCGCCGAACCGCCATTCGTCTCGAGACGCGCCATTCTTCTATCTCCCGAGCGTCGAGCTCGCATCAACTAGAGCGAAATCTTTTTTACGCTTCCTTACGATTTCGCTCCGCACCGGAGACGACGAGAGGCCGGCGCCTCGCGGCGTCGGCTTGCTCGTCATTCGCCGGGCTCCGGCTTCCGATTGTTTGCATGAACAAGAGCGCGGGGGCTCCTGAAGCCCCCTCCCCGGCCCTCCCCCGCTACGCGGGAGAAGGAGCATATACCGCGCGCCACGAGGCCCGCGCATCATCGCGACCGCGCCGTTCCACGAAGCGGTGGGGCGCGAAGGAGGGGAGCGCCGCCTCGGATCGAGACGACGCTTTTTCCCCTCAGCCGTTCAGCATCTCGACAAGAGTCTTGCCGAGCCGCGCTGGCGAGGGCGACACTCTGATCCCGGCCGACTCCATCGCCGCGATCTTGCTCTCCGCGTCGCCCTTGCCGCCGGAGACGATCGCTCCGGCATGTCCCATGCGCCGCCCGGGCGGCGCAGTCCGGCCGGCGATGAAGCCGACCATCGGCTTCTTGCGGCCGCGCTTGGCCTCGTCCCGAAGGAACTCGGCCGCGTCTTCTTCCGCGGAGCCGCCGATCTCGCCGATCATGATGATGGATTTGGTGGCGTCGTCGGCCAGAAACAACTCCAGCACCTCGATGAAGTCGGTTCCCTTGACCGGATCGCCGCCGATGCCGACCGCGCTGGTCTGGCCGAGGCCCTCGCGCGTCGTCTGGAACACGGCCTCATAGGTCAGCGTGCCCGAGCGCGAGACGACGCCGACGGAGCCGTTGCTGAAGATATTGCCCGGCATGATGCCGATCTTGCACTCGCCCGCGGTGACGACGCCGGGGCAGTTCGGCCCGATGAGCCGCGACTTGGAGCCCGAGAGCGCGCGCCGCACGCGGATCATGTCGTGAACCGGCACGCCCTCGGTGATGGCGACGATGAGCGGGATCTCGGCGTCGATCGCTTCGCAAATAGCGTCGGCCGCGCCCGGCGGCGGCACATAGATGACGCTGGCGTCGGCGCCGGTCTTCTCGCGCGCCTCGGCGACGGTGTCGAAGACGGGGAGGTCGAGATGTTTCGAGCCGCCCTTGCCCGGCGAGACTCCGCCGACCATGCGCGTGCCGTAGAGAATGGCCTGCTCCGAATGGAACGTGCCGTTCTTGCCGGTGAAACCTTGACAGATGACCTTGGTGTTCTTGTCGATGAGGACGGACATTTGGGTCCCTGGGGCGTCGCGGCGCACCCTCGCCGCCGGAATCGGACCGCCACGCTCCCGCCAGAACTCGATGTGGAGGGCGCCGCGGCGGATTTTCTCAGGCCGAGAGGCGCGTTTTGCTGCGCTTCGGCCTGCATGATTGCAAAATATCTGGACGCCTCGCGCGCATCAAGGCGCCGAAACGCGGAAGGGGCTTTCGCTGCTGCGCGAAATAATGGCAGAATGCCCGACTTTTCTCGGAGCCGGAGAATTTCTAGGCGCCGCCACTCGCGAACCCGGCCGAAAATGACAGGCGCGCCGCGCCGGCGGAGCCTATATCTTATCGGCCGGCCGCGTCGCGGCCGCAGCCGATGCGAAGAGGAAGCATGGATCGTCAGGCCGTGCGGCGCGAGAGCCGCTTCGTTTCCGCCGCGGACGGTCGGCGTCTGCATGTCGTCGACTATCTCCCCGCCGAGGGCTCGCTCCTCGCCGATGGCGCGGCGGCGACGCCCGTCGTCTGCCTGCCCGGGCTCACGCGCTCGGCCGAGGATTTCGAGCGGGTCGCTCTCGCTCTGGCGCAGCGGGGTCGGCGCGTGCTGGCGCTCGATTATCGCGGCCGCGGCCTTTCCGACTGGGATCCGGATTGGCGCCGCTACTGCCTCGATGTCGAGGAGGCCGATCTTTTCGCCGTGCTCGACGCGTCGGACGTCGGCCGGGCGAGCTTCATCGGCACCTCGCGCGGCGGCATTCACCTGATGCGCCTCGCCGCGCGGCGGCCGGAAATTCTGCATGCGGCGGTCGTGAACGACATCGGCCCGGTGATCGAGGCCGGCGGATTGCGCCGCATCAAGAGCTATGTCGGTCGCATGCCAACCGTCCCCTCGATGGCGATCGCGGTGGCGACGCTGAAGCTGGTCGCCGGCCCGCAGTTCCCGGCGCTGACGCAGGACGAATGGGAGGCGTTCGCGCGCGCGAGCTTCGCCGAGACGGACGGCCGACTGACGCTGCGCTACGACCCCGAGCTCGCCCATGTGCTGGACGACGTCGGCCCCGACAGCGGCCCGATCCTGTTCGAGGAGGAGTGGAAGGCGATGGAGTCGATCCCGGCGCTGGTCATTCGCGGCGGCCTTTCCGATCTGCTCTCGCCGGAGACCTTCGCGGCGATGGCCGAGGGGCATCCGCTGCTCGAGCGGCTGACAGTCGAAGGCCAGGGCCATGCGCCGCTGCTGCTGGACCCGCCGACGATCGCCGCGGTCGTGGATTTCATCGAGAGGCGGGGTTAGCGACGCCGCCTCGGGCGGCCGCTCAATCCGCATCCCCCAGGGGATGCAGATCCCTCACCATCGCCCGGATGCGCTCATCCAGCACATGCGTGTAAATCTGTGTCGTCGAAATATCGGCATGGCCGAGCAATTCCTGCACGACGCGGAGATCGGCGCCGTTCTGCAGCAGATGGCTGGCGAAGGCGTGGCGCAGCGCATGCGGGCTGATGTCGCGCGCCGACAGGCCCGCGGCCGCCGCCGCGGTCTTCAGATCGCGGGCGAAAGCCTGGCGGGTCAGATGGCCCTCGGCCGCGTCGGACGGGAATAGGAAGTGCGAATCGGCGAGGCCCGGCGCATGCTTGGCCAGCAGCGCGCGAAAAACCGTCAGTGCGGCTTTGGCGCGCGGCGTCATCGGCGCCAGCCGCTCCTTGGAGCCTTTGCCGCGCACGGTGAAGAAGGAATCGCGGCTGCGCGCCGCGCTCGCCGGCAGCGAGACCAGCTCGGACACGCGCAGGCCGGTGGCGTAGAGCGTCTCCAGCAGCGCATAGAGCCGGGCCGCGCGCAGGCGCTCGCCGGCCGCGCGGCTCTCGTCCTCGAGCCCTTCGCGCGCCGTCTCGAGCAGCCGCTCGACCTCGTCCATGGCGAGAATGTCCGGCGCGCTGTGCTGGCGCCGCGGCCCCTCCAACGGTGTGGAGGGGTCGTCGGCGCGATAACGGTCGACATAGAGGAACTTGTGGAACTGGCGCAGCGCCGAGAGCCGCCGCGCGCTGGTCGCGGCGGTCATGCCGCGACTCTGTAGCGTCGCCAGATAGGCGCGCAACCCGTCGGTCGTGACGCCGAGCGGCTCCGCGCCCGTGCGCTCGAGATGCGCGACATAATCCTCGAGGTCGCGCCGATAAGCGTCGAGCGTGTTGCGCGCCGCGCCGCGCTCGGCGGCCAGCATGTCGAGAAAGGCGCCGATCAGCGGATGGCGCTTCGCCTCGCCCATGCTTCGCTCACTTGTTGAGACGCTGCGGATTGATGGTCTGCGTCATCTCACGCGGCTGCGGCGTGACCGTGGCGACGATCGCCAGCATCGCCGCATAAGCGAGGCCGGCGAGCACGGCGACGATGACCAGGAAGCGGATCAGGCTGGGCAAGTCGACGCCCTCATGCAAAAGAAAAATCTTCTCGGCGGGTATCGCGCGAAGCCGGCGCAATTGCAACGGCGCCGGCCCGCTCGAAATATCGGCGCTCTCGCCGCGTCCGGCCATGGCCGATGCAGCGACAGAGTCAACGAACCACGACTCGCGTGCCGACATGCACGCGGTCATAGAGGTCGATCACGTCTTCGTTCATCATGCGGATGCAGCCCGACGAGACGTTCTGGCCGATCGTATAGGGCTCGTTGGTGCCGTGGATGCGATAGAGCGAGCCGCCGAGATAGAGCGCGCGCGCGCCGAGCGGATTGGCCGGACCGCCGGCCATATGGCGCGGCAAATCGGGCCGGCGCGCCAGCATTTCCGAGGGCGGCGTCCAGTCGGGCCATTGCGCCTTGCGGGTGATCGGCTTGACGCCGGTCCAGGTGAAGCCGGGCCGGCCGACGCCGATCCCGTAGCGGACGGCGCGGCCATGAGCGAGCACATAATAGAGCAGCTTATTGTCAGAATCGACGACGATCGTGCCGGGCCGCTCGCCGCCGCCATAATCGATTTCCGCGCGCTGGAACACGGGATCGATCTGCCGCTGCAGATTGGCTTCCTGCGCCGGCGCATAGGCGGCGAGCTGCGGCCGCGGTTGCGGCGCGCGTTGCGCCCGGGACGGCGCGGAGCCGGTCATCAGAAGCTCGATGAAGCCGCCGCCATAGGCGCCCGGAGAGGCGGCGGCGGCGGCGACGGCGATCGGCGCCGGCTCGGGCGCGCCGACCGGCGCCGGAGCAGCGAGCATGCGCGCGGCTTCCCGCTCGCCGATGCCGGAAATGACGCGCGGCTCGGCGCTGGCCGCCGTCGCTGCGAGAGCGAGGCCGAAGGCGGCGACGAGCCGCGTCGCGGATCTGTGCTGAGCTGTGCTGGACATGGAACGCGTCACTTCCTCTGCGCCGGAACGAACAGACGGCGCGATCCGCGTCTATTCGACGCCGATCAGAATAAACCATCGATTTTAAGGGTAAATCGAAAGCATATGTAATGGTTATCGAACGACGAACGGCCGAGCTCGCGTAGGGTTTTGCTAACCATCGCCGGGAAAATAGCGCCGATCATCGCGGGCGGGAAGAAGTGAGCCGTGAATCTGCAGCGATCCGCGCTCGACGCGAGGCGACGACGTGGGCTTCGTCCCGCCGAGCCGATTTTACGCCGCGAACTGCTCGCGTTTCGTCTGGTCACCGCGACCGGCGAGCAGTCCAGGTATAGAGATGTCCTCGTCCAGCTCGTCCCAGTGCAGCCCCTCGTCGCTGATCATGACGGCGAGGCGCTGCTCGCTGGACGCGTGCAGCAGGCGCGGAAACCAGGCGAGGGGAACGCCGAGAGTGCGCCCGTCCGATAGCTCTACCCAGAAGCTATCGTCGTCGAAGCGAACGGATTTAGCCGAAATGCTCACGCCAAGCCCTCCTGATGTCTCCGGCCCGATCTTGGACGATCTGCTCCAATTCGCGCAAGGCCCGCGCATCGAAGCGCGCGCTCTGCGCGAGGCCGACAGGCTCCAGCCAAAACTTCGCAGTGCGGCCGTCCTTCATCACATGAATATGGATCGGCTCGCGCGGGTCGCCCTCGTTCGAATAGAAAAAGAACCGGTATCCGTTCTGACGAAAAACAGCCGGCATCAGATTCGGTCCTTTTCCTTCTCGACTTGCTCGCCCCCTCAGCCCTCCAGCAGCCTTCGCGCGATGACCTGCGCCTGTATTTCCGCCGCGCCCTCGAAGATGTTGAGGATGCGCGCGTCGCAGAGCACGCGGGAGACCGGATATTCCAGGGCGAAGCCGTTGCCGCCGTGAATCTGCAGCGCATTGTCGGCCGCCGCCCAGGCGACGCGGGCGCCCAGCAGCTTGGCCATGCCGGCCTCGAGATCGCAGCGCTTGCCCTCGTCCTTCTCGCGGGCGGCGAAATAGGTGATCTGGCGCGCCACGTGAATTTCGATCGCCATGGTGACGATCTTGTCGAAGACGCGCGGGAAGGAGAACAGCGGCTTGCCGAATTGCACGCGCTCCTTGGCGTAGCGCAGGCCCAAGTCGAGCGCCGCCTGAGCGACGCCGAGCGCGCGCGCCGCCGTCTGAATGCGCGCGGATTCGAAGGTCTCCATCAGCTGCTTGAAGCCCTTGCCTTCCTCGCCGCCGAGAAGGTTTGCGGCCGGCACCTCGAAATTGTCGAAGCCGATCTCGAACTCCTTCATGCCGCGATAGCCGAGCACCTCGATCTCGCCGCCGGTCATGCCCTTCGCCGGGAAAGGATTTTCGTCGGTGCCGCGCGGCTTCTCGGCCAGCAGCATGGAGAGGCCCTTATAGCCCTTCTCGTTCGGATTGGTGCGCACCAGCAGCGTCATCACATCGGCGCGCACCGGATGGGTGATCCAGGTCTTATTGCCGACGACCTTGTAGACATCGCCCTCGCGCGTCGCGCGGGTGCGCAGATTTGCGAGGTCGGAGCCATTGTTCGGCTCGGTGAAGACGGCGGTCGGCAGAATCTCGCCGCTGGCGATCTTCGGCAGATATTTCTGCTTCTGCTCTTCCGTGCCGCCGACGAGGATCAATTCGCCGGCGATCTCCGAACGCGTGCCCAGCGAGCCGACGCCGATATAGGCGCGCGACAGCTCTTCCGACACTACGCACATGGCGATCTTGCCCATGCCGGAGCCGCCATATTCTTCCGGAATGGTGAGGCCGAACACGCCGAGCTCGGAGAGGCCGGTGATGACCTCGAGCGGGATATAGTCGTTCTTCAGATGCCATTCATGCGCATGCGGCGTCACATTGTCGGAGGCGAATTTGCGCATCTCGCTGCGGATCGCCTCCAGCGTCTCGTCGAGACCGGTGGCGCCGATGGTCTCTGCCGCCTCGTGATGATCGATCAGCTCGGCGAGGCGGGCGCGGTTCGGCGCGGTGGAGCCGGTGGCGATCAGCGCGTCGACCTCGGCAATGCGGCGGGCGGCGACATCGGCGGGCGTGAGGCCGAAATCCGAGAGGCGCACGAACTCGCCCTGGCTCATCGGAATGCCGCCGAACACCTGCGCGAGATATTCGCTGAAAGCGATGCGGGTGAGGAGGTTCTCGGTCTCGCCATAGGCGCCTTCGGCGATGAGGCGATCGGCATAGGCGAGCAATTCGCGCAGGCCCTGCACATAAGTCGCGAACCAGGAGAGGCCGTGGGCGGCGTGCTGCTCAGTCTCGATCAGCTCATTGGAGAGCTTGCCGTCCTTGGTGACGCGCGCGCGCACGGCGGCGAGCGCTTGGGCGTAGAGCGCCTCCACCGAGGCGAAAGCCGCCTTTGCGTCCGGCAGCCAATTCGTGGAGGAGGTCTCAGCGCTCATTCTCTCTCGCTCTTTCCGAAGGGCCGCTCGGGCCGTGGTGAAATGTGAATCTTACATGCCGCCATTTGGCGGCGGACGCAACCGACGCCTTTCTTCCTCTCGGCCGCCTCGTCATCTCGAGCGCAGCGAAGCGATCCAGGACCCGCCCCACGACTCTGGATCGCTTCGCTGCGCTCGCGATGACGGCTGAAAGAGCATTGACAGGCGCTTTCCATGTTAGTTATATAACTTATAAGTTACATATCTGGCAGGCTATCGATGTCCGACCCCCTCAGCGCCACTTTCGCCGCCCTCGCCGACCCGACGCGCCGCGCCATTCTCGCCCGGCTCGCTCGGGGAGAGGCCTCGGTCGGCGAGCTTGCCGCTCCATTCACGATCAGTCAGCCGGCCGTCTCGAAGCATCTGAAGGTGCTCGAGCAGGCCGGCCTCGTCACCCGCGGCCGCGCCGCGCAATCGCGGCCCTGCAAGCTCAATGCGGCGCGGCTGCGCGAGGTCTCGGACTGGCTCGAAACCTATCGGCGCTTCTGGGAGGAGAGCTTCGATCGGCTCGACGCCTATCTCGCCGAATTGCAGAAAGGCGATCCCGATGCCCCGAAGAACTGACGAAACGATCGCGCCGCTCGTCGTCACGCGCCGCTTCGCCGCGCCGCCGGCGCTGCTTTTCGGCGCCTGGCTTGATGCGAAGGCCGTGGGCCGCTGGCTGTTCGCGACGCCCGGCGGCGTGTCCTCACATGTCGAGATCGACGCGCGCGTCGGCGGCGGCTTCGCCATCCACGAGACGCGCGGGGAAACGCTGGCCACGCATTTCGGCGAATATATCGAGATCGATCCTCCGCGCCGCTTGGTTTTCCTCATGGGAACGAGCCGCGAAGGGCCGTTCTCGCGCATTGCGGTCGACATTGCGCCGGACGGCGCCGGCTCGCTGTTGACGCTCACCCATTTCATCGCCCCGGATGTCGCGCCGAAAACCCCGGCCTTCCGCGCCGGCTGGAGCGGCATTCTCGACGGCCTCGCGCGCGAGACCGGCGAAGCCGACGCGCCGCACAGCCTCGTGCTGATCCGCAGCTTCGAGGCGCCGCGCGCGCTCGTCTACAAATGCTGGACCGAGCCGCGGCACATGATGCGCTGGCTCTGTCCCGCGACCTTCACGGTTCTCTTCGCCGAGAACGACTTTCGCATCGGCGGCGCATGGCGTTCCGGCATGCGCTCTCCGGAGGGCGAGGAGTTCATCCATCACGGCGAATATGTCGAGATCGCGCCGCCTTCGCGCCTCGTGATGACGCATCGCTGGGAGCGCAATCATCTCGAGCCCGTCGCGCTGACGACGCTGGAGATTTCACTCGTCGAGCAAGACGGCAAGACCGAGATGATCTTCGTGCAGAGCGGCCTCGCGACGGAAGCTTCCGCGCTCTCGCATCGGCACGGCTGGACCGGCGCCTTCGATTATCTCGGCCAGCTTGCGCGCGAGTTGGCGGCGTTGGGTCAGTGACAAAGCAATTCGATCATCAGCAGAGGAGAAACCGAATGCACATTCAGCCCTATCTGTTCTTCAACGGCCGGCTCGACGACGCCATCGCCTTCTACAAGGACAGGCTCGGCGCCGAGACGCTGATGCTGCTTCGCTACAAGGACTGTCCCGAGCCGCCGCCGCCCGGCGTCCTCGCGCCGAATTGGGATGACAAGATCATGCATTCCTGCCTGAAGATCGGCGAGACGAGCTTCTTCGCCTCGGATGGCTGCGGCAATCTCGCGAGCAGCTTCAACGGCTTCGGCCTTTCGATCGCGGTGAAGGGCGAGGCCGAGGCGGATCGAGTCTTCGGCGCGCTTTCCGATGGCGGCGAGATCCGGATGCCGCTCGGAACAACCTTCTTCTCGCCGCGCTTCGGCATGGTGGTCGACCGCTTCGGCGTGCTGTGGATGATCATCGTCCCGCAGTGAGCGGCGGTTGACGAACCGAACAGCCGGGCCATGATCCCCTCCAAACGGGCGCCGCGCTCTCGGCGACGCCCGAGGACAAGAGGATGTCATGAGCGTTCAACCCTATCTCGTCTTCGACGGCCGCGCCGAAGAGGCCGCCGCCTTCTATGAAAAAGCGCTCGGCGCGCAGATCACCATGCTGATGCGCTACAAGGACAGTCCTGTGCCGACGCCCGAGGAGATGCTGCCGCCCGGCTGGAGCGCCAAGGTCATGCATATGTGCTTCAAGGTCGGCGATTCGGTGATCTTCGGCTCGGACGGCGACGGCGAGGCCACCGGCTTCAAAGGCTTCTCGCTTTCCTACAGCGCCAAGACGCCGGAAGAGGCCGAGCGCGTCTATGCCGCGCTCGCCGAGGGCGGCGAGACGCAGATGAAGCTCGGCAAGACGTTCTTCTCACCCTTGTTCGGCATGCTCACCGATCGCTTCGGCGTCAATTGGATGGTGGTCGTGCCGCAATGAAGGCGCGCGCTTTCTTCTTCCGCATAGCGGGATAGGCGGCCCGGCCACAGGGCGTCCGCGCAAGCTATGGGCTGGGGCCGGGTCCGAGCCGATCATCCGTTCAAAACTCGAGAGATGAAACGCCGCGAGGCGCTGCTTCAAAAAAAAAGCTCCGCCCTCGCGAGGAGGGCGGAGCCTTTGTAAAGCTCGACCGATCAGCCCTTCTTCGGGCCTTCGGCTTCTCTCGCCTTCAGAGCGGCGCCGAGAATGTCGCCGAGCGAAGCGCCCGAATCGGCGGAGCCGTATTGGGCGATCGCCTCCTTCTCCTCGGCCATCTCCAGCGCCTTGATCGACACCGCGACCTTGCGCGCCTTGCGGTCGAACAGAGTGATGCGGACATCGACCTTCTCGCCGACGGCGAAGCGCTCGGGACGCTGGTCGGCGCGATCGCGCGCCAGCTCGTTGCGCTTGATGAAGGTGGTGAGATCGGTGCCGATGATCTTCACCTCGAGACCGGCCTCCTTCACCTCGAGCACCTCGGTGGTGACGACGGCGCCCTTCTTCACCTCGCCCGCGCCTTCCTCGGCGGAGATGGAGGCGAACGGGTCGTTGGCGAGCTGCTTCACGCCGAGAGAGATGCGCTCCTTCTCGATGTCGACGTCGAGCACCTGAGCGGTGATCATATCGCCCTTCTTATACTCCTCGATCACCTGCTCGCCGGGGCGGTTCCAGTCGAGATCGGAGAGATGGACCATGCCGTCCACATCGCCGTCGAGGCCGATGAACAGGCCGAACTCGGTCTTGTTCTTGACCTCGCCGGAAACGGTCGAGCCCTGCGGGTGCTTCTCGGCGAAGGCCTCCCACGGATTCTGCAGCGTCTGCTTGAGGCCGAGCGAGATGCGGCGCTTGACCGGATCGACCTCGAGCACCTGCACGTCGACTTCCTGGCTGGTCGCGACGATCTTGCCGGGATGCACGTTCTTCTTCGTCCAGGACATTTCCGAGACGTGGACGAGGCCCTCGATCCCCGGCTCCAGCTCCACGAAGGCGCCGTAGTCGGTGATGTTGGTGACGCGGCCATGGAACTTGGCGCCGATCGGATATTTCGCCTCGATGCCCTGCCACGGATCCTCGAGCAGCTGCTTCATGCCGAGCGAGATGCGGTGCGTCTCGTGATTGATCTTGATGATCTTCACGCGAACGCTCTGGCCGATCGACAGAACCTCGCTCGGATGATTGACGCGGCGCCAGGCCACATCGGTGACATGCAGCAGACCGTCGATGCCGCCGAGATCGACGAAGGCGCCGTAATCGGTGATGTTCTTGACGACGCCCTCGATGACCTGCCCCTCCTCGAGGTTGGCCACGATCTCGTGACGCTGCTCGGCGCGGCTCTCCTCGAGCACGGTGCGGCGCGACACGACGATATTGCCGCGGCGGCGGTCCATTTTGAGGATATGGAACGGCTGCGGGACATTCATCAGCGGGCCGACGTCGCGGATCGGACGAATGTCCACTTGGCTGCGCGGCAGGAAGGCCACGGCGCCGTCGAGGTCGACGGTGAAGCCGCCCTTGACCTGGTTGAAGATGACGCCTTCGACCTTCTCGTTGTTCTCGAAGCCCTTCTCGAGCTTGACCCAGCTCTCCTCGCGGCGCGCCTTGTCACGCGAGATCACGGCCTCGCCGAGCGCGTTCTCGATGCGCTCGAGATAGACCTCGACCTCCTCGCCCACCTTGGGGGCGGGATCGCGGCCATAGCCGGTGAATTCCTTGAGGGCGACGCGCCCTTCTGTCTTCAGGCCGACATCGATGACGGCGACGTCCTTCTCGATGGCGACCACGCGGCCCTTGATGACGGACCCTTCGAAAGCCTCGTTCTGGCCGTAGCTTTCGTCGAGCAGGGCGGCAAAATCCTCGCGCGAAGGCGCGCGCTCTGTTGCAGTGGACATTCGTTCTCCTGGAGACCCTCTCGGGCGGGCGCCGGCTGGGGTTGGCGTTGCGGACGGGCTTCTTCGGTCGGAGGCTTCCCGCGAGCTGTGCCCTCTGGGAAACGAGAGTTCTCTGACGAGAACTGGCCGGCGCGGCCCGATCGAAAAAGCTCTGATTCAAAACAGGAGAGGCCGGAGGGGAAATCCCGCCGGCCGATCCTATGGATAATCTAACAAAGCAACGCGCCCCGGGCAAGCGACGCGAGCGGCCTGCGTAGATCTACGGACGCCGCGCGAAACCCTCGCGCGTCAGGCCTGGCTCTGGAACTGGCTCTGGCCGCGCGCCACCAGGACGCGGACCTCCATGGTCTCCTCGCCGCCGCCGTAGCGCGCGGCGCGGATCGGCGCGGCGCCGAGATGATCGAGAGCGACGGCGACGCGCACATAGCTCTCGTCGGGCGAGGCGCCTTCGGCCGGATCGAAGCCGACCCAGCCCAGCCCCCCGACGAGGCTCTCGGCCCAGCAATGCTCCGCCGCGCGCTCGGCGCGCAACGCATAGCCGGAGACGAAGCGGGAGGGGAGGTCCAGCGCGCGCGAGCAGGCGACGAAGACATGCGCCAGATCGGCGCCGCCGCCATTGCGCCGCGCCAGCGCGTCCGCGGCCGCGCCCTTGGGCTCCGGCGCCGACGGATCGAACAGCACAGCCTCGTGCAGCGCCTTGACCAGCGCATGCAGCTTCGACAGCGCGTCCGACGCTGTTGCGGTCGCGGCGCGGGCGAAATCGCGCAGCGTCGGCTCGATCTCGGTCTGCGGCGTCTCGCGCAGATAGAGCTGCGGCGGAAAGCGCTCCACGGCGCCGCGCACCACGCCGGCCGTGTCGAAGGTCTCGACCTCGCCCTCGACCAGAATGGTCAGCGCCTCGAGCGGACCCTCGACCCAAAGGCTATGCGCGATATTGCCGAAGGCGTCCTCGCAGGCGCGCAGGCGGCAATCGTGATCGACGTCGATGCGCCAGCCGAGCACGCGCTGCCCGTCGTAATTACGGGGCGTCAGCGCCAGCTTCTGCATCGCCGCCTTCTGCGGCTCGGCATAGCGATAGATCGTCTCCCGCCTCACTCGGATCAGCATGTCGTCGCCGGTTGGTCCTGTCGCAAGCGCGTAATCCTAGAAGAGATATTGCTCGGACACCAGCGCCCCGAGCCGATGATTGTCGGCGATGAAGGTCTGGATGAACTCGTGCAGGCCGGTGTGAAACACGCTCTCGATCGTGGCGTTCTCGAGCTGGCCGAGCACGGCGCGGCCATGACGCTGCGCCGGGCCGTGGCGGCCGTGCGACTTGCCGAGCCGATCGAGATTCTGCACGACGCTCTCATAGCAGGCGAGCAGCGAGCGCGGCATTTCCGGCCGCAGGATCAGGAGATCGGCGACGAGCCAGGGCTTCAGGCTGTCGCGATAGACCCAATGATAGGCGGTGTGCGCCGACACCGCGCGCAAAATCGCATTCCACTGGAAATAGTCGAGCGAGCCGCCGACGGCTTCCGAATCCGGCAGCAGCACGTGATATTTCACGTCGAGCAGGCGCGCGGTGTTGTCGGCGCGCTCGATGTAGAGGCCGACCCGCGAGAACCAATAGGCGTCGTTGCGCAGCATGGTGCGATGCGCGCCGCCGTCATAGGCGGCCGACACCTGCTTCACCGCATCGAGGAAGCGCGTCAAATCCTCGCTGGAGCGGCCGCCGCGCTGGCCGAAGGCTTTCAGCTCGAGATAGGCGCCGTTGATTGCCTCCCACATCTCGACGGTCAGCGCCGTACGCACCGCGCGGGCGTTGGCGCGGGCGGTCTCGATGCAATTGCGGATCGAGCTCGAATTCTCCGCCGAGAAGGCGAGGAAGTCGGTGACATGGGCTTCGTCGACCGGCAGGCCGGCGGCGTGGAACGCCGGCGCCGCGCCCGAGGAGAGCAGCGCGCTCTCCCATTCCGTCTCGGCCCCGCCATAGGCCTTGGGCAGGGTGGCGAGGCGGCGCGTCGCCTGCAGAATGCGCGCGAGAAAATCGGCGCGCTCCATGTAGCGGGCCAGCCAGTAGAGATTATCCGCCGTGCGTGAGAGCATGAGGTCCCATCATCGTGTCTTCGTGCGGGTTTGTTTCGCGCAAGCTCTTGATCGACCGATCACGCCCGCGCCGGCGCGTCGTCGATGATCCATGTGTCCTTGGTTCCCCCGCCCTGGCTCGAATTCACCACCAACGAATTCTCCGTCATGGCGACGCGGGTCAAGCCGCCGGGGACGACGCTCGCGCCATTCGGACCATAGAGCACGAAGGGCCGAAGATCGACATGGCGGGGCGCGACGCCGCGCTCCACCGACACCGGGCAGGTCGAGAGCGCGAGCGTCGGCTGGGCGATGAAATTGGTCGGATTGGCGGCGAGCTTTACGGAAAAATCGGCGATCTGCGCGCGCGTCGCATGGGGGCCGACCAGCATGCCATAGCCGCCCGAGCCATTGACCTCCTTCACCACCAGCTCGTCGAGATGCTCGAGCACATAGGCGAGCGCCTCCTTCTCGCGGCAACGCCAGGTGGGAACGTTCTTCAGCAGCGGCTCCTCGCCGAGATAGAAGCGGATCACCTCGGGCATATAGGTGTAGATCGCCTTGTCGTCGGCGACGCCGGTGCCGACTGCATTGGCGAGCGTCACATTGCCTGCATGATAGGCGCCCATCAGCCCGGCGACGCCCAGCGCCGAATCGGGGCGGAAGGCGAGCGGATCGAGGAAGTCGTCGTCGATGCGGCGATAGATCACATCGACGCGGCGCGGACCCTCGGTCGTGCGCATGTAGACGATATCGTCCTTGACGAAGAGGTCGCGGCCCTCGACCAGCTCTATGCCGAGCTTGTCGGCGAGGAATGAGTGCTCGTAGAAGGCGGAATTATATTGGCCCGGGGTCAGCAGCACGCTGACCGGATCGGCGCCGGCGCTGCGCGGCGCGGCCGAGCGCAGGGTCGCAAGCAATTGGTCGGGATAGTTCTCGATCGGCGCGACGCGATGCAGCGCGAAGAGATCGGGCAGCAGCCGCATCATCACTTCGCGATTCTCGAGCATATAGGAGACGCCCGACGGCGTGCGGGCGTTGTCCTCCAGCACATAGAAGCCGTCGTCGTCGGTGCGGATGATGTCGATGCCGGCGATATGCACGAAAATATCATGCGGGACGCGGCGTCCCGCCATTTCCGGACGGAAGGAAGGATTGCGATAGACGAGCTCCGAGGGCACGACCCCGGCGCGCAGAATATCTCCAGGACCATAGAGATCGCCGAGGAAGAGGTTCAGCGCCTTCACCCGCTGCACCAGTCCCTTCTCGAGCTGCGCCCATTCGGCGCGGGCGATGATGCGCGGCAGAATATCGAAGGGAATGAGGCGCTCGGTCGCCTCCTGCGAGCCATAGACGGCGAAGGTGATGCCGATACGGCGAAACAAATATTCGGCCTGCGCTCGCCGCGAGGCGAGAAATTCGGGCTCGACCGTGGACAACCATCTCGAAAGCTTTTCGTAAGGGAGGCGGGTCGAGCCGTCGACGCCGCCCATTTCGTCGAATTGCGCTGCCTTCGAAAGCACGTGTCGCTCTCCTCGAGGGGTTTCCGGCAAGGGCGGCCGTTCGCGCGACGCGGCGCGCCCGTGAGCATTGCGTGGCAAGAAGCGAGCCAGCCGAATTTCGCGGGAATGGTCGAGGCTTCGGCTCGCACGCATACTACTCGAATCGGGCGCGCAGCGCCAATCATAGCGTCCGATCTCGGCTCGCACGCCCACGCTCGGTGAGAGCGGATCGGGCGTCGCGCCTTAAGTGAAGTCCATCGCCCATACCGGCGAGGAGCCGTGACAGGATGCGAATCGCCGAGCGATCGACGACGAGCATCATGAGACGAATATTTCTGGCGACGGCTGCGCTGGCTGCGGCCGCCGCGACGCCGCGCGCCGCCGAGACCGCTCTGTCGCCCCCCACCCTGTGGGAGGGCATGCATATCGGCGTCAACGCCGGCGCCGGCTTTCCGCTCTCGAGCGGCGGCCGCCTCGAGGGCTTCGGCGCCGACGCCTTCGGCCTCGCCGCGCCGAGCCATGACCGGGCCGGCGCGAGCATCGGCGCGCAGATCGGCTATGACTGGCGCAAGGGCGAGATCGTCTATGGCGTCGAGACCGATTTCAATTATCTCGGCTTGCGGCGCGCCGCGACCGGACTCTTCGCCGCACCCTCGTCCTTCGGCCTCGGCGGCTACGCCCTCACCGCCGACGAGTCGAGCAATAGCTTCATGAGCCTGCGCGGCCGGCTCGGGCGCGCCTACGGCCCCTGGCTCGTCTATGGGACCGGCGGCGTCGCCGCCGGCGGCTGGCGCGGGGCCTCCAATCTGGCGCGGCTGCCGTCGCTCGCGCTCTATTCGGCGCCCCTCTCGCAGTCATCGCGCATGAAATATGCGATCGGCGCCGGCGTGCAGCGCGCGCTCGGCGACCATTGGTCGGCGCGACTCGAATATCTCTATTTGAACCAGCAATCGCAGAAGCAGCTATACGAGACCGCCGAGGCGACGCCGCCCTTCTTGGCGCGCCAGCGCAGCGAATCGCACATTCTGCGCTTCGGCCTCGACTATCGCTTCGCGCCGGAAGAGCGCACCAGCTCGGCCGAAACGCCGCAGCAGCCGCGCGACGAAACGAAGACGAAGAGCGGCCGCGAGACGGCCGCCTCGAAGACGGACGACGACGAAGAAGGGAAGGGGAAGGACAAAGAGAAGGACGAGGAAACGGCGGAGCCGGAAAATTTCAACTTTCATTGGCAGACGACCGCCGTGCTGCAGGGCTATCCGAAATTTCCGGCCCTCTACAGCGGCCTTTTCAGCCTGCCGCCCAATGGCCGCGCCGACGTCGGAGCGACGAACGATCTCTTCTTCGGCATGCGCCTCTGGGAGGGCGCCGCCGCCTATCTCAATCCCGAGATCAACGCCGGCCATGCGCTCGCCGATTCCGTCGGCGCCGCCGCCTATGTCAACGGCGCCGTGGCGAGGGTCGGCGCCTCGGCTCCCTATCTGCGTTTCCAGCGCTATTTTCTGCGCCAGATCATCGGCCTCGGCGGGTCGGCGAGCGGCGCCGATCCCGAATTCGGCGGCTATGACGAGACGCTGCAGACCGCGCAGAATCAGCTCGCCGGCAAGGTCCCCAAGGATCGGCTGACCTTCACCATCGGCAAATTCGCCGCGCCCGATATTTTCGACAACAACAAATACGCCCATGATCCGACCACGGGCTTCCTCAACATCGCCGTCAATGCGATGGGCGCTTTCGATTATGGCGCCGACTGGTGGGGCTACACCTATGGCGCGGCGGTCGAATGGAAGCAGGATCGGTGGACCGCGCGGGCGGGACTGTTTCAGCTCTCGCAATATCCGAACTGGCCGACGATCGAGCCGCGCATCGGCCGCCAGTTCTGCGCCGTCGCCGAGCTCGAGAGCCGCTATGAGCTGTTCGGCCGGCCGGGCGCGCTGCGACTGCTCGGCTATGGCGACAACGGCTATTTCGCCGATCTCGGCGACGTCGTGAACTATGCCTTCCTCGCCGGCGAGTTTCCGCCGGACCCGAGCTATCCATGGCTGCGCAAGCGCCATCTCAAGCTCGGCGGAGGGCTCAATCTGGAGCAGGAGCTCTCGTCCGAGCTCGGCTTCTTCCTGCGCGCCAGCATCTCCGACGGGCGGTTCGAATTCATCGATTTCAGCGATATTCAGCGCTCGCTGGCGCTCGGCTTCGTCGCCCGCGGCGGGCTCTGGGGCCGCGCCGAGGACGAGTTCGGCGCCGCAATGGTGTTCTCCGGCCTCTCCGGCCCGCAGGCGCGCTATTACGCGCTCGGCGGAACGGGCCTTCTCATCGGCGACGGCGCGATGACCTATGCCGGCGAGAAGGTGATCGAGGGCTATTACCGATATCGTCTGCGCGAGGGCGTCGACCTCTCGCTCGATTATCAGTTCATCGGCAATCCCTCGCACAATGTCGCGCGCGGCCCGGTCAATATTTTCGGCGTGAGGCTGCGCGCGATGTTCTGACCGCAGGGAGTCACGAAGACGTCATTCGGCTCGACTGTAACGCTCTCTTGTGCGAGACGGCGACGAAACCGGGTGGCGTGCGTCATCCGGACGGAAGGGAAGCAAGAGCGAGCCTGAAGGCTCGCGGTCCAGGGCCGCTCTCGGACCGCGAGCCTTCAGACTCGCTCTCGAGACATCAGAATGTGATTCGCAGCGAACGACGCCATGAGACTCCACCTCTTCGCGACCCTGCCTCCGCTCCTCGCCGCGAGCGCCGGCGCCTGCGCGGAGCCGGCGCCGCCGCCGATCTTCTCCTGGGCCGGGCTTCACCTCGGCGTCGATGCGGGCGTGGGCTTGCCGGTCGCGAGCGGCGGCCGCGTCGAAGCCGCCGCGGGTCTTTCGCCGACGGCCCATGCGCTGATCGCGCCCGGCCGTGATCGCGCCGGCGTCAGCTTCGGCGCGCGGATCGGCTATGACTGGCAGAAGGGGCCCTGGGTCTATGGCCTCGAGTCCGAGCTGAACTTTCTCGATCTGCGCAGGGGCGACGACGGCGTCTTCGCCGGCTTTGGCGCGCTCGGCGCCGCGACGCGCCGGCTCACGACGCAGGAGAACGGCCAATATGTCGCGAGCGTTCGCGGCCGGCTCGGCTACGCCTTCGGCCGCACGCTCGTCTATGCGGCCGCCGGCGTCGCCGCGGGCGGCTGGCGCGGCGCCTCTCTCCTCACCGTGACTCCGGGCGTCGCCGGCCCCTTCTTCGCGCCGGTGTCGGACTCTTCGCGCATGAAATTCGTGATCGGCGCCGGCGTGGAGCAGGCGCTGTTCGACCGCTGGTCGGCGCGTCTCGAATATACCTATGTCAATCAGCAATTGCAGATTCGCCATTTCGACGATTACTCCTCCTCGGCCTTCGACGTGCGCCAGCGCAGCGAAGCGCATCTGCTGCGGCTCGGGCTCGATTATCGTTTCGACCCTCAGGAGGAGGCGGGCGACGGCGCGAGCGCCGCGGACGCGAGCACGAAGGACAAGAAGAACGAGAAGGACGAGAATAACGAGAAAAAGGACGAGAAGAAGGGGAAGAAGGGCGAAAACGACGAGAAGAGCGACGATCAATCGCAGGAGGAGCGCTACAGCTTCCACGGCCAGACCACCGCCGTCGTGCAGGGTTATCCGAAGTTCCGCGCGCAATATAGCGGAGAGAACAGCTTTCCGCCGAACGGCCTCGCCAACGCCGGCTCGACCAGCAATCTCTTCTTCGGCCTGCGGCTCTGGGACGGCGGCGCCGTCTATCTCAATCCCGAGATCGACGTCGGCTATGGCCTCGCCAATTCGATCGGCGCCGCCTCTTTCGTCGACGGCGCCGTCGCCAAGGTCGGGCGCGCCGCGCCTTATATGCGGTTCCAGCGCTATTTCCTGCGCCAGATCGTCGGGCTCGACGGCGACGCCAAGGTGAGCGATCCGGAGACGGGCTCCTTCAACGAGGTGCTCGAATCGACGCAGAACCAGCTCTCTGGCAAGGTCGACAAGGATCGCATCGTCCTCACCATCGGCAAGTTCGCCGTGCCGGACGTGTTCGACGACAATAAATACGCCCATGATCCCAACACCGGCTTCTTGAATTTCGGCGTCAACTCGATGGGCGCTTTCGATTATGCCGCCGACGCCTGGGGCTACACCCACGGAATCGCGGCAGAGTGGAAGCAGGATTGGTGGACGGCGCGCGCCGGATTGTTCCAGCTCTCGGACATTCCCAACAGCCCCAATATCGAGCCGCAGATCGGCCGGCAGTTCATGGGCGTCGTCGAATTGGAGGGGCGCTACGAGCTGTTCCGCCAGCCGGGCGTGATCAAATTTCTCGGCTATGGCGACAATGGCAATTTCGCCACGGTCGGCGACGCCGTCAACTATGCGCTGCTCACCGGCGCGCTGCCGCCCGATGTGAATCTGCCCTGGCTGCGCCGGCGTCATCTCAAGCTCGGCGGCGGAATCAATGTGCAGCAGCAGATCTCGGAGGAGATCGGCTTCTTCCTGCGCGCCAGCATGGCGGACGGTCGTTTCGAGACGGTGGACTTCACCGACATCGACCGCTCGCTGGCCACCGGCGTCACCCTGCAGGGCGCGCTCTGGGGCCGCGACAAGGACGAGATCGGCCTCGCCGGCGTGTTCTCGGGCCTCGCGGGGCCACGCATCCGCTATTTCGGCCTCGGCGGCCTCAGCGTCTATATCGGCGACGGCGGACTCTCCTACGCCGGCGAGAAGGTCTTCGAAACCTATTACAAATATAATATGCGCGACGGAATCGAGCTGACGCTCGACTATCAGTTCATCGGCAACCCGGGACATAATGTCGCACGCGGGCCGGTGAATGTGTTCGGACTGCGCTTGCACGCCCAATTCTGACTTGGAGAGGCTCAGTATCACTATTTACAGCTGAACCAATTCTGTGCGAACTTGCGGGCACGCTCGCGTCGACGCCATATGACGCAGCGGCAGGGATCATCCGCATGTCGCGGGCGCCCTTAACGAGCGTCGCTTACAATCGCGCGTCTGGATGATCGAATCTGCGCTGCAAATCGCGTCGCCCTTTCTCAACTCCCCTCGCGTCTGCCATCGCCGCTCATCGCAATCACAAATCCTTATGGGAGTAGAAACGTGCTTCAGCTCGCAACGAAAGCCGCCGTCGCGCTCGTCCTCATGAGCGCTCCGGCGCTGGCCGAAAGCTGGAATGTCTCCGAGGAGAGCAATTCCGGCATCAAGAGCTCGACCGGAACATGGGCCGTCACCGCCGACGGCGACAAGCTGTCGGGCAAGGCCGAGATGCAGTCGGCCGAAGGCGCGCCGACCGCCTACACCTTCGAGGGCTCGAAGAGCGGCGAGGTCTACACGATCACGATCGGCGAGCGGGAAGACAAGCTGACCGGCTGCGTCTGGACCGGCGCCGCTCCCGAGAAGTCCGATCCGAAGCACTTCAAGCTCATCGGCAAGGTGAAATGCTCGAGCGGCCCGGGCTTCGTGATCCGCGCCTCGAAGATGTAATCACCCGCCTTCCCCGCGCGTTCCGGCCCTCCGCTCGGAACGCGCGGATCCGATCACGCTTCGCTGTTGTCCCCTCCGCCGCCCCAGCCGCCGCCGCCCGAGCCGGACTCCGAGCCGCCGCCGACCGGCCAGGACACGCCGACGCCGCCGCCCGAGGAGGGCATGCGCGAGGCGATATGGCCGACGAGGCGCGAGAAGGGCATGGATTGCAGCCACACATGGCCCGGCCCGACGAGCCGCGCGAAGAAAAAGCCCTCGCCGCCGAAGAACATGGATTTGACGCCGCCGACCGGCACGACGTCGAAGGAGACGGTCGCGGTCTGCGCGACGAGGCAGCCCGAATCGACATGCAGCTCCTCGCCCGGCGCGAGCTCGCGCTCGACCACCGCGCCGCCGGCGTGGACGAAGACGATTCCGTTCCCGGAGAGGCGCTGCATGATGAAGCCCTCGCCGCCGAAGAGGCCGGTCATGATCTTCTTCTGAAAGGCGATGTCGATGGCGACGCCGGGGGCGCCGGCGAGAAAGGTGTCGCGCTGGCAGAGGAGCTCGCCGCCGAGGAGATCGAGCCGCAGCGGCAGGATTTTTCCCGGATAGGGCGCGGCGAAGGCGGCGCGCGCCGGGCTGTAGCCATTATTGGTGAAGCGCGTCATGAACAAAGTGGAGCCCGACAGCGCGCGCTTGGCGCCGCGCCAGAGCTTGCCGAGCAGCCCCGAATCCTCCTGCGCGCCGTCGCCGAAGATCGTCTCCATGCCGACGGCCGCTTCCTTGAACATCATGGCGCCGGCTTCGGCGACGCAGGCGCGGCCGGGATCGAGCTCGATCTCGACGAATTGCATCTCATGGCCTTTGATCTCGAAGCGCAGCGCCTCCGCGGGCGAGCGATTCGCCCCGGGCGCGACCGACGGCACCGAAGGATAAGCCCCCCAAATGCCGCCGCCGCCGAGAAACCCGCCTTCGCCCGAGCTCATGTCCGCTTCCTCTCGATCGCATTGCGACGACGAAGCTTGCCAGATCATTCGGAGCATTTCAAAATCGGAGCGGCCCTTCCGACGCCCGGCGCGCCTCAGCCGCGGCCGCGATAGGACGGCACGCCCTGGTCCGGCAGCCACAATCCTTGCGGCGGAGCGCCGGTCTGCCAGAACACGTCGATCGGAATGCCGCCGCGCGGATACCAATAGCCGCCGATGCGCAGCCAGCGCGGCGCGAGCGCCGCGACGAGGTCCTTGGCGATGCGCAAGGTGCAATCCTCGTGAAAGGCCCCGTGGTTACGGTAGCTGCTAAGATAGAGCTTCAAGGATTTGGACTCGACGAGCCATTCCGCCGGCGCATAGTCGATGACGATATGCGCGAAATCCGGCTGCCCGGTGACCGGGCAGAGCGAGGTGAACTCGGGCGCGACGAAGCGCACGAGATAGGTCTCCGAAGGATGCGGATTGGCGACGAGGTCGAGCTCGGCCTCGTCCGGCGAGGCCGGCAGCGCGGCCTTGCGCCCGAGCAATTCGGGGCCTTTGTGCGTCTTGGTCATGCGCCGGTTCGATCCGAAGGCGCGCGCGCGGTCAAGGAAAATCCGCGCGGCGCGGATTTTGATGCGGCGTCGCGCCGGAGTATAGTCTCCGGGCGCCCGAGCGGAAGAGAAATGGCATGACCGAGAACAAGATCGACGCTTTGTTGGCGCTGCGCCGCGAAGGGCGCTTTCTGGTGGGGCGCGATCGCATCAAGCTGCTGGAGGCCGTCGCCGAGCATGGCAGCATCACCAAGGCGGCCAAGGCGGTCGGCTTCAGCTACAAGACCGCCTGGGACGCGGTGAACTCCATCAACAATCTTCTGCCGAGCCCGGCCTTCGTCACCAAGGCCGGCGGCCGCTCGGGCGGCGGCGCCGAGGTGACGGCGGAGGGGCGCCGGCTCATCGCCACCTTCCACCGGCTCGAGGAGCGGCTCTCGCGCATCTCCTCGCTGATCGCCGAGGAGGGGCTCGAGGATCAGGACGATTTTCTGCTGTGGAGCGTCGGCCTCAAGATTTCAGCCCGGAACATCTTTCAAACCGAGGTGGTGCAGGTCAAGCGCTGGCCGGTCGACGTCGAGGTCACGCTGCGCGTGTCGCCGGAGACCTATATTCTCTCCGTCGTGACCAATGACGCCGCCGACGAGCTCGGCCTCGCGCCCGGGCGCAAGGCGCTGGCGCTGATCAAATCCTCCTTCGTCGGCCTCGCGCCCGCGGATCTCGCGGGGGCCGAGCCGCCGCCGAGCGGCGCGCGCAACCGCTTCGCCGGCGTCGTGCGTCGGCGCATCGACGCCGAGCGCAACAGCGAGGTGCTCGTCGACATCGGCTCCGGCAAGACGATGAGCTGCGTCGTCCCGCGCCAGACCGCGGAAGACCTCTCCATCGCCGAGGGCGACAAGATCGTCGCCACATTCAAGCCCTCGGATGTGATTCTCGCCGTCGACTGATCTCGAGCAGATCGCCGCCACTTTCGGCGCCCCTGTCGATTGACAGGGCGACGATGGCGGCTTTATGTTTTCGTTATGCACTTCGAACACATAGCGAAATCCCTCCGCCCCAGCCGCCGCGCCCTGCTCGCCGGACTGCCTGCGGCCCTCGGGGCCGCTCTCGTCTCCCGCCCGGCGCGCGCCGCGGGCGACGCGCTGGTGGTCGTCACCAGCTTTCCCGAAGAGCTGACGACACGTTACGAGGCCGAGTTCGAAAAGGCGCATCCGGATCTGCATGTCCAATTCGTCTGGAAGCAGTCGCGCGACGCGCTCGCTCTGCTGAGCCAGCCGGATCAGGGCGGCGTCGACGTGTGTTGGGCGCCTTCGCTCAGCAATTTTCCTATATTGCGGGACAGCGGCGCCTTCCGCCCGCTGGCGGTCGATCGCGCCGCTCTGCCGGGCCGTCTCGGCGCCCAGCCGATTTCCGATCCGAAGGGCATGTTCGAAGCCTACGACCTCGCGGGCTATGGGATCGTCTATGATCCGGCGGCGCTCGCGGCGCTCGGCGCCGCGGTCCCGAAGCGCTGGAGCGATCTCGCCGCGCCGGCCCTCGCCGGCCGCATCGCCATGCCGCTCGCCGGCAAGGTCGGCTTCTCGCCGGCGCTCTACGACATCATCCTTCAGGCCGAAGGCTGGGAGCGCGGCTGGGCGCTGCTCTGCGAGATCGCCGGCGGCGCGCAGCTTTCGGGCTCCGGCCCCGGCCCCACCGGCGCGGTGAAGGAGGGGCGCGCCGCGCTCGGCCTCACCATCGACTTCCTGGCGCTGGGCGCGCAGGCCAATGGCGCGGGCGTCGGCTTCGCCTATCCCGAGCGCACAGCCTTTCTGCCCGGCCATATCGCGGTCACAGCGGCGACGCGCCGTCCCGAGGCGGCGCGCGCCTTCGTCGATTTCGCGCTCTCGACCAAGGGCCAGAAGCTGTTGATGGAGGCCGACAGCAGCCGTCATCCGGCGCGGCCGGACGCCTATGCCGGCAAGGCCGTGCGGATCGTCGATCCTTTCGCTCTGCCCGAGGGCTCCTTCTTCAGCTATGACGCCGAGATCGGGCGGCGACGTCCCGGCCTCATCAGCGTTCTGTTCGATCTTTCCATCGCCGAGCGCCATGCGGAGACCGTCGCTTTCTGGCGCGCGCTCCATGCGGCCGAGGCGCGGCTCGCCGCCGCGCCCGCCGCCGGGGGCGCCGCGATCGTCGCCGAAGCGCGCAAGCTCGCCGGCTTCGTTCCGGTTTCCGCCGCCGAAGCGTCGGAGCCGACGCTGCTCGACCGTTTCAGCGGACGCGACGTCAAAGACCCCGATCTCGCGGGGCGCTGGCGCGCCGAAATCGGCGCCGCGCGGGCGGAAGCGACGCGGCTGCTCGCCTCGCTCGACGCGCGGCTGTGAGACTCCTTCTCGCGGCGGCCGCGCTCATCCTGCTCACGGCCGGCGCGCCATACGAAACGCCGCAGATCGACGGCGAAATCTTCTCTCGGCCCCTCCCCGGCCTCGACGAGACGCTCGAGAGCGCCTTCCGCGTGGGAAACAGCCTGTTCCGCCGCGCCTGGATCATCGGCCCATCGGCCGAGCCGTCCGAACTGACCGGCCTCGGACCGCTCTACAACCGGCTCTCCTGCATCGCCTGCCATGTGAAGAACGGCCGCGGCCCGACGCCCGACGCGGAGAATGGCGTCGCGCGCGCCATGGTCCTGCGCCTCGGCGTCGAGGGACGCGACGCCGAGGGCGGGCCGCTCTCGCATCCGATCTATGGGGCGCAGCTCAATCCGGAGGGAATACCCGGCGTTCCGGGCGAAGGCCGCGCCATTCTCGCCTTCGACGCCTTCGCGACGCGTCTCGACGACGGCGAGATCGTCACCATGCGCCGCCCCCGCCTCTCCTTTCGCGATCTCGCCTATGGGCCGATCGGTCCGGAGACGCGGATGTCGCTGCGCAATGCGCCTCCGGTCTTCGGCCTCGGCCTGCTCGAGGCCGTTCCGGACGACGAAATCATCTCCCATGCGGCGGGCCCGGGCGGCGGCCGGCCCAACCATGTCTATGACATGGCGGCCGGCCGCATCAGGCTCGGCCGCTTCGGCCTCAAGGCCAATCAGCCGACTCTCCGTCAGCAGATCGCCGCCGCCTTCGCCGAGGACATCGGCGTCGCCTCGGCGCTGTTCCCGGAGGCCGGCTGCGCGCCCGCGCAGCTCGCCTGCCGCGCGGCGGCCGGCGCGGGCGCCGAGCTCTCCCCGAAGCAGCTCGGCGCCGTGCTCGACTATGTTCGCGGCCTCGCCGTTCCGGCGCGACGCCAGACCGATGATGCGCGCGTGCGGCGCGGCGCGACTTTGTTCGCGGCGCTCGGCTGCTCATCCTGCCACCGCGAGACGCTGCGGCTCGGCGCCGTGGATTTTGCGCCGGCGCTGAGCGGCGCGGAGATCCATCCCTATACCGACCTGCTGCTGCACGACATGGGCGAAGGCCTCGCCGACGGCCGCGCCGATTTCGAGGCCGGCCCGCGCGACTGGCGCACGCCGCCGCTCTGGGGCCTCGGCCTCGCCGGGCGCTTCGCCACGACAGGCCTGCTGCACGACGGACGCGCCGCCACGACGGCCGAGGCGATCCTCTGGCATGGCGGCGAGGCGGAGGACGCGCAAGGGCGCTTTCGCGCTCTGCCCCGCGCCGAACGGGAAGCGCTGCTCGCCTTCCTCGACTCTCTTTGACAGCCCTTGCAACCAATCGGGGGATTGGATGATGAAGCACGACGCCACTCTTATCTTCACCTTCGCCGCTGCGAGCGTCGCCGCCATGACTGCGAGCGCCATGACGGCGAGCGCCTTCGCCATGGATCAGCCGCAGCCTTTCGATCTCGGCGAGATCCATGTCGGCGCGCAGCGCATGAGCACGCCGGAAAAGAAGACGCCGCAGAAAAAGGACGACGGCCCGGCGCCGCGGCAAACGACCGATTCCTTCGGCGGCTCTGTGCTGAGCAATCGGCAGATCGAAACCTATCAGCGCGACTCGCTCGATCGCGCGATCAATCTCGCTCCAGGCGTGAACAGCAACACGACCGGCGGCTCGCGCAATGAGCAGAACATTTATGTGCGCGGCTTCGATCGCTGGCAGGTTCCGCTCACCATCGACGGCGTGCGCGTCTATCTGCCCGCCGACAACAGGCTCGATTTCGCGCGCTTCCTGACGCCCGACATCGCCTCCGTGCAGATCGCCAAGGGCTATGTCTCGGTGCTCGACGGCCCCGGCGGCATGGGCGGACAGATCAATCTCGTCTCGCGCAAGCCGACCCGCGAGATCGAGGGCGAAATGCGCACCGGCCTCGAATTCGGCCGCGACGGAACCTATGAGGGGATCAAGACCTATGGGCTCATCGGAACGAAGCAGGAGAATTACTATCTCCAGGTGAGCGGCGCCTGGCGCGACCTGCGTGGATGGATGCTGCCGGAGAGCTTCACGCCGACCGCCAATCAGGGCGCGGGTCAACGCGCCAATTCGGGCGCCTATGATTGGAACGTGAACGCCAAGGCCGGCTACACGCCCAACGCCACCGATGAATATTCGCTCAGCTTCGTTCGGCAGGATGGCAAGAAGAGCGCGCCGCTCCATATCACCGATCCGGTCGCCAGCCAGAAATACTGGAGCTGGCCCTATTGGCGCGTGCAGAATCTCTATTTCCTGTCCAACACCAAGCTCGGCGACGATTTCTATCTGAAGACCAAGGCCTATTGGAGCAAGTTCGACAATGGCCTGTTCTCCTACAACGACGCCGACCTGACGATTCAGCGAACGCAGAAAGCGTTCCGCAGCTATTACGCCGATTATGCGCTCGGCGCCGATGTCGAGGCCGGCGCCGACATCGAGGGCGTCGACACGCTGAAGCTCGCCGGACATTATCGCTTCGACGAGCATGGCGCCTGGCAGGAATATTATGGCGTGAACGCCTCCGGCGGCTCGGCCGGCTGCGCGACCAATGTCGTCTGCTTCACCCAGCCGACCGTCTATGCGCAGGAGGACACGTATTCACTGGCGATCGAGAACACCTTCCATCCGACCAAGGACATCGATCTCGTGCAGGGCTTCGCCTATGACTGGCGCCATCTGCGCAAGGCGGAGGATTATGTGGTCGGCTCCGGCGTGCTGAACTATCCGCTGCGCGACATGACGGCGCCCAATTATCAGGGCGCGGCGATCTGGCGCTACAACGACACGGACAAGGTCTATTTCAACGTCTCCGACCGCGCCCGCTTTCCCACTCTGTTCGAGCGCTTCAGCACGCGTTTCGGCGGCGCCACCTCCAATCCGTCGCTGCGGCCGGAGCGCGCCGTCAATTTCGATCTCGGCTGGTCGAGCGAGTTCGCGCCGGGCGGCCGCGTCGCCATCGACGTGTTTCACAGCATCGTCAGCGATCTCATTCAGAGCGTCCCGGTTCCCCAATTCGGCGCTGGCGTCACGCAGAGCCAGAATGTCGGCGACGGCCGCTTCTGGGGCGGCGAGATCACGGTCGATTACGCGCCGGCGGAGAATTTCTCGCTCGGCGGCAATCTCACTCTGATGCGCCGCCGCGTGAACGCGCCCTATATCGCCAATTTCCAGCCGATCGGCGTGCCGGACGCCAAAATGTTCCTCTTCGCCGCCTATCGGCCGATCGCCGAGCTCACTCTGTCGCCCAATATCGAGATGGCCAGCAATCGCTGGACCTCGAACACCAGCGGATCGCTCTATTACCGGACCGGCGCCTATTTCCTCACCCACATGCAGGCGGATTATCAGGTCCACGAGAATCTGAAGCTCACCGCCGGCGTGCGCAATTTGTTCGACACGGCCTACACGCTGACCGACGGCTTCCCCGAGCCCGGCCGCAGCTTCTATCTCAGCGCGAAGACCACCTTCTGACCGGCGATCCGGCAGGACGCCGAGCCGCATCGGCGTCCTGCCCCGCGCGGCGCGCGCTCGCCAAGGCGCGCCGCGCCGATAGTCCCGGCGAAAAGCTCGGGCATCGCGAGAGCGGCGGGGAATGTCGGGAAGCAGAAGCATCTGCGCGTCGCAGAGCCTGCACATAGATTATCTCTGGAGCGACGCGAATAGCCGGGAAAAAATCGCCTTCGCCTTCAACAACCGGGCTCCTACGGCGCCATCGCCTTCTCCAAGCTCCAGCCGTCCTGACCACTCATTTGACGCGCCGCCGAAAACTCCGCGCGCTGGCCGGCGTCGCGCAAATCTCCAATCATCGTCTGCGGGACCAAATTTACGACGCCTCGAGGCTCGAGGCGATCGCCGATCCGCTTCGCCTTCTTGTGGAGCGGCTCACGCGCCCCGGTCCGCTGACGGCCTTCGCCTTGCCAGCCGCTTCTATCCGATCGTGAATCTGTTCGAACGTCTGGAGATCGCGCGGCTGAAGCGGCTCGGCTTCGACGAGACGTTCTATCTGCGCAAGAACACCGATGTTCTGCAGTTTCGGGGCCCCCGCTGCTGCATTTCATTCGTCACGGCAGGAAGGAGGGACGGCTGAACCAGCTGAGCGGCCGAGACCGATTTCGCGTCCGCGAATGGTGGGGGAAGTAGGACTCGAACCTACGAAGGCATAGCCAGCGGATTTACAGTCCGCCCCCTTTGCCGCTCGGGACATTCCCCCAGCGCCGCGCGCCCCGTCGAAACCGGGCGGACGAGCAGGGCGCATATGCGGAAATTGCCCCGCCGCTGTCAACCCGAAAATGGTTGCCGAAAATGGTTGCGGCCGAGGATGGCGCGCTCAGCGCCCGTCAGGCGATGAGTCGCTCATAGACCTCGAGCGTCGCGGCGCACATGCGGTCGATGGAAAAATGCGCCTGCACATGGCGCCGCGCGCGCGCCGTCAGAGCGTCGCGCTCCGAGGGCCGCAGCTCGAGCGCGGCGCGGATCGCCAGCGCCAGCGCCGCGGCGTCGCCGGGCGCGACGCGCCAGCCCGTGGCCTCGGCCGCCGGCGCCTGAGGCGGCGCCAGCACCGTCTCGACCGCGGCCCCGCAATCGGAAACGACGACCGGCGCGCCGAGCGCCTGCGCCTCGACGGCCACGCGGCCGAACGCCTCGGGCGTGATCGAAGGCGCCACGGCGACGGCGGCGGCGAGATAGGCGGCCGGCATGTCGGCGCAATAGCCCGGCGTCAGCACCAGACCGGCGAGGCCGGCGCGGGCGATCTCGGCCGCGACGCTGGCCCGGAAGCCGGGGTTGGGCGCGTCGCCGACGCAGACGAAGCGCACATCGGCGAGGCCCTCGGCGACGAGGCGCGCGGCGGCCTCGATCAGCACGAGATGGCCCTTGCGCGCGGCGAGCCGCGCCGGCAGCAGCACGACCCGATGGTGCGGCGCGACGCCCCAGGCCGCGCGCGCCCGCTCGACGCGGGCGGGCTCGACCGCATTGGGCGAGAAGGCGCGCAGATCGACGCCGCGGGCGATGACGACGAGGCGCTCCGCCGCCTCCGGATAGAGCGCGGCGATATGCCGGGCGGTGAATTGCGAATTGGCGATCACCGCATCGCCCGCCGCCATGATCGAATTATAGCGCTGCTTGATCGCCGAGGAGCCGCCATAGACGCTGTGATAGGTGGTCACGAAGCGCGCGCCGGCCCGCCGCGCCGCATAACAGGCCACCCAGGCGCAGGCGCGCGAGCGGGCGTGGACGATGTCGACGCGCTCCTCGCGCAGAATGCGGGCGAGGCGCAGGGAATTGAGCGCCATGGCGACGGGGTTTTTGGTCGCCGCGGGAAAGGGCAGCCAGACGCCGCCCTTGGCCTGCAGCTCGCTGACCATCCGCCCCCCAGTGGTGGCGACGAGCGCGCGCGCCCCAGCCTCGTGCAGCGCCTGCGCGACATCGGTCGCGGCGCGCTCGGCCCCGCCCGATTGCAGATCGGGGACGATCTGCAGCACGGTGCGTCCGGCGAGCAAGCGGCTGCTCGAGGGGAAGGCGGCGATATCCTGTAGCATGGGGCGTCCGAGCTGGATAAACGAGAACGTCGGTGCGAGGAAGGCGGGCCTCCCCTCGTCTTCGACCGAGAATTGAGCCGAGAGTATGGCCCGCGGCGGTTTCACGGCGCAGGATCGAGAGGAGTCTCACGTGGAGGGCGCGAAGGACGAGCTGCGCTTCGTGGAGGTCGCTCCGGCCGGGGGGACGCCGCGCCGCAGCATCGCATTTCGGCGGCGCCTGCCGCGCGGCGCCGGGGCGCTGCGGCCGGGAATCGTCTTTCTCGGCGGCTTCGCCTCCGACATGCGCGGCTCCAAGGCCTCCTTTCTAGACGAATGGGCGCAGCGGGAAGGCCGCGCTCTGCTGCGCTTCGATTATTCGGGCCATGGCGAATCGGGCGGGCGCTTCGAGGACGGAGCCATCGGCGACTGGCTGGAGGACAGCCTCGCCGCCTTCGACGCCGCGACCGAAGGTCCGCAAATCCTCGTCGGAACCTCCATGGGCGGCTGGATCGCCCTGCTGCTGACGCAGAGGCTGGCGGCGACCGGGCGGCGGCCGCACGCGCTCGTGCTGATCGCCCCCGCCGTCGATTTCACCGAGGAGCTGCTGTGGGCCTCCGCCGACGCGGAGGCGCGCCGCGCCATCCTCCAGCAGGGCGTCTGGCCGCGGCCCTCGCGCTATGCGCCGCATCCGACGCCGATCACGAGGCGGCTCGTCGAGGAGGGGCGCGCGCATCTTCTGCTCGGCGGATTGATCCGCACTCATGCGCCCGTGACCATTCTGCAGGGCATGCAGGACGAGGACGTCCCTTACGCCCATGCGCTGCGGCTCGTCGAACGTCTCCCCGCCGATCCGGTGAGCCTGTCGTTGATCGTCGACGGCGATCACCGATTGTCGCGACGCCAGGATCTCGACCATCTCGTCGCGACGATCGAAGCGCTCGGCTGAGGCAGGCGTCTGCGACCGCGCGCGCCTCCGCCGATTGACGAGCGCGCCTCCCGCGCGCTACCGCCTTTCCGCCCTCTCATCCGAGCGCCCCGATGTTTTTCATCCTTTCGAAGATCGCCGCATTCTTCATCTCTCCCTCCAACGCCGTCGTCTTTCTGATGACCCTCGGCGTCGCTTTGCTGTTCACGCGCTATGCGAAGACCGGGCGGCGTCTGGCGACGCTCGGCCTCGCCGCATTGCTGATCATGGCGGCCACGCCGCTCGGCGGCGCTCTGATGGCGGCGCTCGAGAATCGCTTTCCGGCGCCGCCGCAAGATGCGCCGCCGCCGGATGGAATCGTCGTTCTCGGCGGCGCGATGGACGAGCACATCACCGCCGCGCGCGGGCGCGCCGCCTTCAACGAGGCGGGAGAGCGCCTCCTCGCCTTCGTCGAGCTCGCCCGCCGCTATCCGCAGGCGCGTCTCGTCTTCTCCGGCGGCTCGGCGTCGCTGACGGAAGCACGTTTTACCGAGGCGGACGCCGCCGCGGTCTTCTTCCGCGAGGCGGGGCTCGCCCCCGAGCGCGTGCTCTACGAGAACCGCTCACGCAACACCTGGGAAAACGCCGTCTATACGCGCGATCTGGCGCGACCCGCGTCGTCCGAGCGCTGGCTCCTCGTCACCTCGGCGGCGCATATGCCGCGGGCCATGGGGATTTTTCGGCAGGTCGGTTTTCCGGCCACCGCCTTTCCGGTGGATTATCGCACGACCGGCCACATCGGCTGGAGCCTGCGGCCCGACAAGCACATCGCCGACGGGCTCGCCTTTTTCGACACAGCTGCGCATGAATGGATCGGCCTCGCCGTCTATCATTGGACCGGCAAGACCGACGCTCTGTTTCCTGCGCCCTGATCAGTCGCGCGGCGGCTTCTTCGAACGGCCGGGACCCGGCGCGTCCACGGCGCGTCCCGTCGGCGAGGCGGCGGACCAGGAGCCGTGCTTCATCTCGAGGAAGAGCGAGATGGCCTGGGCGCGATTGCGCACCTCGAGCTTCTCGAACAAATTGCGCAGATGGAATTTGATCGTGTTGATCGAGACGCCGAAATCCTTGGCGAGCTGGTTGTTGGTGTGGCCGGAGCCGAGCGCCGAGAGCAGGCTGCGCTCGCGCAGCGTCAGATTCTCCAGCGGATCGGAGCGCATCTTACGAATGTCGACGAAGGGGAACACCATGTCGCCGGCTGCCACGGACGCCAGCACGTCGAGCAGCCGCTCCGGCGGCGCGCGCTTGCTGACGAAGCCGGCGCCGCCGAGCTGCAGCGTCTCCGCCGGGGCGGCGGGATCATTGGTGCCGCTGTAGACGACGATCTTCGGCGCCGAAGGCTGGCGCGAGAGCGCGCGCAGAACCTCACGGGCGTGCAGCGTGGGCAATTGCCAGCCGATGATGGCGATCTGGAACTGATGCAGCTTCGCCGCGTCCAGGAACTCCTCGCCATCCGTCACTTTCAGCACGAGATGGAAGCGACGGTCGGCGGCGAGCAGCGACTCGAGCCCGGCGAGGATCAGAGGGCTCTTGTCCGCAATGGCCACATCGATCGGAAAGGCGCCGACCGTCTCATTGCGATCCGCCCCTTCGGACGGGCCGTCCGCCGTCTTTTGTCGCAGGGCGGATCTCTGACCGTCGACGCTCGATTGGGCGGCGAGCCCGCCAGAGCCGGCGACTCGCGGTCTTTCATCTCCGAGCTTCGTCGAAGACGTCGAGGCCATGGACCACTCCACAGAAAGCGCTGAGCCGGCAGGAAATCGCTCTTAGCCGAGCGCTAGCGGCCCGCCGCCGAGCCCGAAGGGCGAGGCCTCGAATATATAGATTGTGATTCCGATTGGAAAGCCTCGGCTGCCGACCGAAGGGGCGAGGATGTCCGCGAGTGGCGCGCCGCCGTCAGAGCTTCGGCGGGCGGGAGAGACGATGGCCGAAAAGCCGGCGCGGCGCATCGGCCGTCGCCGATACGCCGCGCAGATGCATGAACTGAAACCGTCGCGTCAGTCGCTGAGGACCCAACGAGCGGCGAAATAAGCCGCAGCGCCGATCGCGATGATCGCGACCATGCCGACCGGCGTCGCCGCATAGGTTGTCAACTCGAGAATAGCTCCCATAACGCTTCCTCCTCCTGTCAAGCCCGAGATTGGTCGGGCCACCAGCCGCTCCACGATATCACTGATGACATGCGGAGTCTCGCCGTCACACGCGAATCGCTCGGTGGATGCCGGTCGCCGACATGCGAGCGACCCGAACGGCTGAGGCGCGCCGGCTCGCGACGATGGACCTCGCTCACGCGTCGGTCCGTCGCTCGAAGCCAAAAGTCGGGCGAGCCGATCGGCGCCGCGTCCCACTGTAGCGGCGCGAGGTGGGCATAATTGCAGGCGCCCATGCTTGTCAAGGAGCCGTGCGAGCGGGCAATCGAGACGGCGACGATCCCGAGACGCATTCTTCGCGCATCCGACCATCGCGACAATGCGTCATGTCGGGGACGATGCGTCATATCGAGCCTGCGGATCCTCCGCATCGGGTCGAGTCGTCAGTGATCTCGCGGATTGCCGACAGCGACGCGCGGCTCGGACGACATCTCCGCATTTTGTGCCAAATACTGAAATTCATTGTTATCACGTAGTCTTCCGCCGAATGCTCACAGCATTGCTCTTGATTTAGATCAATAAAACGAAAGACTGCTGCGTTAGTTTGACGCTGCGACGGCGCGTCGGCTCGCCACGGCGAGCGCGCGCGCTCTACGTTTCTCGGCAAGCCCGGCGCCGATGAGATGCGCACGGGCGATCGGAGAGACGCCATGTCCACTTATGGAACCGACGATCCCGTTGTCTTCGTGCTGCTCGGCGAGGCCGTCGTCATCGCGACCGTCGCGGTCGCCATCGTCGCGACGCTCGCGGTCAATGCGGGGCTTCGCGCGCTGAAATCGAAGAGCTGACGCGCGCCGCGCGCGGGAGGAGCCGCCGCGCGCGAACGAGCGAGCCCTATGGCTGCGCGCTCAGCGCAGCCAAACGAACACCAATCCGACCGCGAGAGCGAGGCCGAAACCGATCAGCAGATTGACCAGGAACCCGCCTTCGAACTCCTCCATCGCCATCCTCCCAACCCGCTCGCGTCAAAGAGACGCATTCCCAATATTGCATTTGGAGCTGAGAATAATAATAGGGCGGCTCATCTCCCAGGGGGTCGCCTCATCCCCTCCCAGCCCGGCGACAGCCGGGCTTTTTTTCGGCCGCGGGTTTTGGTGAGAGAATTGAAGCCCCGAGAAAATTGAAGCCCTTTGCGCTCGAATGGAATGTCGATGACGCAGCGCTCTAGAATTCTTTTGAGCGAACTCAAATCGATCGAACGATTCCCTTCGATGGAAAGCGTTCTAGTTGCGACCGTCGACGTCGGCGCGGGTCTGCTCGGCCTCGAGCAAGGACAAGCGGGCCATTTTGAGGAAATATTCGGCCAACGGCTCGATCTCCCGTGATTCCACGATCAGATAATCGAGCATGCCGATCAGAGCGGCCAAGCGATCGAACTCGGCGCCGGCGGCCTGAGTGAGCGGCGATTCTTTCGGCGGCTTGTTGCGAATCATGCCCACCCCTCCCGGCGCTGCCAGAGTCAGAAAGCAGGGGTGAAGCCGGCCGGCAATCGAAAACTTTCTCGCTCGACGCGATATTCTCTCAATGAGCGCGCCGTCGCCGCCAATCGGCGACCTGCGCGCGAATCCAGTCCGTCCGTTCCGGATAGCGCCGCTCGAGGTCGAGCGCGATGGCCTCGACTCCCCGCGACGCCGTCTCCCACGTAACTTCGTTCCGCTCGAGCAGAGCGTCCGTCTGCTCGAGGCTCCGCGCGAGGAGGCGCTCGAGCTCTTGATCGACCGGCATGTCGACCCCCTTCGCCGCCATGGATCGGCGCGCGAAGCGGAAATAGGGGCCAAAGCCGGAGGAACCGTTAAGTCGTTCAGGAAAAATTTACCGCTGCGCCACATCGCTCAGACGCACGCGACCGCGGCGTTTTTATCCACCCGCGGCTCGCTGCGCCGGGCGACGCCGAGGCATGAGCGCCGGCCGCCCCGCGCGGCCGGCGCCCTATTCCCTTTCCTGTAAAGAGCGGCTATCGCTCGCGGTCGAGCCCCCGAGCGAAAGAGACCGTCATGAAGCTCCCCAACCAATTCTATCGTCCGCTCGCCATCGGAGCGCCGGCGCCCATGCGGGAGCCGCCGGTGAAGGTCGAGCGCATGATCCATTTCGTGCCGCCGCATCTCGAGAAGCTGCGCGCCAAGGTTCCCGAGCTCGCCAAGCAGGTGGACGTCGTGCTCGGCAATCTCGAGGACGCCATCCCCTCCGACGCCAAGGAGGCCGCCCGCAAGGGCTTCATCGAGATGGCGAAGGCGACCGACTTCGGCTCCACGGGCCTGTGGACCCGCATCAACGCGCTGAACTCGCCCTGGATCCTCGACGATCTGATGGAGATCGTCGCCGCGGTCGGCAATAAGCTCGATGTGGTGATGCTGCCCAAGGTCGAAGGGCCGTGGGATATTCATTATCTCGACCAGCTGCTCGCCCAGCTCGAAGCGCGCAACGGCGTGACCAAGCCGATCCTGATCCATGCGATCCTCGAGACCGCCGAGGGCGTCAAGAATGTCGACGCCATCGCCGCGGCGAGCCCGCGCATGCATGGCGTCAGCCTCGGCCCGGCCGATCTCGCCGCCTCGCGCGCGATGAAGACGACGCGCGTCGGCGGCGGCCATCCCGATTATCGCGTCATCGCCGACGCCGTCCCCGGCGAGGCGGCGCGCGCGACCTTCCAGCAGGATTTGTGGCATTACACCATCGCCAAGATGGTGGACGCCTGCGCCTCCGCGGGCATCAAGGCGTTTTACGGCCCGTTCGGCGATTTCTCCGATCCGGCCGCCTGTGAATCGCAGTTCCGCAACGCCTTCCTGCTCGGCTGCGCCGGCGCCTGGTCGCTGCACCCGACGCAGATCGCCATCGCCAAGAAAGTGTTCTCGCCCGATCCGGCGGAGGTCGCCTTCGCCCGCCGCGTGCTGGAGGCGATGCCGGACGGCGCCGGCGCGGTGATGATCGACGGCCGCATGCAGGACGACGCCACCTGGAAGCAATGCAAGGTGGTCGTCGACCTCGCCCGGCAGGTCGCCGCCAACGACCCGGATTATGCGGCGGTCTACGGCTTCTGAGGGCGCCGCCGATCGGCCGGCGCGCTCCCTCGCGAAAGCGCGCCGCCGCCGACTGTCACATCCGCGACATTGACGGGAGGCGCACGCCTGCGCTACGAACATCATCCGGACAGTGTACAGAGTGGCGTCGTTTGTCATGCCGAGAGAATGTGTCGCCAAATTCGCGATCGGGCAGGTCGTCAAGCATCGCCGCTACCCGTTTCGCGGCGTGATTTACGATGTCGACCCCGAATTCGCCAACACCGAGGAATGGTGGCTCTCCATTCCCGAGGAAGTGCGGCCGCGCAAGGACCAGCCATTCTATCATCTGTTCGCGGAGAATTCGGAGACGGAATATGTCGCCTATGTCTCCGAGCAGAACCTCGTTCCCGACGAATCGGGCGATCCGGTGCGCCATCCGCAGGTCGATGAGACCTTCGAGCGCGCCGAGGACGGGTATTATCGGGTGAAGTCCGCCAAGCGGCACTGAGCTGGCCGGCCTTAGGCGACACGGCGAAACGACTGCTTCATTAGCCGACTCTCGACGCGCGTCCCTTCTCCCACTCGTGGGAGAAGGTGGCCCTCGCTTTAGCGAGGGTCGGATGAGGGTCCATGCAGTTTTCCGAGTCGTGCAGCGCTACGCCTCGAGTTCGAAACGATTTATCGTCGAGGACCCTCATCCGACCCCGCTTCGCGGGGCCACCTTCTCCCGCCCTGCGGGAGAAGGGCGCTCGCCTCGAGACCCGCGCATGCGGGATGCGGTGTTCTCGCTTACTTGCCGGCGGGCGCCGCGGGCTTTTGCGCCTCGAGCTTCTTACGCTCTTCCTCGGCCTTCTTCTGCAGCTCGTCCTGCAGCTTCTTCTGCTGCTCCTCGAGCACCTTGGGGTCGATCGGCGGGCCATCGAAGGCCTTGCCGAAGCCGGCCAGCGGCAGCAGGAAAGTGACCTCGTTATTATACTGATTCTTGACGATGATCGTCAGCTTCTCGGCCTTCTTCATGCTGTCGACGAGCGACGCCTTGACCTTGGCGAGAGCAAAGCAGCCGTTGGGGAAGCAGATCTCGAACTCGCCGGCCTCGAGCGCGCCCTTGTCCACCGCGAAGCGGAAGCCCGGCCGCAGCATCAGTCCCGGAGGCAGCAGCAGGCGCACGACCTTGGTGTCCTCGCCCTTGGGGTCGTAGACGGCGAGCGCCAGCAGCGGCTGGTCGGCCTGCGCGCCGAAGTCGCGCGTCGTATAGCAGACTTCCTTCTTCGACTGCGGATCGCCGCCGCAGACCTTGGTCCAATCGGGCTGCACAGCGACGAGGTCCGCCTTGATCGGCCCCTGAGGAGCCTGCGGCTGCGCCTGCTGTGCGGGAGCCGCGGGCGACGCAGGCGCTGGCGCCGGCGCAGCGGGGGCAGGCGCAGGCTTGCGCGGCGCTGGCTTCTGCTGCGCCTGCGCGCCCGCCGAGACGAGGAGGGCCCCCGTGAGAGCCGCGGCGAGGAGCCGCGGAAATAGAATTGACATAAGTCGTCCTTTCGAGTGGGTGCTCGTGGGCTCGTTCGCTCGAAGAAGGGTTCGTCACGTCCCTTTCATCGGTCGTCGCCCCTCATGGCGGGCGAGAGAGTGACGGAACGCCTCATACAAAATCGACGCGGCGAACGCCAGTCGTCGCAGCGAATTGCTCGAGCTTTGCGGCCTTTGCGCGGCGCGCCGCGATATCGCCACGTTCGGCCCTGCTTTTTCCAATAAGATTTGCGAATCGTCGCCCGCCGGAACCGCTCCGGCTCACCTCGAGAAAGGTCGATACATGACGATGAGAGCGATTCGCGACGCCATCTCGAGCACGCGGCTTCTCCTCGCCCTCCTTCTCGCCTTGCCGGCCCTGGCGCCGGCGGCGCGCGCCGCGACGCATGGAATCGCCATGCATGGCGAGCCTGCGCTGCCGCCGGATTTCGCGCATCTTCCTTACGCCGATCCGAACGCCATCCCGGGCGGCAAGGTCCGCATCGGTCTTTCCGGCGCCTTCGACAGCCTCAATCCCTTCAATCTGAAATCCGGCTCGACCGCGCAGGGGATCAACGGCAATGTGTTCCAGAGCCTGCTGGCGCGCTCCAATGACGAGCCCTTCACGCTCTACGGCCTCGTCGCGCGTTCGGTGGAGACCGACGACTCCCGCGAGCATGTGACCTTCCGCCTCGATCCGCGCGCCCATTTCTCCGACGGCGCGCCGCTCACCTCGGCCGATGTGCTGTTCTCCTTCGATCTTCTGAAGACCAAGGGCCGGCCGCAGCAGCGCATCGCCTATGGCCTCGTCAAGCGCGCCGAGGCGCCCGACGCGCAGACGGTGACCTTCGATCTGACCGGCGCCAAGGATCGCGAATTGCCGCTGATCCTCGGCCTGATGCCGGTGCTGCCCGCGCATGCGACCGACGTCGAGCATTTCACCGACGCCTCCTTGAAGCCGCCCATCGGCTCCGGCCCCTATGTGATCGCCGAGGTCGAGCCCGGCGCGCGGCTCGTGCTGAGGCGCGATCCGAATTATTGGGGCAAGGATCTGCCGCTGCAGCGGGGCATGTATAATTTCGACGAGATCGACATCGATTATTTCCGCGACGGAAATGCGCTGTTCGAGGCCTTCAAGGCCGGGCTCGTCGATTATCGCGAGGAGACCAGCACCGCGCGCTGGGCCAGTGGCTATGACGTCCCGGCCGCGCGCGACGGCCGCATCGCGCTCGAAACCCTGAAGAGCCCGGGGCCCAAGGGGCTCGAGGGCTTCGTCTTCAATCTGCGGCGCGCGCCTTTCGCCGATATCCGCCTGCGCGAGGCGCTCGGGCTGATGTTCGATTTCGAATGGGTCGACGCCAATCTCTATTCCGGCCTCTACACCCGCACCAAGAGCTTCTTCGACGAATCGGAGCTCTGCTCCACCGGCCGTCCAGCCAGCGAGGCGGAGCGCGCTCTGCTCGCGCCCTTCCCCGGCGCCGTGCGCGAGGACATTCTCGAAGGCCGCTGGACGCCGCCGGTCCATGACGGCACCGGGCGCGACCGCGAGCCGGCGCGGCGCGCGCTGGAGCTGCTTTCGCAAGCGGGCTGGAAGCTCGTCGACAATGCGCTGGTCAAGGACGGCGTTCCGCTCGCCTTCGAGATCATGGTCACCAATCGAGATCAGGAGCGGCTCGCGCTCTTCTACGCCGATTCGCTGCGGCGCATCGGCGTCGCCGCCTCGGTGCGGCTCGTCGACGAGGTGCAATATCAGCGGCGGCGACAGAAATTCGAGTTCGACGTGATGATCGGCAATTGGGTGGCCTCGGCCTCGCCCGGCAATGAGCAGCGCATGCGCTGGGGCTCCGCAAGCGCCGCGCAAGAAGGCTCCTTTAATCTCGCGGGAGCTTCCTCGCCGGCGATCGACGCGCTCATAGCGGCGCTCGTCTCCGCGCGCGGGCATGAAGACTTCGTCGCCGCAGTGCGCGCCTATGATCGCGTGCTGCTTTCCGGTTTCTACGTCGTGCCGCTCTTTCACGCATCGAAGCAATGGATCGCTCACTCGACGAAACTCGCGCGGCCGCAGACGTTGCCGCGCTACTCGCCCTTGTTCGGGGCGACCTTGGAGAGCTGGTGGAGGACGGCGCCGTGACCACATCGCCCGATCCCGCCGCCCGCCAGGCCGCGGCGCTCTCCCGCGCGCATCCGCTGACCATGTTCGGCTTCGATGCGCTGATCTCCGGCGCAGCCAAGCTGCGACCCGGCCGCATCGCCGCCAGCGACGCGCTCGGCGGCGAGACGCTCGACCACGCCGAGCTCGACCGCCGCGTCGACGGCTTCCGCGCCGAGCTGCGCGACTATGACCTCGAGCCCGGCGAGCGGGTGCTGCTGGCCGCGGCCCCGAGCGTGCGCAGCCTCACCGCGCTCATCGGCCTCATCGCCGCCGGCCTTGAGCCGGTGCTGGCCCCGCTCGGCCTCTCCCCGCAGGCGCTCGCCGCCGGCGCCCGCGGCGTCTCGGCCGCGGCGCTGATCGGCCCGGCGTCGATCGCCGGCGAGAGCCTCGAGGAGACGCTGCTGGGCGTCGCCGCGACCGCGCCGTCGATCCGCCTCATCGGCTCGCTCGGTCCCGGAACCATCGACGGAGCCGTCTGTCTCGGCTCGCTCGATCGCGTTCCCACCCCTCCGCCCGCATGGGACATAGCGGCGGAACGGCCGCCGCCGACGCGCAAGGTGACCATCGGCGTGCTGGATCAATTCGGCGCGCCGCGCTTCTATGAGCAGAGCGCGCTGCTCGCCCGCAGCCTCGCGCTCGTCGCCGAGGCGCGGGTCAGCGGCGCGGCGCCTCTGGTCGCTCTGTGCTCGCCGGGAACCATCGGCGGCCTCATCGCCGGCCCGCTGGCCTCGCTCCTTTCGGGCGCGCCGCTGCATTTCGTCTCGCCCTTCGACGCCGACGGCTTCCTCGCCCATCTCGACGCCATCGGCCCGGCGCGGCTCGTCGCGCCGCGGGCGATCCTCGCCGATCTCGACGCCGCAGGCCTCCTGACCAGCGGCGCGCTCGTCGGCTGCATCGCCATCGCCCGGCCGGACGAAGCGGAGGACGGTTTTCGAGCGCCGGCGGACAGCTGTCCGATCGTCGAGGTCGCCGCCGACGGCGCCGCCCGCCCCGCGGCGCGCGAATGGGCGCGGACCGCCTCCTGATGGCCCGCTTCAACGAATTTGCTGAGCTTCGAGAGCGAGCCTGAAGGCTCGCGGTCCAGGGGCTGCACTTGGATCGCGCTTGGACCGGGAGCCTTCAGGCTCGCTCTCTTCGAGTCCTGTCAAATCGGTTGCAGAACGCCACTGGTCCGCGGTCCGCCGAGGCGACCCGGCGAAACCGTTGCTTTCCATCGACACGCGGCGCATTCTGCCGGCCATGTCCGACGAGACCTCGCTTCTGGCGGCCAACGCCGCTTATTATCGCGCCTTCATAGAGGGCGACATCGACCGCATGAGCGCCCTCTGGGGCGAGGACGACGTCGCCTGCATTCATCCCGGCTGGCCGCCGCTGTTCGGCCGCGAGGCGGTGCTCGCCTCCTATCGCGACATTCTGCGCAATCCGATGCAGGAGCCGATCGTGCGCCGCAACGAGCGCGCGCTGATCGCCGGCGCCGAGGGGCGCGTGATCTGCGTCGAGGTGGTGGGCGGCGCCGCGCTGGTGGCGACCAATTGGTTCCGCTTCGCCGGCGGCGCCTGGCGGCTCGTCCATCATCAGGCGAGTCCGCTCGCCATCGGCGCGCCCGAGCCGCCGCCGCAGGAGCGTCCGCGCTCGCTGCACTGATTATTTCTTGGCGAGGCCGACGATATAGGCGGCGATCGAATCGGTCTCGTCGGCGGTCAGAATGAGATTGGGCATCTTCGCATGGGAGGTGCGCAGAAAGACTTTGATCGCCAGCTCATTGGTCGAGGGCATGCGAGCGAGCTCCACGAAGCTCGGCGCCTTCGATTCCGCATCCCTCGCCGGCGTGTCGGCGTCGATGCGATGACATTCGACGCAGAGGGAGGCGGCGAGGCGCCGGCCCGCCGTCGGATCGGCGGTTTGCGCCGGCGCCGTTGTGGCGCCGGCGAGCGCCGCGAGGAGAAGAACCGCTCGAATCGTCTTGCTCATGCCGACGCCTTCCTTTTGTCATCCGCCCGCCGCCGTCACCAAGCTTGCCGTCATTGCGAGCGAAGCGAAGCAATCCAGAGCAGCGGGGCGACTTCGCTATTGCTTCGTCGCTGCGCTCCTCGCAATGATGACGCTCAAATTTCGAACTCGCTGCGCTTGAACAGCGCATAGAGCTCCACGCCCTGCTCGGCCAGCGCCTCGGTCGCGCCCTCCTCGCGATCGACGACGACCAGCGCCTTGGTCGCGCGGCAATCCGGATGCTCCGCCCGCAAACCTTCGATCGTCTTGAGGATCGAGCCGCCGGAGGTCGCCACATCGTCGACGATCAGCACATCGGCGCCGGCGCGCACATGGCCGTCGATGCGCTCCAGCGCGCCATGCGACTTCGCCTCCTTGCGCACGAAAAAGGCGTCGACCGGCGCGCCCTTGGCGTGGCTGAGGACGAGAATGGCCGAGACCATGGGAATGGCGCCGACGGCGAGCCCGCCGACGCAGGAAAGATCATGCGCCTTCATGAAATCGACGATGACGTCGCCAAGAAGATGCGCGCCCTCCGGCAGCATGGTCGTCTGGCGGAGCTGAAACAGATAATTGCTCTTGCGGCCGGAGGAGAGCGTGAACTCGCCCCGCTGCAGAGAATGCCTGTCGATCAAATGATGGAGCCGCGCCCGGCGCGGATCGGCCGCCTCGACGACGGCGCCCGAGATTGCGTGACCTCTGCTGTCCTGATTGCTCATGCTCCCGCCCTTTCTCGCTCCACCAATTAGAGCGCTTTTTGACCGAACGGAACCGTCCGATCGCGCTCGAGCGAAAGAATGCGGGGGCGCGAGACATAGAGCCGCGCCTGCCCGGGGCGCGAGCTTGTCCCGCTTCGCGCCGTCGGTCTATTGTGCGCTCCGCCTCGACCCGAGGCTTGCCGCAGCACACGCAAAAGGAACGCCGATGAAACGGCTGCCGATCGTCGTCGCCTTGATCTTGATGTCGGTTTTTCCGGCCCTCGCCCATACGGCGGATATTTCGACGGGCAAGATCACGCCGGAAAAGGACCGCGCCTTCCGGGTCGACATCGGCTTTCTGGCGACCGACCTCGAGCGGATCTTCTCGCAGACCATGTCGGAGCGTTCCGGCGCCGAGCTGTCGCAGCCCGGCGTGCTGGAGACCGAGATCGGCCGGCTGATCCAGCGCCGCGTCTCGATGCGCGACGCCGAAGGTCATGATTGCACGAGCCGCGTCGATTACGCCGGCGAGGACCCGGCCAACGCCGACAGCGCGCTCGTCACTCTCGCCTTCGATTGCGCCGCCGCGCCCGCAACTCTGTCCTACGACGCGACCAAGCTGCTGGCGGCGCAGGGCGCGAAGGGCAAGCATCTCGTCACGCTCGAGGGCGAGAACGCCGGGCAGACGATGCTCTACCCCTCCGATCCGCCGCTCGATCTCTCCAAGCCGCTGGAGACGACGTGGCAGCTGATGGGCAAGTTCCTGATGGCCGGCGTCGAGCACATTCTCACCGGCTACGATCATCTGTGCTTCCTGATAGCCATTCTGCTGTGGGCGACGCGCGTCTGGCCGGTGGTGAAGATCGTGACCGCCTTCACCGTCTCGCATTCGGTGACGCTGTCGCTGGCGACGCTCGACATCGTCACTCTGCCCTCGCAATGGGTGGAGGCGGCGATCGCGGCGTCGATCATCTATGTCGCGGTGGAGAATTTCTTCTCGCGGCGCGTCGACGGCCGCTGGCGCGACACTTTCCTGTTCGGCTTCATTCACGGCTTCGGCTTCGCCAGCAGCCTGAAGGAGCTGGGCGTGCCGCAGCATGCGATCGTGCCCGCGCTCGCCTCTTTCAACATCGGCGTGGAGGTCGGTCAGGTGGGGGTCGTGCTCATTCTCGTGCCGACGCTGCTGCTGATCGACAGGCAGACCGGCGGCAAGCGCGACAAGCGGCTCGTCTACGCGGCCTCGACGATCATCGCGCTGTTCGGCGCTTATTGGCTGCTGGAGCGCGTCGGCCTGCTCGGCATGGTCGGTCTCGGCGGCTGATCCTTTCGGGGAGCGGGGCCGTGCGCCGGCCTCGCTCCGCGTCCGCAGCGCTCATTTGCCCGGCATGAACGAGCCGAGAATCCCGCCGAGCAGCGCGCCGATGACGACGGCGCCGATCGCCGCAGGAAATCCGACCACCGCGGCTCCGGTGAGAGCGCCGAGCACGGCGCCTACGCCGCCGAATATATAGGCATTCGCCGACATCATGCGGTCGACCTGGTCCTGGTCCGCCATGGTTGCTCTCCTCGTTTGTTTTTCGGCGGTTTCCGCGAGGCGGCCCGCCCTTCGACTCTAGCTAGCGCGCCCGCCCCGGCGGCAAGGGCCGCAAAATGACGAAAAGGGCGAAATCGCTTCGCACTCGAAGCGCTATCCAATCCGATCGGATAGCGCTCGAGCCATTCTTTCTTTTGAGCGAATTCGGATCGATCGAACGATTCCGTTCGATCGGAAAGCGCTCTAGCGTATGATCGCCACGCCATGACGCCTGAAGACATGCTCTCGCGCCTCCTCTATCGGGACGGGCTGATGCTCGTCGTCGACAAGCCGGCCGGCCTGCCCGTGCATCGCGGCCCCAGGGGCGGCGACAATCTCGAGGATCATTTCGACGCGCTGCGCTTCGGCCTGCCGCGGCCGCCGGCGCTCGCCCACAGGCTCGACCGCGACACCTCCGGCTGCCTCGTGCTCGGCCGCCATCGCAAGGCGCTGGAGCGGCTCGGGAAGCTGTTCCGCGACGGGCGTATAGAAAAGACCTATTGGGCGGTGGTCGAAGGCGCGCCGGCGGACGACGCGGGCGAGATCGACATGGCGCTCGGCCGCCTCGATTCGACGCGCGGCTGGTGGATGCGGCCGGACCCCCTCGGCCTGCCGGCTCAGACCCATTGGCGCGCCCTCGCCCGCGGCCAGGATACGGAGGGGCGCGACATCGCCTTTCTGGAACTGAAGCCGCGCACCGGCCGCACGCATCAGCTGCGCGTCCACATGCAAGCGATGGGCTGGCCGATCCTCGGCGACCCGGTCTATGGACATGGCAAGCGCGAGGGCGCGCCGCCGCTGCATCTGCATGCGCGCGCCATCGTCGTGCCGATACGCGACGGCCATGAGAGCGTCGCCGTCACGGCGCCCGTCCCGCCGCATATGCGCGGAACGCTGGACACGCTCGGCTGTGACGAGACGCGAGCCTGAAGGCCGCCACGCACGCCCCTAAGGGCCTTCCACAGCTTCCTCCCCTCTCCGCTCGGCCATAGAAACAGACCAGCAATATCCATCCGGCCGACGCCGCACGTCGGCCGGCGGTTTCACTTCGACTTTATTTAAAAAAGCGAGCCGCGGATGCTCTTTTACGAACCGCTGTTCCTGTTTCTCTATGCGCCCTTCGTCTATTGCCTCTATCTGCTGCTCGGCGCCCGACGCGGCGCGCGGCTCGCCCTGCTGCTCGTCGCCAGCCTTCTCTTCTACGCCTGGAGCGAGCCGCTCTTCGTCTTCCTCGTGCTCGCGACGGTCCTCGCGGATTTTTTCATCGCCCGGCGCATCGCCGCGAACGCGCGCGCCGGCGGGCTGTGGCTCGCGCTCGGCGTCGCCTGCAATCTCGGCGTGCTCGTCACTTTCAAATATGCGGGATTTCTCGTCGCCAATGTCGATGCGGTGGCGCGCGCCTTCGGCGCGCCGGGGCTCGCTCTGCCGGCGATCGCTCTGCCGATCGGCGTCTCCTTCATCGTGTTCGAGAAGATCACTTATCTCGTCGATGTGCGCCGCGGCGTCACGGCGCCGGCGCGGAGCTTCTCGCTCTACGCCTTCTATGTGTTCTTCTTTCCCAAGCTGCTCGCCGGGCCGATCGTCAAATATCACGAGATCGCCGCGCAGCTCGACCGCTTCCGCCACGCCGACATGGACGATTTCGTCCAGGGGTTCGCGCGCTTCATGCTCGGCGTCGCGCAGAAGCTGCTCCTCGCCGACACTCTGGCCGACGGCGCCGATCTCGTCTTCCTCGCCGACGCCTCGCGCATCGGCTGCGCCGACGCCTTCGCCGGCGTGCTGTTCTTCACCTTCCAAATCTATTTCGATTTCACCGGCTACTCCAACATGGCGATCGGCCTCGCCCGCATGTTCGGATTTCGGCTGCCGGAGAATTTCGACAGGCCCTATGTCGCGGCGAGCCTCACCGAATTCTGGCGCCGCTGGCATATGTCGCTCACCGGCTGGATCAAGGATTATCTCTATGTTCCGCTCGGCGGCAATCGGCTCGGCGAGCGGCGCACGCAGATCAATCTCTGGATCTGCTTCCTCGCCTCCGGCCTCTGGCACGGCGCCGCCTGGACCTATGTCGCCTGGGGCGCCTATAACGGCTTCTTCCTCGCTCTGGAGCGCGCCTTCCTGCTCGACTGGCTGAAGCGCCGGCCTGTCTGGCTCGCCAATCTGCTCACTTTTCTCGTCATCATGATTGGCTGGACCTTGTTCCGCGCGACCTCGCTCGAGCAGGCGGGGCGGCTGCTGCTCGCCATGGCGCGGCCCTGGCCCGCCGCCGAGCCGATCCTGTTTCCGGCCTATGACCTCGTCGTCCTGCTGATCGCCGCGGCGATCTGCGTCGCGCAGCGGCTCACGCTGTCGCTCGGCGACCGCGCCGCGCTCGCGCCGCTCGCGCAGCGCCTCGCCTTCGCAGCCAATGGCGCGCTCGCTCTGCTCTTTGCCTGCGCTGTCGGCAAGGGCCTCGCCGATCCGTTCAAGCCCTTCCTCTATTTCCGCTTCTGACCCATGCGCCAAAGCCTCGCCCGCCTGCCGATCTTCGCCGCCGCCGGCGCGATCCTGTTTTACTTCCTCAGCGTCTTCTGGAACGCCGCGGTCGAGCGCGATCATCCCAAATGGCGATTGCGAAGCGCCAAGCCGCTCGCCGGCGTCGCCGAGCCGGCGCCGCTCGATATCTCGACGCGCTCCTTCCTGTCCGGCGCGCTTCAGAAATCCGCCTCGACCGCGCTCGGTCGTTCGCTATGGGTGTTTCCCTTTTCCGTGCGGGCGAAGAACCAGCTTCTATTCTCGCTGTTCGGCGTCTCCGGCGCGCAGAACATCGTGATCGGCCGCGACGGACAATTGTTCGAGCGCTTCTATATCGATGAGTTCTGCAGCCGCGGCGAAGCGCCCGACCGAAGCGTCGTCGATCGCTGGGCCGATCGCGTCGCCGCCGATCGCGCGGCGCTGCACGCGATGGGCAAGGGCTTCGCTTATATGATCTCGCCCTCCAAGGCGTCCTATGCGCCGCACGCTTTTCCCGAGCGCACGCATTGCCCGGCCCTCGCGGCGCGAACCACCGACAAACTCGCGCCGTTTCGCTCCGCGCTCGCCGCGCGCGCTCTGCCGCATGTCGACGCCCCGGCTCTGCTGGCGGCGCGGCGCGCGGCCTATCCGCTCGGCTTTTTTCCACGCGGCGGCACGCATTGGAATCTGCTCGCCGCTGCGCTCGCGACACGCGAGGCGACGCGGCAGATGGCCACGCGCGAAGGCGCGTTTCCGCTCGGCCGCTATGATTTCGATTGGAGCCTGTCGCAGGAGGCGAAGGGGACCGACCAGGATTTGCTCGAGCTGCTCAATCTGCTCTGGCCCGACACGCATTATCCCGTGGCGAAGCTCGCGGCGAAAACAGCGACGCCCTGCGTGCGCGCGCCGCGCCTCACCGCGCTCGGCGGCAGCTTCTTGCGCGAGATCATCGTCGCGCTCGCTCACGCGCCCTGTCCGCCGGAGGTCGATTATTGGTTCTCGTTGCGCTCCGAGACCGATCATATGGGCCTCGTCCGCTATCACACGCAGCCGGGCGAGACCGGCAATGGCGAAAGACGCGACGCCGATCTCTCGCAATTGCGCGCGAGCCTCGAGACCGCCGATGCGGTGCTGCTCGAGGAGAATGAAGCGCAGATCGGCGCGCTGAGCCAGGTCGACAATCTCTGGCGCGCGCTGCATCCGGGCGCCGACGCGGTGGCCAGCGACGGTCGCGGTCAGCCGGCGGCGGCGCTGGCGCGTCCGGCCATGCGGGCGTATTCGCCATAGACGATCTCGCGGCCATAGGCGCGCTCGAGCCGGCGCACGGTGAAATGTCCCTGCGCCAGCCGCTGGAAATGGCGGATGAAGGCGACATTGATCGCCGCGCCGCTGAGCGCGCCGATGAGCGGGACGGCCTGCGCAGCCGCCTTCTGCGACACCACGACGCCGAAACGCGCGGAGACGAGCGCGAGGAAGCGCGCCAGCGCCGGCGCTCCGGCGTCGGCGGCGGCGCGGCCGCCCATGAAGCGGCTCGCGTCGGTCACCGATTTGGCCAGCAGCCCGCGCAGAGCGAGATAGCCGCCCTCGAGCAGATTGCCCTCCTCCGCATGTCCGCCGAGCGCAAACACCTGCAGGCAGGCGATGAGCGCTTCCGGATCGGAGAGGTCCTCGCCCTCGCGCCGGGCGATGTCGGCGATGGAGCGCAGCATGATCGTCGTCGAGAGCGGCAACTCCACCGGAAGGCTGGCGACGCCGATGGCGCCGCCCATCGCGCCGCTCGCCGCCGCGAGCCGCTGGTGCAGACGCCCGCCGTCGCGCGGCGGCGTCGCCGCGAGGCTGGAAACGGCGATGCGCAGCGCCGCCTCGAGGCCGCGCCGCGCCGCGGCGGCGACGAAAGCCTGCGCCTCGGGCGGAAGCATGCGGCCGGGAAAGCCGATCCGACGCCCCGTCGCCGTCGCCATACGCTCGACGAAGCTCATTCGCTCCAGAATATCCACCGCGGACTGGAGCGCCGCGCGATCCGCCTCGCTCAGCTGGCGAAACGCCGCCTGCGGAAGCCCCTGCGTCACCCTTGCCGCCTCCTCTTGTCGCGCGTCCGCCCCGCGCTTGAAATCGGATCGCCGCCTCGCGCCCGCAAGGGCCGGCGGGCTGCGTGAACGGACGCACTTCCAACCGGCGTCATAGATTGCTATCTGACAGCCGAGGACAAGGCGTATTATTGGCCGAAGCGCGGCGTTGGGCCGCCGCCCGTCCCAGCGTGGGATGGGCCTTCGAGCGACGGGGGAAGAGTCTCATGAGTAAATCGATCAAATCTTTGGCGCGGCTCGCCGCGCCGGCGGGCCTCGCGGCCCTTCTGGCGGCGCTCGCGCCGGCCTCGGCCTCGGCCGAAGCCTATGCCGGCTCTCTCGAATGCTCGTTCGCGGGCGCGGAGGGCGGCCTCGCCGTCGAGAGCCTGAAGCTCGATTGCTATTACGAGGACGAGAACGACGCTCCAGCCGAGCATTATGTCGGCGAGCTGACCAATGTCGGCGCGGTGATCGGCGTGACCGGACCGGGCGATCTCGCCTGGGGCGTGGTGGTCGAGAGCGGCAAGGTCGGCCAGGGCGCGCTCGCCGGGGAATTCGTCGGCGCGCATGGCGCTTTCGCGGTCGGCGGCGGCTTCGGCGCCACGGTGCTGGTCGGCGGCTCGAACGACTCGGTGTCGCTGCAGCCGATCGCGGTCCAGGGCGGCACGGGCCTCAATATTTCGGCGGGCATCGCTCATCTGACACTGACCTATGCGCCGGCGCCGCAGCCCCGCCATCACCGCAAGCACCATCGCCGGCTCATCACCAAGCCGTGAGGTGGATGGGCGAAGGGCGTATTCGCCCATCGCCTCGACGCCTTGCGAGGAGCGCAGCGGCGAAGCAATCCAGGGGCCGCCCCGCGGCTCTAGATTGCTTCGCTCCGCTCGCAATGACGGCCGATTCCTCGCCGCATGCCATTGCGAGGAGCGCAGCGATGACGCTCAGTCTTCGAATTCGATCAGCCGATCGGTGGGAAAGTCATAGAGCTTGCCGGTCTCGGCCCAGTCGGGCCGGCACAGCGCCGCGAGCCTCGGCGCGAATTCCTCCGGCGTGCGCAGCGTCTGCGGATCTTCGCCCGGCATGGCGGCGGCGCGCATGTCGGTGCGCAGCGGGCCGGGATTGGCGAGCATCACCTTCACATTGGACGTATTGACGGTCTCGGCCGCATAGGTGCGGGCGAGCGCGTTGACCGCCGCCTTGGAGACCGCATAGGGCCCCCAATAGGCCTTGATCCGCCAGGCGGCGCCCGAGGTGACGAACACGCAGCGCCCGGCGTCCGACGCGCGCAGCAGCATGTCCATCGCCCGCACCAGCCGCCAATTGGCGGTGACATTGACGTCCATGATGCGCGCCCATTGCTGGGGCTCGACATGGGGAAGCGGCGTGAGCGGTCCGAGCAGGCCCGCATTGCCGACCAGAATATCGAGCTTCTTCCAGCGCTCGTGGATGCAGGCCCCGAGCCGATCGAGATTGTCGAACTCGGCGACGTCGAGCGGAACGATCGTCGCCTCGCCGCCGAAGCCGGTGATCTCGTCATAGAGAAATTCGAGCGGTCCCTGCGCGCGCGCCAGAGCGACGACATGCGCGCCCTCCCGCGCGAGCTGCAAAGCGACGGCGCGGCCGATGCCGCGCGACGCGCCGGTGACGAGAGCGACGCGACCGACGAGCGCGTTCATGCGAATATCTCCGTGAGGGTGAGGTCGAGGCCGGGCGGATCGAGCCGGATCGCGCCTTCGGTGACGATGCGCAACAGGATCGGCTCATCGGCGCCTTGCCGGCGGTAATGCAGGACCGTGCGTCGATCGAGATCGACGACGAGATAGTGAACGAGGCTCTCGAGCTTGAAATAGCCGGCGAGCTTCACGCTCTTGTCGATGTGGCGCGAGGAGGGCGACAGAACCTCGACGATGACGACGGGCGCGGGCGAGAGCATGGCGTCGGGCGCGATCGGGTCTCCGCAGTTCACCAGCACATCGGGCTCATAGACCGTCTGCGCGTCGATCGCGACGCCGAGGCCATCGACATAGGATTTACAGGGCGCGCCGGCGTCTTTGATCGCCCGTGCCAGAGCCTGCCAAATCGACGCCTTGGCGTCGACATGCGCGGCGCGCTCCGGCGCCATGGCGACGATCTCGCCATCGATGAGCTCGTAGCGGCCCCGCTCCTGGCGTTCGGACCAGACGAGAAAATCGGCAATGGCCATGCGTTTGACGGCGGGGGCGTTCATATTTCCTCATCTAGCACGCCGCCGCGCCGCGGCGCGAGCCGCTCACGCCCTCAGACGAAACACGAGGGCGAGATTATTCGCCGGCATCTCGACGATGCGCGGCGCCGAGAACCCGTTCTTCGCCGCGCAGGCGGCCACCGCCTCGAGGTCGCGCACGCCCCAGGCGGGATTGGTCGCGCGCAGGCTGGCGTCGAACTCGACATTGCTCGGCGCCGTATGGGCGCCGCCCTGCTTATAGGGGCCGTAGGTGACGAGCGGCGCGCCGTCGGGAAGCAGCGTCGCCGCGGTCGCGAACAGGCTCTCGCTCGCCTCCCAGGGCGAGATATGGATCATATTGATGCAGACGAGCGCGTCGATGCGATCGATGGGCCAGGGCTGGCGCACGTCGAGCTCGAGGGGCGCGAGGACATTGCCGAGCCCGGTCGCGGCGATCCAGGCGGCGACGCTCGCTCGCGCCCGGGCGTCCGGGTCGGAGGGCTGGAAGGTCAGCGCCGGCAGGTTCTGCGCGAAATGCGTCACATGCTCGCCCGTGCCGCTGGCGATCTCCAGCACGAGGCCCGACGCCGGCAGCTCCGCGCGCAGCACGTCGAGGATCGGCCCGCGATTGCGCTGCGCGGCGGGAGCAAAGAGGCGATCATCGGCGGCGTCTGACATCGGCGGCCCTGCGTTTGGCGCCGACGTCGCGCCGGCGCAAGGGGGGAAGCAAGAGCGAGGCCGAAGTCTCGCATCGCTATATAACCGCACGACCTATTACATGATATCTATATGATAAATATCGTTAAACGATCTAACACCTATCGACGATAGAAAAAGGCGATGGCCATACCGGACTCGATTATTGATTATCGCTATGCAATCGATATTCATAACGTAGCGAAGGCAGTTCCCGGGGCGCGGCCATGACACTGATCAAGGAAATCGATTTCGGCACTCCCGCCTCCACGTCGGAGAAGATGGTCAGCTTCACCATCGACGGGAAGGAATGCTCCGCGCCCGAGGGAACCTCGATCATGCGGGCGGCGACGGCCGCGGGCGTCGACATACCGAAACTCTGCGCCACCGACAGCCTGAAGGCCTTCGGCTCCTGCCGGCTCTGCGTGATCGAGATCGAGGGCCGCTATGGAACGCCGGCGTCCTGCACGACGCCGGTGGCGCAGGGCATGGCGGTGAAGACGCTGACGCCGCGGCTCGACAAGATCCGCCGCGGGATCATGGAGCTCTACATCTCCGATCATCCGCTCGACTGCCTCACCTGCGCCGCCAATGGCGATTGCGAGCTGCAATCCATGGCCGGCGCCGTCTCACTGCGCGAGGTGCGCTACGATCAGGGCGCCAATCACGTCTTCGCGCGCAATCACGGCCGCATCAATCCCGAGTGGAAGCCGAAGGATACGTCCAACCCTTATTTCACTTATGACCCATCGAAGTGCATCGTCTGCAATCGCTGCGTGCGCGCTTGCGCCGAGACGCAGGGCACTTTCGCGCTGACGATCGACGGGCGCGGCTTCGACAGCCGCGTCTCTCCGGGCGTGAACGAAGCCTATTTCGAGTCCGAATGCGTCTCCTGCGGCGCCTGCGTGCAGGCCTGTCCGACCGCCACTTTGATCGAGACGTCGGTGATCGAGAACGGCCAGCCGGAGCATTCGGCGGTCACGACCTGCGCCTATTGCGGCGTCGGCTGCGCCTTCAAGGCCGAGATGCGCGGTGAAGAGATCATCCGCATGGTCCCGTGGAAGGACGGCAAGGCCAATCATGGCCACAGCTGCGTCAAGGGCCGCTTCGCCTATGGCTATGCGCTGCATCGCGACCGTGTGACGAGCCCCATGATCCGCGAGAAGATCACCGATCCCTGGCGCGAAGTCTCCTGGGAGGAGGCGATCGCCCATGCGGCTTCGGAGTTCAAGCGCATCCAGGCGAAATATGGACGCAATGCGGTCGGCGGCATCACCTCCTCGCGCTGCACGAGCGAGGAGACCTATCTCGTCCAGAAGCTCATTCGCAGCGGCTTCGGCAACAATAATGTCGACACTTGCGCGCGCGTCTGCCATTCGCCGACCGGCTATGGGCTGAGCCAGGCGTTCGGCACATCGGCCGGCACGCAGGATTTCGATTCCGTCGACGATTCCGACGTCGTTCTCGTCATAGGCTGCAATCCGACCGATGCGCATCCGGTGTTCGGCTCACGGATGAAGAAGCGGCTGCGCGAGGGCGCGAAGCTCATCGTCATCGATCCGCGCCGCACCGAGCTCGTGCGCTCGCCGCATATCGAGGCCGATTTCCATCTGCCGCTGCGGCCCGGCACCAATGTCGCGGTCGTCACCGCGCTCGCTCATGTGATCGTCACCGAAGGGCTCGTGAACGAAGCGTTCGTGCGCGCGCGCTGCGACTGGGACGAGTTTCAAGATTGGGCCGATTTCGTCGCCGAGCCACGCCATAGTCCCGAGGCGATCGAGACGCTCACCGGCGTCGCGGCCGCCGATATTCGCGGCGCGGCGCGGCTCTACGCCAGCGGCGGGCGCGCGGCGATCTATTATGGGCTGGGCGTCACAGAGCACAGCCAGGGCTCGACCACGGTGATGGGCATCGCCAATCTCGCCATGGCGACCGGCAATCTCGGCCGCCGCGGCGTCGGCGTGAATCCGCTGCGCGGGCAGAACAATGTGCAGGGCTCCTGCGACATGGGCTCATTCCCGCACGAGTTCCCCGGCTATCGCCACGTCTCCGACGACAAGGTGCGCCAGAGCTTCGAGGAGGCGTGGGGCGTCGCGCTCGATCCGGAGCCGGGCCTGCGCATCCCCAATATGTTCGACGCGGCGGTCGAGGGAACGTTCAAGGGCATGTATGTGCAGGGCGAGGATATTCTGCAGTCCGACCCCGACATCAAGCATGTCTCGGCCGGACTCGGCGCGCTCGAATGTCTCGTCGTGCAGGATCTCTTCCTCAACGAGACGGCCAATTACGCGCATGTGTTCCTGCCCGGTGCGAGCTTTCTCGAGAAGGACGGCTCTTTCATCAACGCCGAGCGCCGCATCCAGCGCGTGCGCCGGGTGATGAGCCCCAAGGCGCGCTACGCCGATTGGGAGGCGACGCAGCTCTTCGCCAATGCGCTCGGCTGCAATTGGACCTATGCGCATCCGAGCGAGATCATGGACGAGATCGCGCGGCTGACGCCGGCCTTCCGCAATGTCTCCTACGCCAAGCTCGACGAGGTCGGCTCGGTGCAATGGCCCTGCAACGACGCTTCGCCGGAAGGCATGCCGATCATGCACATCGAGAGCTTCGCGCGCGGCAAAGGAAAATTCGTCATCACCGAATATATTCCGACCGAGGAGCGCACCGGGCCGCGCTTCCCGCTGCTGCTGACGACGGGACGCATTCTCTCGCAATATAACGTCGGCGCGCAGACGCGGCGCACCGAGAACAGCCAATGGCATCCGGAGGATGTGCTGGAGATTCACCCGCATGACGCCGAGCTGCGCGGCGTGCGCGACGGCGATTGGGTGCGCGTGCAGAGCCGCGCCGGCGAAACCACCTTGCACGCCAGGATCACCGATCGCGTGGCGCCCGGCGTCGTCTACACGACCTTCCACCATCCGCTCTGCCAGACCAATGTGGTGACCACCGATAATTCCGACTGGGCCACCAATTGCCCGGAATACAAAGTGACGGCGGTGCAGATCTCGCCCTCCAACGGCCCCACCGAATGGCAGGAGCGCTACCGCGACCTCTCCGAGACCAGCCGCCGCATCGCCGCCCCGGCCGCGCCCGGAGAGTGAACGCCGCGCCCCTCTCTCCTCCTCCCCGCTTCTCTAGGAGAGAGGGGGCGCGGCGGCGTCGTTCCCCTCATGTTCCGGCTTTCCCAGCCGTCGCGACGTGGGTGGCCGCGACGGCTGGTCTGCTTCACCGAAATCGATGAGCTTCGAGAAAGAGTGAGCCTGAAGGCTCGCAGTTTTGGGGCTCCAACGGCGCCTGCCGCCTCCTCTTCCCGCCAGAGCGGAGAGGTCGCGGCAGGCGCCGCCACTGGACCGCGAGCCCTCAGCCTCGCTATTCCTGCCCAGTCGAAGCAGCTGAATCGCTCGTCCCCGCTTCGAAGCTCTTCGCCGTGGACCGCCGCCGACCGATTGATTGACAAGGGCTCGGGCGCCTCTTATCTGTCGCGCGTCATCGCAGCGCCGGCCCCTCGGGGCGCGGCCGCGCGGTCGCGCCCCGCCGCCTTTCGAAAATAGATTTCCAAATCGAAAGGAAGTTGTGCGAAAAGGCGGCCAGCCCCGGCCTCCGCCGGAGGCTCATCTGGAAGGGTTCCCGCATGCTCGGCGCCATCGCCAAGAAGATTTTCGGCTCGGCCAACGATCGCCGTCTCAAGACCTATCAGCCGAAGGTCAAGGCGATCAATGCCTTGGAGAGCGAGCTCGCCGCCCTTTCCGACGACGAGCTGCGCGCACGCACGCAAGAGTTTCGAGAACAGCTCGAGAACGGCCGCAAGCTCGACGATCTTCTCGTTCCCGCCTTCGCCACGGTGCGCGAGGCGGCCAAGCGCGTGCTCGGCCAACGACATTTCGACGTGCAGCTGATCGGCGGCATGGTGCTGCACGAGGGCGCGATCGCCGAGATGCGCACCGGCGAAGGCAAGACGCTGGTCGCGACGCTGGCCGTCTATCTCAACGCGCTCGCCGGGCGCGGCGTTCACGTCGTCACCGTCAACGATTATCTCGCCCGCCGCGACGCCGAATGGATGGGCCGCGTCTATCGCTTCCTCGGCATGAGCGTCGGCGTCATCGTCCATGATATTTCCGACGAGGACCGCGCCGCGGCCTACGCCAGCGACATCACCTATGGCACCAACAACGAGTTCGGCTTCGACTATCTGCGCGACAACATGAAATATGAGCTGGCGCAGATGGTGCAGCGCGCGCATGTCTTCGCCATCGTCGACGAGGTCGACTCCATTCTGGTGGACGAGGCGCGCACGCCGCTCATCATCTCCGGCCATTCGGACGACAAGTCCGACCTCTACAACGCCATCGACAAGCTCATTCCCAAGCTCGACAAGGATGATTTCGAGCTCGACGAGAAGCAGCGCACGGTCAATCTGACCGAGGCCGGCAACGAGCATATGGAGGAGCTGCTGGCCGAGTCCGGCGTGCTCGTCGAGGGCGCGCTCTACGAGGCGCAGAACGTCACGCTCGTTCACCACGTCAATCAAGCGCTGCGCGCGCACAAGCTGTTCCAGCGCGACAAGGATTATATCGTTCGCAAGGGCGAGGTGGTGATCATCGACGAGTTCACCGGCCGCATGATGCCGGGCCGCCGCTATTCGGAAGGGCTGCATCAGGCGCTCGAGGCCAAGGAGCATGTCGCCGTCCAGCCGGAGAATGTGACGCTCGCCTCGATCACCTTCCAGAACTACTTCCGCCTCTATGAGAAGCTCGCCGGCATGACCGGCACGGCCTCGACGGAATCGGAGGAGTTCGCGGAGATCTACCGGCTCGACGTCGTCGAGATTCCGACCAATCGTTCCGTGCAGCGCATCGACGAGGACGACGAGGTCTATCGCACCGGCAAGGAGAAGCTCGACGCCATCGCCGCCGAAATCGAGGAGGCGAGCGCCAAGATGCAGCCGCTTCTGGTCGGCACGACGTCGATCGAGAAATCCGAGCAGCTCGCCGAGTTCCTGGCCTCCAAGGGCTATAAGCAGATCGACTTCTCCGATCCGACCAAGGCGCTCGCCAAGCTCTATGAGGCGGCGCATTCGGGCACGCCGTCGCGTCTGTTCGCCGTTCTCAACGCGCGCTTCCACGAGCAGGAGGCCTATATCGTCGCCGAGGCCGGCGTGCCCGGCGCGATCACAATCGCCACCAACATGGCCGGCCGCGGCACCGACATTCAGCTCGGCGGCAATGTGGAGATGCGCGTCGCGCAGGAATGCGCCGCGCTCGACGGCGCTCCGCGCGAGGCGAAGGAAGCCGAGATCCGCGCCGAGGTCGCCGAGTTCAAGGAAAAGGCGATCGCCGCCGGCGGCCTCTTCATCATCGGCACCGAGCGGCACGAGAGCCGCCGCATCGACAATCAGCTGCGCGGCCGCTCGGGCCGCCAGGGCGACCCCGGCCGCTCGAAATTCTTCCTGTCGCTGCAGGACGATCTCATGCGCATCTTCGGCTCGGAGCGCATGGACAAGATGCTGGTCAGCCTCGGCCTGCAGGAGGGCGAGGCGATCGTCCATCCCTGGATCAACAAGGCGCTGGAGAAGGCGCAGCACAAGGTCGAGGCGCGCAATTTCGACATCCGCAAGAACATATTGAAATTCGACAACGTCATGAACGACCAGCGCAAGGTGATCTTCGAGCGCCGGCGCGAGATCATGGCGGAGGAGAGCGTCGAGGAGACGGTGAACGAGATGCGCGAGGATGTCGTCGCGCAGCTCGTCGCGGAGCATATTCCCCGTGACGCCTACGCCGAGTCCTGGGACGTCGAGGCTCTCGCCGATGAAGCGCGCGCCAAGCTCAATCTCGATCTGCCGATCGAGGATTGGGCGAAGGAAGAGGGCATCGCCGACGAGGAGATCAAGGAGCGCCTGCTCAACGCGGCCAACGAGTCCTACGCCGAGCGCGTCGAGCGCAACACGGCGCAGCTCTCGCGCATGATCGAGAAGCAGGTGGTGCTGCAGGCGCTCGATCAGCTGTGGCGCGATCATCTCGTGGTGCTCGACCATCTGCGCCAGGTGATCGGCTGGCGCGGCATGGCGCAGCGCGATCCGCTCAACGAATACAAGTCCGAGGCGCTGGAGCTGTTCCGCAGCCTGATGACGCATTGGGACGAGGCCGTCACCTCGCAGCTGATGCGCGTCGAGGTGTCCTTCGAGGCGTCGCCCGCGCCGACCGAGCTGCCGCCGATGGAATATGTCCATCCGGACCCGAACGCCGCCGGCGCGGAGCAGAGCGCGCTCGCCGATCTCAATGCGCGGCTCGCCGCCGCCGATTTCTCGCCGCAGGCGATGGGCGCGGCCGAGGTCGCCGAGGCGCCGGAGCGCGATCCGGCAAATCCGGCGAGCTGGGGCAAGGTCGGCCGCAACGAGCCCTGCCCCTGCGGCTCGGGCAAGAAGTTCAAGCACTGCCACGGCGCATTGGTGTGAGTAGGGAGTAGGCAGTAGGCAGTAGTGAGCAAGCCTCTCGGCTCTCCGCTCCACGCCGCTACTGCCGACTCCCTACTCCCTATTCCCTACTCACTCGGAGCCGATCCTTGTCCGACATCGACTTCTCCAAGGTCCTCATCGCGCAGGGCGGCGGCCCGACCGCCGTCATCAATCAATCACTGGTCGGCGCGATTCTCGAGTCGCGCAAGTTCCGCTGCGTCGATCGCGTCTATGGGGCGCTCCACGGCGTGCGCGGCATCGTCAATGAGGACTTCGTCGATCTGACGCAGGAGACGACGCATAATCTCGAAATGGTCGCCTGCACGCCCTCCTCGGCGCTGGGCTCCACGCGCGACAAGCCGGACCTCAAATATTGCCATGAGATCTTCGAGGTGCTGCGCGCGCATGGAATCGGCTGCTTCTTCTATGTCGGCGGCAATGACAGCTCCGACACCGTGCGCATCGTCTCGGAAGAAGCGCAGAGGGCGCGCTATCCGCTGCGCGTGATGCATATTCCGAAGACCATCGACAATGATCTGATGATCAACGACCACACGCCCGGCTTTCCCTCCGCGGCGCGCTGGGTGGCGCAGGCCTTCGCCGGCGCCAATCTCGATAATTGGGCGCTGCCCGGCGTCTATATCGCCGTGGTGATGGGCCGCCACGCCGGCTTTCTCACCGCCGCCTCCGCGCTCGGCAAGAAATTCCCCGACGATGGGCCGCATCTCATCTATGTGCCCGAGCGCGCGTTCGACACCGAGAAGTTCCTCGCCGATGTGAAAGCGACGATGGACCGCTACGGCCGCTGCGTCGTCGCCGTGTCCGAAGGAATCGCCGACGCGAATCACACGCCGATCGCGGCCAAGCTCGCCGAGCAGATCGAGAAGGACGCGCATGGCAATGTGCATCTCGGCGGCGGCGCTCTCGCCGACATGCTGACCGAGCTCGTCAAGACCAAGCTCGGCTTCAAGCGCGTGCGCGCCGACACTTTCGGCTATGTGCAGCGCAGCTTCGTCGGCTGCGTCTCCGACGTGGACCAGCGCGAGGCGCGCGAGGTGGGCGAGAAGGCGGTGCAGCTCGCGCTATGGGGCGACCGCGACGGCTCCGTGACGATTCACCGCACTGGCTTCTACTCGGTCGATTACCAGCTCACGCCTCTGGAGGCGGTCGCCGGCAAAACCAAGGTCATGCCCGACGAGTTCATCAGCGAGAGCGGGACCGATGTGACCGACGCGTTCAGGCTCTATCTGCGTCCGCTGCTCGGCTCCGGAATGCCCGACGCTTTTCGTCTGCGACACAATCATGTCGCCAAGATTTTGAAAAAGTGACAGCGCCGCGGGAGGCCCGGAGCCGCCGAGCGCCCGCCGAGCGCCAACGGAAGTTGTTGATTTTATAATTGGTTCGATTCGGGGAAGGGTTCGTTGACCGGAAATCGTCCTCCACCCCTACCCAAGGCTCGATTCTTGCTTGATTTATGACCGGGCGTCGTGGTTGCATAGTGCGTCGAGACTTATAAACTGAGGTCCGAGCACGACGCCGAAGCGTCGCGGGTCCCGGCGGAACGACAGGCGGAGCGCTGCTTGCACGTTTTGTTAGGCCGACGCTGATATCGAGTGTGGTTGGTTCGATTCGCATCTGCGGGCCGATCCGTCAGGAGACTGGAACATGAGCAAGGTCGGCAGCAGCGATTCGAAGAACACGCTCTACTGCTCCTTTTGCGGCAAGAGCCAGCACGAGGTGCGCAAGCTCATCGCTGGGCCGACGGTGTTCATCTGCGACGAATGCGTCGAGCTGTGCATGGACATCATCCGCGAGGAGAACAAGTCCATCGTCAAGCAGCGCGACGGCATTCCGACGCCGCGCGAGATCTGCAAGGTGCTGGACGATTATGTGATCGGCCAGGCGCAGGCGAAACGCGTGCTGTCGGTCGCGGTGCACAACCACTATAAGCGGCTCAATCACGCGACCAAGCACGGCGACGTCGAGCTCGCCAAATCCAACATTCTGCTCATCGGCCCGACCGGCGTCGGCAAGACCATGCTGGCGCAGACGCTGGCGCGCATTCTCGATGTGCCCTTCACCATGGCCGACGCGACGACGCTCACCGAGGCGGGCTATGTCGGCGAGGATGTCGAGAACATCATTCTGAAGCTGCTGCAGGCCTCCGACTATAATGTCGAGCGGGCGCAGCGCGGCATCGTCTATGTCGACGAGATCGACAAGATCTCGCGCAAGTCCGACAATCCCTCGATCACCCGCGACGTGTCGGGCGAGGGCGTGCAGCAGGCGCTGCTGAAGATCATGGAAGGCACCATCGCCTCCGTGCCGCCGCAGGGCGGGCGCAAGCATCCGCAGCAGGAGTTTCTGCAGGTCGACACGACCAACATCCTGTTCATCTGCGGCGGCGCCTTCGCCGGACTCGAGAAGATCATCTCCTCGCGCGGCCGCGGCACCTCGATCGGCTTCGGCGCCACCGTGCAGGCGCCGGACGAGCGCCGCACCGGCGACATCTTCCGCCATGTGCAGCCGGAGGATCTGCTGAAGTTCGGCCTGATCCCGGAATTCGTCGGCCGTCTGCCGGTGATCGCGACGCTCGAGGATCTGGACGAGGAGGCGTTGAAGCGCATCCTCACCGAGCCGAAGAATGCGCTGGTGAAGCAATATCAGCGACTGTTCGAGATGGAGAGCACCGAGCTGACCTTCCAGGACGAGGCGCTCTCCTCGGTCGCGCGCAAGGCGATCGAGCGCCACACCGGCGCGCGCGGCCTGCGCTCGATCATGGAAGGCATTCTGCTCGACACGATGTTCGAGCTGCCGGGCCTCGAAGGCGTCGAGCAGGTCGTCATCGGTCCGGAAGTGGTCGAGGGCAAGGCGCGGCCGCTCTACATCTATGCCGAGCGCAACGAGAAGAGCGGCGCCAGCGCGTGACGCGAATTTCGGCAGGAGCGGCCGCATTCTTCGCCGCTCCCGCCCGCGACCAAGTCGCAGTCGGTTGTTTTTCCAGCGTTCTTGAAGTGCGGCGCCGCCAGGCCCATTTGTTGCGTAGAGCCTTCAAAGCGCGAGCGGCGAAGGCGGCTGTTTCAGTCGGCGACTAGCCCGGAACTTGCTTGCCTTCCATGCGTCATAGCCCCGCCACGACCCGCCCGTGCGGAGTGCGAAACGGAACAGGATACACGAAATGACGAACGAAAAGCGGAATTCCATCGCGCCCGGCGCGGTCGAGAGTTACCCGGTTCTGCCGCTGCGCGACATCGTGGTCTTTCCTCATATGATCGTTCCGCTGTTCGTCGCGCGTGAAAAATCGATTCACGCGCTCGAGGAGGTGACGAAATCCGATCGGCTGATTCTGCTCGCGACGCAGAAGAACGCCGGCGACGACGATCCGGCCGCCGATTCCATCTATCAGATCGGCACGCTCGCCTCGGTGCTGCAGCTGCTGAAGCTGCCCGACGGCACTGTGAAGGTGCTGGTGGAAGGCGTCGCACGCGCCAAGGTGCGCACCTACACGCGCACCGATGAATATTACGAGGCGGACGCCGAGACGCTGGGCGACGACACGGAAGCGCCCGTCGAGATCGAGGCGCTCGGCCGCTCGGTCATCGCCGAGTTCGATTCCTATGTGAAGCTCAACAAGAAGGTCTCGCCCGAGATCGCCAGCGCGGTCACGCAGATCGAGGATTTCTCCAAGCTCGCCGACACGGTCGCCTCGCATCTCTCGGTGAAGATCGCCGAGAAGCAGGATGTGCTGGAGACCATCTCCGTCGCCAAGCGTCTGGAGAAATGCCTCTCGCTGATGGAGAGCGAAATCTCCGTGCTGCAGGTGGAGAAGCGCATCCGCACGCGCGTCAAGCGCCAGATGGAGAAGACGCAGCGCGAGTATTATCTCAACGAGCAGATGAAGGCGATCCAGAAGGAGCTCGGCGACGAGGACGGCAAGGACGATCTCGCCGAGCTCGAGGAGCGGATCAAGAACACCAAGCTCTCGAAAGAGGCGCGCGACAAGGCGGTCGCCGAGTTCAAGAAGCTGCGTCAGATGTCGCCCATGTCGGCGGAAGCGACCGTCGTGCGCAATTATCTCGACTGGCTGCTGGCGCTGCCCTGGGGCAAGAAATCGAAGATCAAGCGCGATCTCGAGGCGGCGCAGGACGTGCTCGACACCGATCACTTCGGCCTCGACAAGGTCAAGGAGCGCATCCTCGAATATCTCGCCGTGCAGAGCCGTGCCAATAAGCTGACCGGTCCGATCCTGTGCCTCGTCGGCCCGCCCGGCGTCGGCAAGACATCGCTCGGCAAGTCGATCGCCAAGGCCACGGGCCGCGAGTTCGTGCGCATGTCGCTCGGCGGCGTGCGCGACGAGGCCGAGATCCGCGGCCACCGCCGCACCTATATCGGCTCCATGCCCGGCAAGATCATCCAGTCGATGCGCAAGGCCAAGACGTCCAACCCGCTCTTCCTGCTCGACGAGATCGACAAGATGGGCATGGACTTCCGCGGCGATCCGTCCTCCGCTCTGCTCGAGGTGCTCGATCCCGAGCAGAACGCCACTTTCGCCGATCACTATCTCGAGGTCGACTACGATCTGTCGAATGTCATGTTCGTGACGACGTCGAACACGTTGAACATCCCTGCGCCCTTGATGGACCGCATGGAGATCATCCGCATCGCCGGCTACACCGAGGACGAGAAGGCCGAGATCGCGCGCAAGCATCTCATTCCCAATGCGGTCAAGAAGCACGGCCTCTCCGCCGACGAATGGGCGATCGACGACGAAGCGCTGATGACGCTGATCCGCCGCTACACACGTGAAGCGGGCGTGCGCAGCCTCGAGCGCGAGATCTCCAATCTCGCCCGCAAGGCGGTGAAGGAGATTCTCCTCTCCAAGGAGAAGGGCAAGAAGGTTCGCGTCACCAACGACAACATCACCGATTACCTCGGCGTGCATAAGTTCCGCTATGGCGAGGCGGAGCTCGAGGATCAGGTGGGCGTCGTCACCGGCCTCGCGGTCACCGGCGTCGGCGGCGAGCTGCTGACGATCGAAGGCGTGATGATGCCGGGCAAGGGCAAGATGACCGTCACCGGCAATCTGCAGGATGTGATGAAGGAGTCGATCTCCGCGGCCGCCTCTTATGTGCGCTCCCGCGCCGTCGATTTCGGCATCGAGCCGCCGCTGTTCGACCGCCGCGACATCCACGTCCATGTGCCGGAAGGCGCGACGCCCAAGGACGGTCCCTCGGCCGGCACCGCCATGGCGACGACGATCGTGTCGATCCTCACCGGCATTCCGGTGCGTCGCGACATCGCCATGACCGGCGAGATCACGCTGCGCGGCCGCGTGCTGCCGATCGGCGGCCTGAAGGAGAAGCTGCTCGCGGCGCTGCGCGGCGGCCTCAAGAAGGTGCTGATCCCGGAGGAGAACGCCAAGGATCTGGCCGATATTCCGGACTCTGTGAAGAACGGCCTCGAGGTGGTGCCGGTCTCGCGCATGGACGAGGTGCTCGCGCATGCGCTCGTGCGTCAGCCGACGCCGATCGTCTGGGAGGAGCCCGCCCCGATCACGCGTGTGGTCGAGGAGGATGCGGCCGGCGTTCGCGCGCACTGATCGCCGAGGCTCGAGGCTCGCGCCGTGAGACATGCGGCGCGGGTCGATCAGCCGATCCGGGAATTCCAGAGCTTTGCGCGTAAAACAGCGCCCGCCGCCCCTGTTTCACAGGGATTGCGGCGGGTCGCGGCGTTCTAACCCTTGCTTTTGCTGACATTCCGGCACATCACTCTCGAACGCCGGGTTTGACGATTCGTGGCCGCTCGCCCTTTCGACGCCCGGCTCCCCGGCGGAAAGAGAAGGGATCTGAGACCATGGTCAACAAATTGGAGCTGGTCGAGCATGTCGCCGAGGCGACCGACACGTCGAAAGCCGCCGCCACCGCCGCCATCGACGCCGTTCTGGAAGGCATCACCATGGCCCTGAAGAAGGGCGAGGAAGTGCGGCTCGTCGGTTTCGGCACCTTTTCCGTCAAGAAGCGCGCCGCCGGCGTCGGCCGCAATCCGGCGACCGGCGAGGAGATCCAGATTCCCGAATCGACGAGCGCCCGCTTCAAGCCCGGCGCAACGCTGAAGGCGGCCCTCAACAAGACCAAGTGAGGATTGGAGCCTCGCGCCGCTCGTCGCCGAGCGGACCGATCTTCCACTCGCCGTCGGGGCGCGTCCCTCGCCGGCGGATGCTCATGACGGCCGGCGCCATCTTGCGCCGAAGGGCTCCTGTCCGTAAACCTGTCCCACGTTCTCCGGCTGCGGAGGACGCGACGGGCGGTTAGCTCAGTTGGTAGAGCGTCTCGCTTACACCGAGAGGGTCGGCGGTTCGAGTCCGTCACCGCCCACCAATTCAACGCGGGATCCTCGGAGTCGACACAGCGGAGCGCCGAGCGGGCATCGAATGAACATCCTCCCTGTCGTTCTCATCGCGCTGGCGGCGGCCGCCGCCGCAACAGCGCCGGTCCGCGCCGACGAAATGTCGTTTCGTCTGGTGACGCTGGCCGATTCCCATTGCGGCGGGCGCTGTCCGCAGGTGGTCGCGGCCGAGGGCGAGATCGTCGAGGACACGCCCGACGTCTTTTTGCGATTCCTGCGCAATCGCGCCAGCCGGGAGCCGTTGCGGAGCATCTTGCTCATCGATTCCCCCGGCGGCAAAGTCGTCGCCTCCATGTCGCTCGGCCAGGAGCTGCGCAAGCTCGGCATGGCGGTGGTGGTCGCGCGCGTCGGCGCCGAGGGCGGGCCGCTGGTGTCGGGCCGCTGCTATTCGGCCTGCGTCTATGCGCTGATGGGCGGGCTGAAGCGGGTCATTCCGCGCCAGAGCCGCGTCGGCGTCCACCGCATGTTCAATTATGTCGACGGCGTCGACCCGATGAGCGGCGAAGCCTTGCGCGAGCGCCGCTACGCCGACGGCGGGATGCGCAAGGCGCTGTCCCGCTACAGCGCCTCGATGGGGATCAGCCGCGACCTCATCGCGCTCGCCGAGCGCACATCTCCCGATCGCGTGCATCTGCTCACGGCCGCCGAGATCTCCCGCTGGCGTCTCGGCACGCCCAACCTGTAAAACAAGAACGAACGGCCCCGCAGCCGCTCCAACGAAGGTGAAGCGTTCCATGAAGCATATCATCGATGGTCTCGAACAGCGCCGCGATTCGGCGCGTCTCGGCGGCGGCGCCCGGCGCATCGACGCGCAGCATGCGCGCGGCAAGCTCACGGCGCGCGAGCGTATCGACCTTCTGCTCGATCACGGCTCCTTCGAAGAATTCGACATGTTCGTCGCGCATCGCTGCACGGACTTCGGCATGGACCAGGGCGAGAAGATCTCGGGCGACGGCGTCGTCACCGGCTGGGGCACGGTCAATGGCCGCGCCGTCTTCGTCTTCGCCAAGGATTTCACCGTCTTCGGCGGCTCGCTGTCGGAGACGCATGCGCAGAAGATCACCAAGCTGCAGGACATGGCGCTGAAGAACCGGGCGCCGATCATCGGCCTGTTCGACGCCGGCGGCGCGCGCATTCAGGAGGGCGTCGCGGCGCTCGGGGGCTATGGCGAGGTGTTCCAGCGCAATGTGCTGGCCTCCGGCGTCATTCCGCAGATTTCCGTCATCATGGGCCCCTGCGCCGGCGGCGACGTCTATTCGCCGGCGATGACCGACTTCATCTTCATGGTGCGCGACACGAGCTATATGTTCGTCACCGGCCCGGATGTGGTGAAGACCGTCACCAATGAGACGGTGACGGCGGAGGAGCTCGGCGGCGCCTCGGTGCATACGACCAAGAGCTCCATCGCCGACAAGGCCTATGACAATGACGTCGAGGCGCTGCTGCAGATGCGCCGGCTGATCGACTTCCTGCCCTCCTCCAACAAGGAGGACCCGCCGGAATGGCCGAGCTTCGACGAAACCGAGCGGCTCGACGCCTCGCTCGACACGCTCGTGCCCGACAATCCGAACAAGCCGTATGATATCAAAGAGCTGATCACCAAGATCGCCGATGAGGGCGATTTCTTCGAGATTCAGGAGACGCACGCCCGGAACATGGTGGTGGGCTTCGGCCGCATCGAGGGGCGCACGGTCGGCTTCGTCGCCAATCAGCCGATGGTGCTCGCCGGCGTGCTCGACATCGACGCTTCCAAGAAGGCGGCGCGCTTCGTGCGCTTCTGCGACTGCTTCAACATTCCGATCGTCACCTTCGTCGACGTGCCGGGCTTCCTCCCCGGAACCGCGCAGGAATATGGCGGCCTCATCAAGCATGGCGCGAAGCTGCTGTTCGCCTATGCCGAGGCCACCGTGCCGAAAGTGACGCTGATCACCCGCAAGGCCTTCGGCGGCGCCTATGACGTCATGGCCTCCAAGCATCTGCGCGGCGACGTCAATTACGCCTGGCCCTCGGCGCAGATCGCGGTGATGGGCGCCAAGGGCGCGGTCGAGATCATCTTCCGCGCCGATCTCGGCGACGCCGACAAGATCGCCCAGCGCACCAAGGAATATGAGGATCGCTTCCTGTCGCCCTTCGTCGCGGCCGAGCGCGGCTATATCGACGAGGTGATCATGCCGAGCGCGACCCGCAAGCGCATCGCCCGGGCGCTCGCCCTGCTCCGCCACAAGGAGCTGGAGAATCCGTGGAAGAAGCACGACAACATCCCGCTCTGACCTATCCAACCGGGCGGGCGTCTGCGCCGCCCGGTCGCAGGGCGCGCGGGCGGCGCGGAAACTGCCATCGCGAAAGGCGCCCGCCGCACAATTTCTTTTCACTCTGCGGCCTTTTCAGATGACAAACCGGTCGGCCTGTCATAATGTCCTCCACGCCGAGCTGGCAGGAAAAAACATAAGATCGCCAAAGGCGTTCGACGAGTAGCTGGCTAAGGTCCAAGTCGGGGAGGACGCCGGAAGCTTTTTCGATCCGCGAGACGCTCCACATCATGTCCGCGCTGACGGCCTGTGAGGCCGAATCGAATGCTCCGGTCAAAGGACGGGTACCAAAGAGTGGGGAGAGGCAAGGGCCGTCCCCGCTCTTTGTGTATCTAGAGCCACGATAGAGGTTTCCTTTCGATCGATAGGGGGCGCTGCGGAACCAGGCACGCAGGCGCTGCGCCCACACGTCCATCGCGGCGACCGTCAGATCCATTTTCGAGTGTTTCGTGTATTGCGTCTATTGCAGAATGGCGCCATGCTTGGATCAGGAGATTCCCGCATGGCGCACGCTCTGATCAATCCGCTTGTCCCGTCCCGAGAGGATTCGGCGCAGGCTCGGGCTGCGCAAGCCGCGCTCGGCCGAGACGAAGCGGGCCGCGCCACCCTCGTCCTGCGCGTCGGCGCGGAGGGAGAGGAGAGGACGCTCGATCTTCCGCCGCTCGTCACCTCGATGCTGAAAGACCTTCTGCGAACGATCGCCGCCGGAAAGGCCGTTTCGCTCATCCCTCTCGAGGCGGAAATCACGACACAGCAGGCCGCGGAATTATTGAATGTCTCGCGGCCGTTCGTGATCGGCCTCATCGAGAAAGGATCGCTTCCGGCGCGCATGGTCGGCAATCAGCGCCGACTGCCCTTGCAGGAGGTTCTCGCCTATAAGGCGGAAAATCGGGCGAGCCGGCGCGAGGCGCTGGCGGAGCTGGCGGAGCAGGATCGAGCGTTGGGGCTGGAATGATAGTGGCGAGCAGGCCGGCCGCCTTTCTCGACGCGAGCGTTCTCTATCCGGCCCTCCTGCGAAATATGCTGATGCATTTTGCCCTCGCGGATCTCTTTCGAGCGCATTGGTCGGAGCGCGTGCATGAAGAATGGATGAGGTCGCTGTTGCGCGACCGACCTGACATTTCCCGTCAGCAGCTCGAGCGCACACGCCGTCTCATGGATTTGCATGTCCTGGATGCGCTGGTCGAAGGGTATGAGGCACACATAGAAGCCGTCACTCTGCCGGACGCCGACGACCGCCATGTCGTCGCTGCAGCGATTCACTGCGGCGCAGCCACCGTAGTGACTGCAAACCTACGCGACTTTCCTCCATCTGCGCTCTCGCCGCTCGGTCTCGTCGCCGAACATCCCGACGCGTTTCTGTCGAGCGTGATGGCCGGCGACGAGGAGGTCGCGCTCGGCGCGTTCCTCGATCTGTGCACGAGCAGAAAAATGCCGCCGCAGTCGCCGCGCGAAGTGTTGGAAGTCATGACTCGCCGAGGTCTGGTCGCGACGGCGGCCGCCCTGGCAAGCTTGATCTAGATCTCGCAAGGAGGCCCCCTTGCCCACGCCGCCACCGCAGCCTATGCCTCGATTCATCGCAACCAGGGGGAGCGACAATGTCCATCAAGCGGATCGGCGCCGGCGCGCGCATGAGCAAGGCCGTCGTGCATGGCGGCGTGATCTATACAGCCGGCCAGGTGGCCGAGGAGACCAAGGGCGGCTCGGTCGCCGACCAGACGCGCGAGATTCTCGGCCTCATCGACACGATCCTGAACGAGGCGGGCGGTGAGAAGGCCAAGATTCTCTCGGCCACCATCTATCTCGCCGACATAGCGACCTTCGCCGAGATGAATTCGGTCTGGGACGTCTGGGTCGACAAGGCAAATCCGCCGGCGCGCGCCACCGTCGAGGCGAAACTCGTCGCGCCCGCCTATAAGGTCGAGATCGCCGTCATCGCGGCGCTGTGACGCCCGAGAGCGGATTGTCGGGGTCATAGGCGTAGCGCAGGGTCTCGAAGCGCATCATCCGCGCGTCGAACAGCACGAGCCGCCCCACGAGCCCCTCGCCGAAGCCGACGATCTCGCGGATCACCTCGAGCGCCATCATCGCGCCGACGATTCCGGTGAGCGCGCCGAGCACGCCCGCCTCCTCGCATGTCGGCACGGCGCCCGGCGGCGGCGGCGCGGGGAAGAGGCAGCGATAGGTCGGGTTGGGCGCGCCGTCCGGCCCGGTCTCGAAGGGTCGCAGCGTCGTCAGCGAGGCGTCGAAGCCGCCGACGGCGGCGGTCACGAGCGGCTTCTTCTCATAAAAGCAGGCGTCGGAGACGATGTAGCGCGTCGCGAAATTGTCGGAGCCGTCGGCGACGATGTCGTAATCGGCGACGAGGGCGCGGGCGTCCTCGGCGGTCACGCGCAGCGCATGCGGCTCGACGACGACATTGGGATTGAGCCGCTCCACCGCATCCTGCGCGCTCTCCACCTTCAGCCGGCCGACATCCATCGAGCCATGGATCACCTGGCGCTGAAGATTGGACAGCGAAACCTCGTCATCGTCGGCGACGCCGATCACGCCGACACCGGCCGCGGCGAGATATTGCAGCATCGGCGCCCCGAGCCCGCCGGCGCCAATCACGAGCACGCGCGCCGCCTTCAGCCGCTGCTGGCCGGGCCCGCCGACGTCGCGCAGCACGATGTGACGCGCATAACGCTCGATCTCTTCCGCCGATAAGGTCATTGTCTGCTTTTCCAGCTTACGATTCCACGACGACTTTGCGCGCGATGGAACGTGGGGCCCTGCGTCATCCGGATTGAAGGGTCAGAAGACCGAGCCTGAAGGCTCGCTCTTTCGGCACTGTCAAATCGGCTGGATCAACCACTAGCCATTGGTGTCAGCTTCATTCGCGGTTGGGGAACTCCGCTACAATCTCGATCTGCCCGACGATCGCTCCATTGAATTCCACGAGATCTTCGGCAGGAATCCAATACTCCATGTTTTCTCGACCGCCCGCGATATGGATCGGGTAGCGGCTAATGAAGCTGCGGCGCACCTGAAAGCGGGTCACGAAGCCGCCTCCACGCGGAGCGTTCCAGTCACGAGCGATCTTGATCGCATAAGCCTCGGTGGTCACGGGATAAAAGATCGGCTGCTCGGGCAAGCGCGGCGGAAATTCTCGCATGCCGGACGCCGAGATCAGCTCGAGCTCGCGTGGCCCGACAGGCCTCCACAGGATCATGACGTCATCGCCGAGCAGCTGTAGAACGTGCTGGCAAGCGATGCGCACAGGGTCACGAAAGCGCGCTTCGGCTTCGGCGATCTTATGATCTTCCCTCTCCAATGCCGAAGGCGTCCACATCTCTCGCGCAGGCCCCATCGGAAGCGCATCCGTTTCCGAATCGACGGCGGCGAAAAGGTTCAGCGCCTCACCCATTTCCGGCCAAGCAGTCGAAACATCGATCCGGAGTCGGGCCAAAATGCGAGACGCGGCGATGACGCCGATTTTCCCGTCGAGAAGTCCGAGGACGACGCGCCTCAGTTCTTCGTCGATAGTTGCGCGACGCTCGAGGTTCAGGTGGTAAGAATCCGAACTCATGGGGGATTTCCTGAAGGGGCCTCGCGCGCAAAAGGTCGGATCAATGACAATGAGCGCGGCGACATGATAACGCGCTCCAGGATTGCACGATACTGCCGCCAACCCGCGGACCGGCAGGCAGGGCCGCCTAGCGACGATATCGTGGTTCGGCGCGGACCCGCCTGTTCTATGTGAATAAGGCTTGCATAAGACGCGAACCACGCCTTTGCTGAATAAGCGCCGATTCGCGGCGACGCGAGGAATTGGTTCATGAACCTACCGGCTCCGCCCACCGGGCTCTACCCGGAAGATTATGACAGAATCGAAGCCGCCGTGATGGAGACCGTGCGAGGCCGCTGGTTCCTGCTCGAATATGCGCGCCGCCAGCGCGCCGCCGAGACCGAGCGGCTGGTGCAGGCGGTCGATCGCCTGGAGCGTTTTGCGGCCGCGCGCGTGGAAGACCAGCAGGAGCCCGCCGACCCGGCGCCGGTCGGCGACTGGCGCTTGCCGCAGCGCCTCGCGGAGCGCGCGCGCGAATTCGCGCAGACTCTGCGCGCCAGCGGGCTCGATGAGACATTCTGCGCCCAGGCCGACGCTCTGGCGGAACAATTCGCCGCTTACGCCGCAGGCGGCGCGAGCGAAGCGGCGCCCTCGCCCGCCGAGCCGGAGCGAGGAATCGTCGTCGAGGTCATAGACCCGCCCCGAACCTTCATGGCGGATGTCGTCGAGGATTTCGCCGCCGATATCGCCCATGACGAGGCGGAATGGACCATGGACATCGCCGCCGAGGCGCAGCCGGAAGAGGAAGAGACCGCGCCCAGCGAGCCGGAAGCGCGCGCCGAGCCGATCATCCTCGACCCGCGCCGCGCCGCTCTGTCACGGCTTGATCATCTCTCCCTGCACGAAAAGCTTCGGCTGTTCGGCTGACGACGTCTTGCCCGCCTCGGCCGTCTTGCCCGGCTCGCCGGCCTGATGGGCGGCGGCGACATTGTCGAGAAACTGCCGCGCGCTCGCCTCCCAGGTGAAGGTCAGCGCATGATCGCGCGCCGCCGCGCGCGGCGCCTCGGTCGCCGCGAGACAGGCCGCCTGCAAATCCTCGCTCAGCACGCCGGCGCCGCCGCCGACGACATCGACCGGCCCAGCGACCGGAAAGGCCGCGACCGGCAGGCCGCAGGCCATCGCCTCGAGCAGCACCATTCCGAATGTGTCGGTGCGGCTCGGAAAGACGAACACGTCGGAGCTGGCGTAGATCGTCGCCAGCTCGGCGCTGGTCTTCACGCCGACGAAACGCGCCGCCGGAAAGGCCGCCTCGAGCGCGGCCCGCGCCGGCCCGTCGCCGACGACGAGCTTCGTTCCCGGCAGATCGAGCGACAGAAAGGCCTCGACATTCTTCTCGACGGCGAGTCGGCCGGCATAGAGGAAGATCGGCCGCGGCAGGCCGAGATCGGTCGCAGCGCCGGGATGAAAGAGATCGTGATCGACGCCGCGCGACCAGCGCATCAGCCGGCGAAAGCCGCGCCCGGCGAGCTCTTGCGCGAGCGTCTGCGTCGACACCATGGTTCCGCAGCCGCTGTTGTGGAAGCGGCGCAGCAGCGCATAGGTCACATCCACCGGCAGGCGCGAGCGGGCATGGATATATTCGGGAAAGCGGGTGTGATAGCTGGTCGTGAAGCGGCGTCCCTGGCGCCGGCAGCAGGCGCGCGTCGCGAGGCCGACCGGCCCTTCCGTCGCGATATGGACATGCTCATAGCCTTCGCCGAGGCGGCGCGCCACGGCTCCCGGCCAAGCCAGGGCCAGCCGGATCTCCGGATAGGTCGGCATCGGAACCGAGGCGAAATCCTGCGGCGTCAGGAAATCGATCGTCGCTCCGAGCGCGCGCGCCGCGCCCGCCATCGATTCGAGAGAACGCACGACGCCATTCACTTGCGGACGCCACGCATCCGTCGCAATCAGAATTCGCATCAGGCGGCGGCCCTCGCCGGCGCGGCGATCGCGCCTCGCTCTTCGACCGCCGCGGCCGGCTGCGCCTCTGCGGTCTCGTGCCAATGGATGATCTCGAAGCTTCCGTCCGAATGCTCGACCACGGCCGTGCAGCTCTCGACGAAATCGCCGGTGTTGACATAGAGCATGTCGCCGATCTTGCGGATCGTCGCATGGTGGATATGGCCGCAGACGACGCCGTCCACGCCGCGACGCGCGGCTTCGGCGGCCAGAGTGTCCTCGAAATCGCCGATGAAGTTCACCGCTTTCTTCACTTTCAGCTTGGCCCAGGCCGAGAAGGACCAATAGCCGACGCCGAACAGGCGGCGAATGCGATTGTTCCAGATGTTGAGCCACAGCGCCAGCTCATAGGCCCAGTCGCCGAGGAAGGCGAGCCAGCGCGCGTGCCGGACGACGATGTCGAACTGATCGCCATGGATGACCAGCATCTTCTTGCCGTCGGCCGTCTCGTGAATGTCGGTCTCGGTGACCTCGACGCCGCCGAACACCATTCCCGTGTAATCGCGGGCGAATTCGTCGTGATTGCCAGGCACATAGATGACGCGCGCGCCCTTGCGCGCCTTGCGTAGCAGCTTCTGCACCACGTCATTGTGCGTCTGCGGCCAATACCAGCCGTTTTTCAGCCGCCAGCCATCGACAATGTCGCCGACCAGATAGATGGTGTCGGCGTCGTGATGCCGCAGGAAGTCGAGCAGAAGCTCGGCCTGCAGCCCGCGCGTGCCGAGGTGAAGGTCCGACAGGAACAAGGTCCGGAAGCGCCGGGCCTCGGTGGAGTCGGCCGATGGATCCGTTGCGGTCATTTCGACGCGTCGCCTCTTCTAGTGCCGCCCTTGCCGCCGTTTCTTCCCACCAGATTCTTGTTGCGTGACGATGACAGTCGCTCCGTCCGCCGCCTCGGACCCCAAAAGCATGAATTTCCCGTTCGATATTTCGAACGCTTTCGAATATCTTTCCGATCGCATTTCGCTACAGGAGAGCGCATGGGCGTCGAGGGCCGCGACCGGCAGAAAATTCTCGAGGCGGGAGCCGTGGCCTTGACCGGCCAGCTCGGGGCGACTGTCCAGCGGCTGCGCAAGGCCTATAATCTGTCGCTGTCCGAACTGTCGCAGCAGTCGGGCGTGGCCAAGTCGATCATCAGCCAGATCGAGCGCAACGAGACCAATCCGACGCTCGCCACCATCTGGCGCCTGTCCCAGGCGCTCGACGTCTCGATCGAGCGGGTCCTGCAGACCACGGAGGACGAGCCCTTTTTGGAGAAGACGAGCCGATCGGACACGCCGATCCTCGTCTCCGACGACGGAAAATGCCGCCTCGCCATCATCGGCTGGATAAAAACCGTAGAATGGCTGCAATGTTATGAGTTCTCCGCCGATCCCGGCGGCGTGCTGGAATCGGAAGCGCATCAGCGCGGCTCGGTCGAGAGCCTGTCCTCGCGCGAGGGCGAGCTCGAGATCGAGGTGGCGGGCGTGCGAGCGATCGTGCGCGCGGGAGAAACTTTGCGTTATCGCTGCGACCGTCCGCATGTGATCCGCAACATCGGCCCGACCATGGCGCAGGCGACCATGGTCGTGATTCTCAAAGCAGCGGCGATGGAGTGACGTTTGTCGGAGACGCGAGGCCGCCACGCAGCGGCGACGATCGAGCGAGGAACAGATCACGCCGAGCTGCGCCTGTCGCTATTGTTCGCCTCGATCTACGCCATCGTCGGGGTGCAGCTGCCGTTCTTCTCGATCTGGCTGTCGGGGCGCGGACTCGACGCTCTGCAGATCGCCGCCATTCTCGCCGTTCAGCCGGTCATCCGCATAGGCTCGACCCTGATCGCCTCGCGCCGCGCCGATCGTCATGGCGACCACGGCGCCATGCTGGTGGCTTGCGCCGCGGGCGTCGCCGCCGGCTATGCGGCGACCGGGCTCTCACATGGCTTCGCCGCCATTCTGTGCATGGTCGCCCTGGTCGCGCTGGCGCAAGGGCCGATCGCGCCGCTGGCCGACGGCATCAGCTTCGAGCAGGCGCGACGGCGGCGAGAGCTCGGCCTGCCGCAGATGCATTATTCCTGGGTGCGTGGCTGGGGGTCCGTGTCGATCCTGATCTTTCTCGCCGCCAGCGGGCCGATCGCCGGCGCGCTGCCGGGCGAGGACATCATCTGGCTGCTCGCCGGCGTCGGCGCGCTCTCCTGCCTGTGGAGCCTAGCCGCTCTGATCGGGCTCCGCCACGCGGCGCCGATCTGCGCGCTGCGCCGCAACCCGCCCGTCGAGCGGCCGGGCCTCGTCATTCTGCTGATCGCCGCGGCGACGCTCATCCAGAGCTCGCACTCGATGGTCAACGCCTTCGGCGCTTTGCATTGGAAGCAGATGGGCCATAGCGACACTTTCGTCGCCTTCGCCTGGGTCGTCGCGCTCGCGACCGAGGTCGCGGCCTTCCTGATGGCGGGACGCTGGTTCGGCGGCGAGGCGCGGGCCGTGTCCTTCCTCATGGTCGGCGGAGTCGCGGCGGTTTTCCGGTGGATGCTGATGTCGCTCGATCTCAACCCGGCGGGGATTTTCTTCGCCCAGGCGCTGCACGGCGCCTCATGCGCGGCGGTGCAGATCGGGCCGGCCTATCTGCTCGCCGCGCTCGGCGGCCGGGAGCGTCAGGCGCAGGCGCAGGCATGGCTCGCCGCCGCGATCGCGGGTGGCAATGGCCTGTTCACGCTGTTGTCGGGACCGCTCTACACCATGATGGGCGAGCACGCCTATCTGGCGATGGCGGGCTTCGCCTTCCTGGGCACGCTGCTCTCCTTCGGCGTGGCCAAGCTCGCCGACGAATGGCGCGCGTCGACCCATATCGCCACGGCGGAGCCGCAGCACAGCGGCGCCGCCTGAGGAATCCGGCACAACGCGGGTGGGGGCGGGTGGACGCGCTGGTTTCGGGAAAATGGCATGGGCGGGCTTGCCGAGGCTTTCGAACTGGTCGAGGCCGGCCGGCGCATCTGCGAATAGAGCCGCGCGCCGTGGATGATTGAAAATCCCGTCAGCACGCTCGGGAGCCGCTGGCGCAAGCCGGATCACACGTTCCACCCGCATGAAAGCGGGAAATCCCGCGTTCCGGCCGCTGTTCATTCACAGCATGCCGCCGTCTGACGATCGCGGGAGCCTCCGCAGCGTTATGCCGCCCGGCTTGCTGATATCAATCATTATATTGACGCTGTTGGATGACCGAAAACGGGTGTGGCCGCGCCACCACCACAATCAGGAAAATTCATAACTATCGCCCCATAATCGAGTGTGGTGTATTATAGGAACGGAAACGGAACGAACGCGCATGCCGGGGTCTAACGAGTATCGACTGGAAATCGACGCTTTCAGCGTCGATACTCTGCCCATGTCTCGACTGGCCGAGTACATGGCCGAGCTGGCGCGTCTGCTCGGCGAAGAAGAGCGAGTGCATTTCAAAAAGCTGGAACCTGGCAGCGCGGTTCTCATCACGACCGTGGAAGCGCCGGCCGCTCCAAAGGTGGAAGAGCGTATCGCGGGCGTTGCTGACGGCCGGGCTCCCACCGACGCCCTCAAAGCGTTCCGCACCATCGACACCATGCTCGCCAAGGACAATGCGATTGCCACGTTGAGCGGGGGCGAAGGGTCGAACGTGATAGCGTTCCCCGGCCGTACCCGTCCTAAACCGGTGCGTTATGGGCCGTTCCGCGAGCGCGGATCGCTCGACGGCGTGCTGATCCGACTTGGCGGACGCGACTCCACGATTCCCGTGCTAATCAAGGACGCCGAGGGCGCTGAACATAACTGTCAGACCACCCTCGAGGTGTCGAAACGCCTCGCTAACCATTATCGAGGCGGCACGCTGCGCGTTTACGGCAACGGGAAATGGCTGCGGGAAGAGAACGGGTCTTGGGTGCTGCAACAATTCGATATCGATGATTTCGAGGTCTTGGACGACGCGCCGCTACTGAGCGCTGTCGAGAAGCTGCGGAGCGTGCCGGGCGGCGACTGGGACGAGGTGGACATCCTCGGGCTGCGCAAAGATGCCGGGGAAACTCACTAGAGCGGATTCGTCTTAAACCGGCTCATATCCTGAGGCGGCGAAAAAATTAGCGCATTCGGTGGGGGAGAACTCCTTCAGCAGTGCGCCGATCCGGTTCCAAAGGGCGTCGACGGTCCGCTCTGCGGCTTTGCGGAGCAGAGCTTTGAGCTTGGAGAAGGCCTTCTCGATCGGGTTGAAGTCGGGACTGTAGGGCGGAAGAAAGAGCAGCGTCGCGCCGGCCGCCTCGATGGCCTTGCGCACGCCAGCGCTCTTGTGGCTCCCCAGATTGTCCATCACGACAATGTCGCCCGATGAGAGCGTCGGAACGAGAACCTGATCGACATAGGCTTGGAACCATTGGCCATTGATCGGGCCGTCGAGAACCATCGGCGCTGTCATTCCGGTCAGGCGCAGGCCGGCGACGAATGTCGTCGTCTTCCAATGCCCATGCGGAACGCCGGCGCGCAGCCGCTCGCCTTTGGGCGCGCGCCCGTTCTTGCGCGCCATATTGGTGGTGGTCCAGGTCTCGTCGATGAAGACGAGTTTTTCGGGGTCGAGATCGAGCTGGTTGTCGAACCAGGCTTCGCGCCGCTCTCTCACGTCCTCCCGGTCCTGCTCGCTCGCATGGGCGGTCTTTTTTTAAAGGTCAGACCACAGCGGTCGAGGAAGCCCCACAGCGTCGCTCGGCTGGACTTTATCCCGCGTTCGGCGAGGAGCCGCTCCAACAGCTCGCTGATGGTCAGGTCCGGCGTCGCCTCGATCAGCGCCAGCAGGAAATCTCGGTGTGGGTCGAGCTTGCAGCGCTTCGGCTGCCCCTGTTTGCGCGCGCCGCGCTCGCCGCTCTGACGCGCGCGGCGAACCCAGACGATCGCGGTCGCATCGCCGACCCCGAAACGCGCCGCCGCCTGACGGGCCGAAAGGCCCTTTAACGCGGCGTCGATCACCCGGTCACGCAAATCCTGGCTGTAGGCTCGAGCCATCTTCCCCCTCCGTCATGCTCATGACGTCAAGGAATCAGGCTTTCCCCGATTCGGGAATCCTGTCTTGAATCGGAAAATGACGAACCCGCTCTAAATGCCGGTAATTTTCGACACGTCGTTTCTTGCGGCGATGCTTGATCCAAAGGTGCAAGGGGGCGGGGATGCCGACATTGATGAAAGGCTCCGGTTCCTGCTGAGCGGACTCGATAAAGAGCGGGAGGTGGTGATTGTGCCGACTCCCGCCCTGAGCGAGGCGCTGATCGGGGCAGGCGATGCCGCTCCGCAATACTTGGAGATTTTAAACAAGTCGGCGCGTTTCCGAGTCGCACCTTTTGGTGAAAGGGCGGCGGTTGAAGCGGCTGCGGCGCATCGTGAGGCCATCCGGGCCGGCGACAAGAAGGAAGGCTCCGCGAGCTGGGCAAAGGTCAAGTTCGATAGACAAATCATAGCAATAGCGCGTGTCGAGGGTGTGACGCGCATTTACTCGAATGACAGTGACATTCGCCGCTACCTTGCCGGCAGCGGCGAAATCGAGGTGATCAAAATGGAGGACCTTCCGTCGCCTCCTGAGCCACCTCGGGACCTGCTCTCCCCTGAAAAGAAATAGAAACTCGAGCAATGCCGAGACCTCGGCATTGCTTGAAGGGCGCCCTCGGCGTCACGCGTGCGGGTTCGCCATTTGACGGAACACCCATAACGAGAGGCTTTCCCCACCCTCCGGGAAACAACGTATTCTGGAGGGCTATACTGGGGGCGTCCGGAACGTGTCCAGAATCGCTTTGATTCGCGCCGGCCACGATGTTGCAGGTTATTGTCAGCAACAGGAAACGAATGGCTGCAGCCGTGCCTTACAGACGGGTTTGCATGGCTGGGGTATCGGAGAGGGCCCCGCCGATAAGACCATCTAAAACTCAGAAGGAATCGCCGCACGAGCGGGCGAGCCGAAGCCTGACGCGAGGGCTGCCTTCTCCCGCCTCGCGGGAGAAGGATCGTGCGTCGAGGGTCGGCGAATGGGTCAGGACAAATCGCCCATGTGCTTTTGCGAATAGAGCTGCACGCCGAGCTGCTTGATCAGCTCGAGCTGCGTCTCGAGGAAGTCGATGTGACGCTCCTCGCTCTTCACCACCTCCTCGAACAACAGCTTGCTGACGCGGTCCTGAATGGAGAGCGCGTAATCGGCCGCCTCGAGATAGAGGGCGCGCGCGTCGATCTCGGTGGCGAGATCGAGACGGATGATCTCCTCGACCGACTGGCCGATGCGCAGCGGATCGAGGCTCTGCATGTTGGGAAAGCCTTCGAGGAATAGAATGCGATGCACGAACTGGTCAGCGTGCTCCATCTCCTCGATGGATTCCGAGCGCCACTTCTTGCCGAGCTCCTTGAAGCCCCAATTGTCGAGAATGCGGTAGTGCAGCCAGTACTGATTGATCGCCGTGAGTTCGGCGCGAACGCCACGATTGAGATATTCGAGTAGTTTTGCGTCGCCGCGCATGAGCGCCCCTTTCCCAACATCGCGGCGCGTTCACATCACGCCGCCAATTCGTCCGCGCGACAATTATCGCATTCGCCGGCCCCGCTGCAATGATCAGACAGCGACGACGCATGCTGATCGACGAGCGCGCTGATGTTGCGCGCGCATCGGCCGCAGCGCGGCTCACATCCCATGTGACGAAAGACCGCCCCGACACTGGGCCGATCCGATCTTCTTCCGAGGAGCTCGCGGACCTGTCCATCCGAAAGCACGTTGCAAGAGCAGACGATCATCTTCCGCACCTAGTTTGGAAAGGTTGTAAACTAGCTGTGATTTCAGTAGCTTACCCGACCAAATCTAATTTTTCCAGCGCTCCGTTGTCGGCTTGCCGACAGGGGACGCCGTTGCGCGGAGACGACGCAAATCACGCGCCACCACCCCTCTATTTTGCCTCCTAAATACTGTGGAAAGTTTCCAAAACAAGCCCCCTCGGCAAGCCGCCGAAGCCAACGCTCTAGCTGTCGCGCCCGGGCGCGCTAGGCCTGACCGCGCCACGTCGGCGATTGCGCTCGCCCGAAGATTATTGTTCATCGTCACCCATGGAACAAAAGACGGGAAACGCCTTCGGCTTCAGCGTTGCTGTGGCGCTCGGCGGCGGCGGCGCGCGCGGTCTCGCCCATATCGCCGTGCTCGAGGCGCTCGACGAATTGGGCGTGCGCCCCTGCGCCATCGCCGGCTCCTCCATCGGCGCCATCGTCGGCGCGGCCTATGCCGCGGGCTTTTCCGGCTCCGACCTACGTCTCCATGCGGAGGAAATGTTCCGCAACCGCATGCGGCTCGCACGCCGCCTCTTGCGCTCGCGGGCGCGCCGACGCGTGCGAACCTTCTCCGATTTCGCGCATCCGGCGCTGCTCGACGCCGAGCGTTTTCTCGAGGCCTTCTGGCCGCCGGGGATTCCCACGACCTTCGAGGAGCTGCCGATTCCCTTCCTCGCCGTCGCGACGGATTTTCGCCTGCGGCGCGAGGCGGTCGTCTCCTCCGGCCCGCTGCGGCCGGCGGTCGCCGGCTCCATGGCGATTCCGGGCCTCGTGCGGCCGGTCGCCTATGGCGACAGCTATCTCATCGACGGCGGCCTCGTGAATCCGCTCCCCTATAATCACCTCGTCGGACTCGCCGACATCATCGTCGCGGTCGATGTTTCGGGTTCGAGCAATGGGCGCGAGCGTGGCCGGCCGCCCTCCCCTTTCGAGACGATCATCGTCGCCAGCCAGATCATGATGAACGCCATCAGCGCCCGCATGCTGGCGGAGCAGCCGCCGGATGTGCTGATCTCGCCGGCCGTACGGCAATATCTCGCGCTCGATCTGTTCAAGGCCAAGCATATCTTCGCCGCCGGCGACGCCTGCCGCGAGGAGGTGGCGCTGGGGCTGCGGCGCGCGGCCACGCGGCTCCAGCTTCAGCGCCTCGCCTGAAAGAAGGCGCGCAGCAGCTCGGCCGCCTCGCGCTCGCGCAGGCCGCCATAGACCTCCGGCGCATGGTGGCAGGTCTTCTGCGAGAACACGCGCGCGCCATGCTCGACGCCGCCGCCCTTGGGATCTTCCGCGCCGAAATAGAGCCGGCGGATGCGCGCGAAGGAGATCGCCGCCGCGCACATGGCGCAGGGCTCGAGCGTCACATAGAGATCGCAATCCGTCAGCCGCTCCGTCCGCAGCGTCGCACAGGCGGCGCGAATAGCGAGCATTTCCGCATGGGCGGTGGGATCGCGGTCGCGCAGCGTGCGATTGCCGGCGACAGCAATAATCGCGCCATTGCGGACGATCGTGGCGCCGACCGGAACCTCGTCCGCGGCGAAGGCGGCGCGGGCGGCGTCGAAGGCGGCGGAGAGCGGATCGGTCACGAAGTCGTCTTGCGGTGTTTCGAGAATGCGAGCCTGAAGGCTCGCGGTCCAAGTCCCGGCTCCTCTCGTCAGCTCGACGGCGAGCCGTCGAGCGGCGCGTTCAATATCCATCTATGGCCGAACGGGTCGCGCAGCGCGGCGTAGCGCGTGCCCCAGAAGGAGTTGGTCGGCTGCGTCTCGATCTTGGCGCCGAGCTGGCCGGCGCGGGCGACGATGTCGTCGACCTCCTTGGCCCGGTCATATTCGAGGCTGATCGACACCGTCACCTGCTCGCCGGGCAGCGGTGGGCGGGCGTGGCCGAGCTCGGGGAAAACATCGGCCAGCATCACCGAGCCGCCGTTGATGGCAAGCTCGCAATGGGCGATGCGCAGCCCGTCGACCGAGGGCATCAGCGCGCGCTGCTTGGCGCCGAAAGCGGCGGTGTAGAAGGCGATCGCGCCGGCGGCCGGCGTGACGGTGAGATAGGGCGCGACCCTCGGGCGCTGCGTGGTCATCTGTGCATGCTCATGGCTCGGCCGTTTCCTCGGGGGCGAGCGCGTCGCCCCAGCCCTTTTTCTTTATAGGACCGAATCTGCGCTTATCGCGCTTTTCGACCACAGCTTCGTCGATTCCCGCCCGCGAGCAAAGCTTTATCCTTAATCCATGCTTGAGGGCCGCCGGCCGCGCCAGCGCCCGCGCCGCGGCGGGCGCCCCCGGCAGGCTCGCGCGCGCGGCGACGAGATAGGCGAATTTCTCGTCCTCGAAGGGCGCATCGGCGCCTTTGGCGAGCTTGTGATCGCGCGAGCGCGCGAGCCGCACTGAAAAATGACACCAGTCCGGCGGCGCGATCGGACAGGGCGCCTCATGCGGACAGGGCGCGAATATGCGCGCGCCGGCGGCGACGAGCCGCGCCCGCGCCGTCATCAGCCGGCGCCAGTCGCGCGGCGTTCCCGGCTCGACCATGATGAGCGCGCCGTCGCAGGCCGCGAAGGCGGCGTCGACGACCGAAGGGAGCGCCTCCTCTGCAATCTCGGTCAACGCATAGCTCGCGACGACGAGATCGAAACGCTCCGCGGGCGGGGAGGCGAGATCGGCCTCGACGAGCCGCGCCCGCGCCAGCGCGCCGACGCCGCTCTCGCCGAGCCGCCTCGCCATGTCGAGAAAGGCGCGGCTGCGGTCGAGAAGGGTCGTCTCCTCGATGTCCGGCCAGGCTTCGCGCGCGGCGAGGCTCGCGGTCCCGAGGCCGGCGCCGAGATCGAGCAGGCGGCGCGGCCGAAAATCCGGAGCCTGCTCGGCGAGCCGGCCGAGCGCGTCGATGGTCGCGGCATAGGTCGCCGGCAGGCGCGTCAGCGCATAGGCGAGCGCATCCGTCTCATCCGCTATCGCCTGCGCCGTGCGCCCTTGGGCCCGATAGATCGCCGAGATGCGCGCCGCGCGCTCGGCCAATTCCTTACGCGAGCGCTGATCCATGAGGCGCGCCACGGCCGCCGCGAGATCGGCCGGGAGCGTCGTCGAAAACCCTGTCACGTCGGTTGAGCCTCCCGCTTCGGCGTCGCCGAGATTAGATATTCCAAGCCGCCCCTGTTGCGGGTAGAACCGGACCCGACAATGGACGAATTCGCATGAGGCCGGAACCGCCGAGGCGCCGGCCTCCCGCGTCGCGAGGATTGAGACAAATGGCCGAACGCCCGCGCACCCTCTACGACAAGATCTGGGACGACCACCTCGTCCACGAGCAGGAGGACGGCGCGTGCCTCATTTATATCGACCGCCATCTCGTCCATGAGGTGACGAGCCCGCAAGCTTTCGAAGGCCTGCGCGTCTCCGGCCGCAAGGTCCGCTCGCCCGAGCGCACGCTCGCCGTCGTCGATCACAATGTGCCGACCACCGATCGCTCCAAGCCAATCGAGGACCCCGAGAGCAAGGCGCAGGTCGAGCAGCTCGCCATCAACGCCGCCGAGTTCGGCGTCGAATATTACAACGAGCATGACGCGCGCCAGGGCGTCGTCCATATCGTCGGCCCCGAGCAGGGCTTCACTCTGCCGGGCTCGACCATCGTCTGCGGCGACAGCCACACCTCGACGCATGGCGCTTTCGGCGCGCTCGCTCATGGCATCGGCACCTCGGAGGTCGAGCATGTGCTCGCCACCCAGACACTGATCCAGAAGAAGGCCGCCAACATGCTGGTGCGCGTCGACGGCAGGCTGGCCGAGGGCGCGACCGCCAAGGACATCATCCTGGCCATCATCGGCGAGATCGGCACGGCCGGCGGCACCGGCCATGTGATCGAATATGCGGGCGAGGCGATCCGCGACCTCTCGATCGAGGGCCGCATGACCGTCTGCAACATGTCGATCGAGGGCGGCGCGCGCGCCGGCCTCGTCGCGCCGGACGAGAAGACCTACGCCTATCTGCGCGGGCGGCCCAAGGCCCCGCAGGGAGAAATGTTCGACGCCGCCTGCCGTTACTGGGACAGCCTGCGCAGCGACGAAGGCGCGCATTACGACCGCATCATCACGCTCGACGCCGCGAGCCTGCCGCCGACGCTGACCTGGGGCACCTCGCCCGAGGATGTGGCGCCGATCACCGGCGCCGTGCCGACGCCGGACAGCGTCGCCAATCCGGCCAAGCGCGCCGCCATCGCCCGGGCGCTCGACTATATGGGCCTGAAGGGCGGCGAAAAACTGACCGACATCGCCATCGACCGCGTCTTCATCGGCTCCTGCACCAATGGCCGCATCGAGGATCTGCGCGCCGCCGCGGCGATGATCGCCGGCAAGAAGGTGAGCGAACGCGTCAACGCCATGGTCGTGCCGGGCTCGGGCCTCGTCAAGGCGCAGGCCGAGGCCGAGGGGCTGGACAAGATCTTCCTCGCCGCCGGCTTCGAATGGCGCGAGCCCGGATGCTCCATGTGCCTCGCGATGAACCCGGATCGCCTCGCTCCCGGCGAGCGCTGCGCCTCGACCTCGAACCGTAATTTCGAGGGCCGCCAGGGCTATAAGGGCCGCACCCATCTCGTCTCGCCGGCGATGGCGGCGGCGGCGGCGATCGCCGGACATTTCGTCGATGTGCGCAGCTGGAGATAGGCCATGGCATCGCTCGACGACAATGCTCTCGCCGATTTGCGGGCTCCGACCCTCGAGGATCTCGAGGTGCTGGCGGACGCCGCCTTCGCCGCGCTGCCGTCGCGCTTCACGCGCCTTTGCGAAGGGCTGGTGATCCATGTCGAGGATTTCCCGGAAGAGGAGGTCCTCGAGGAGATGGAGTGCGAGACCGAGTTCGATCTCTTAGGCCTCTTCCGCGGCCAGGGCCTCGCGCAACGAGACGCGGAGCCGCGCACCGGCGAGGCTCCCAATATGATCTGGCTCTACCGCCGCCCGATCCTCGATTTTTGGGCGGACGGCGAGAACACGCTGCAGGAGGTGATCACTCACGTTCTCGTGCACGAGATCGGCCACCATTTCGGCCTCTCGGACGAGGATATGGAGGAGATCGAGCAGAAGGCGGGGTGAGCGAGGCGAAAAAAGGAAGGGCGCTCTACGACTTCCAATATCGTCGTGACGGCGCGGGCCCTCATCCGACCTCGCTTCGCGAGGCCACCTTCTCCCGCGGCGGAGCGGGAGAAGGGATCACCCGACATTCTCGCCCCTTATTCCTTCACATCCGGCGGCGTCGCCTCCTCCGCCAGCGCGGCCAGCGCATCGGCGAGGGTCGCGGAGCTTTGCGCCTGCGAGCCGAGCCGGCGGATCGAGACCGTGTGCTCGGCCGCCTCCTTCTTGCCGACGACGAGAAGCACCGGGACCTTGGCGAGCGAATGCTCGCGGACCTTATAGGTGATCTTCTCATTGCGCAGATCGAGATCGACCGCGAGGCCGACATTGCGCGCCTCCGCCGCCACTTCATAGGCATAATCGTCCGCATCTTGCGTGATGGTGCAGACGACGATCTGCAACGGCGACAGCCATAGGGGCAGATGGCCGGCGTAATGCTCGATCAGAATGCCTGTGAAGCGCTCCAGCGAGCCGAACATGGCGCGATGAATCATCACCGGCGTCTTCTTCTCGCTGTCCGAGCCGATGTAGAAGGCGCCGAATCGGCCCGGCAGGTTGAAGTCGACCTGCGTCGTGCCGCATTGCCATTCGCGGCCGATGGCGTCGCGCAGAGTATATTCGAGCTTCGGGCCGTAGAAGGCGCCCTCGCCCGGATTGACGCCGGTCTTCAGGCCGCGCGCCTTCAGCTCGTCGAGCACCTTGTAGAGCGCCGCCTCGGCCTTGGCCCAGGCTTCGTCGGAGCCGACATGCTTCTCCGGCCGCGTGGAGAGCTTCACCACGACGTCGTCGAAGCCGAAGTCACGATAGATCGTCAGGATGAGGTCGTTGATCTTCAACGCCTCCTCCATGATCTGATCCTCATTGCAGAAGATATGCGCATCGTCCTGCGTGAAGGCGCGCACGCGCATCATGCCGTGCAACGCGCCGGACGGCTCATAGCGATGCACAATGCCGAATTCTGCGATCTTCACCGGCAGGTCGCGGTACGACTTCAGCCCGTTCTTGAAGATCTGCACATGGCCGGGGCAGTTCATCGGCTTCAGCGCGAAGATGCGTTCGTCCTCGGTCTTGGTGAGGAACATGTTCTCGCGATAGGTCTGCCAATGACCCGACGTCTCCCACAAGGCGCGGTCGAGCACCTGCGGCGTGTTCACCTCTTTGTAGCCTGCGGCCTTCTGGCGCCGGCGCATATAGGAGACGAGCGACTGGAACAGCGCCCAGCCCTTCTCGTGCCAGAAGATCGTGCCCGGCCCCTCCTCCTGGAAATGAAACAGGTCCATCTCGCGGCCGAGGCGGCGATGGTCGCGCCGCTCCGCTTCCTCGAGCCGATGCAGATAGGCGTCCAGCTCCTCCTGCTTGGCGAAGGCGGTTCCATAGATGCGCGAGAGCATCGGGTTGTTGTGGTCGCCGCGCCAATAGGCGCCGGCCACCTTCATCAGCTTGAAGGCGGTTCCGACCTTGCCGATCGACGGCAAATGCGGGCCGCGGCAGAGGTCGAGCCAATGGCCCTGGCGATAGATTTTCAAATCTTCGCCGCCGGGAATGCTCTCAATCAGCTCGCGCTTGAAGGCCTCGCCCCTGGCGGTGAAGAATGTCTTGGCCTGATCGCGCGTCCACACTTCTTTCGTGATCGCGGCGTCGCGCGCGACGATCTCGCGCATCTTCTTCTCGATCGCCGGCAGATCGTCCGGCGTGAACGGCTCGGAGCGATAGAAGTCGTAATAGAAGCCGTTCTCGATCACCGGGCCGATGGTGACCTGCGTGCCGGGGAACAGCTCCTGCACCGCTTCGGCGAGCAGATGCGCGCAATCATGGCGAATGAGCTCCAGCGCGCGCGGGTCCTCTCTGCCGACGAACTCGATTTTCGCGTCGCGGTCGATGGGGTCGGCGAGGTCGCGCAGCTCTCCGTCGAGCGCCATGGCCACGGTGCGCTTGGCGAGGGAAGGGGAGATGCTCTTGGCGATGTCGAGGCCGGAGACGCCCGGCTCGAATTGACGGGACGCCCCGTCGGGGAAAGTCACGGCGATCATGATCGTCTCCTTTGCGCCCACTCGCCGATACGAATCGGCGTAAGTCGCGAAGATCGGGCAAGGCCCGAACGGCGCCTGATTAAGAGCAGACGCCGCGCTTGGCAATGAAAAAGGGCCGGAGACACCCGCCGCGCTGGGGCAAGATGCCACAGTCAAAGACACGGCTCCCGACGCTTAAATCACAGACTGACGCTGTTGAAACGAGCTCGCGCTCGCCGGAGTTCAGTCCATGACGCAAGGTTCCGCCCCCTCTCGCCGCCGCTTCCTGCTCCAGGCCGGAGCGGGAGCGGCGGCGCTGGGGCTGCCCGGCGCGACGCAGGCGATGCAGGGCATGCGCGACATCCCACGCCGCGCGCCCAATCGGGCGTCGCCGGGCTTTCATCCCGATGTCGAGATCGAGCTCGTCTGCCGGTCCGCATCGCCGAGCCGTCCGAACGCTTCACGTATCGCTGTCACATCCTCGAGCACGAGGACATGGAGATGATGCGCGAGTTCCAGGTGGAATGAGGCAATTGCAAAAAAGGGAGGACGATATGAGGACGATCTCGAAATGGACTGTGGCGACCGCGACTCTGCTGCTGGCCCTCGGCGGAGCGGCGTCGGCGCAGCAATGGCAATCCACGCCGCCGAGCGGCGGCGCCGACCATGGCATGTCCGGCCATGAGCAGAGCGGCGGCGAGAGCCATGGCGGCGAGAGCCATGGCGGCATGAACCACGGCGGCATGGATCACGGCGGCATGGATCACGGCAAGGGCGGCGGCGGGGGCATGGGCGGAATGGGGGGAATGGGCGGCATGGGCGGAATGGGAGGAATGGGTCATGGCGGAATGAGCCATGGCGGCATGGGTGGCGGCGGCATGGACCATGGCGGCATGGACCATGGCGACTCGGCCAAAGCCGCCGAGGGCGAGGGACATGACAAGCACGGCGGCATGGTGATGAAGCGCCTGTGCGGTCCCGCGGACCATGTCGAGGGGCGGCTCGCCTATCTTAAGGCAGAGCTGCAATTGACCGACGCCCAGGCGCCGCAATGGAATGCCTTCGCCGACGCCTATCGCGCGGCCGGCCAGAAGACCGCGCAATTCTGCGCCGCCGCGAAGGACCATAAGATGACGGGCGGCGTGCTGGAGCAGCTAGAAATGATGGAGCGTAATATGAGCGCTCATCTCGATCAGGTTCGCGCCATCAGAACGGCGGTGGAGCCGCTGTTCGCAACGTTGACCGACGAGCAGAAGAAGGCCGCCGAGGAGGCCATGACAGGCGTGATGGAAATCGGCATGGGCGGCAAAGGTGGAATGGGAGGCATGAAACACTAGAGCTAGAGATCGCCCCTATCGAGAAACATTCCGGACACTCCTCGACAAATTCGAGAGACACGCTTCGGCGACAAGCGGTGTCTCGGCTTCGGGAGAGGACTCTGCGAATGAGGAAAACCGTTTCAGCACTGGCGTCGACCTTCGTGCTTCTCGCCGGCGACGTGCGCGCCGCCGATCTCCCGCCGCAGGCCACGGTGTTCGGGGGAGCGCGGCCCGCTTACGCATGGAGCGGTGTCTACGCCGGTCTGAACCTCGGCGCCGGGCTGTCGGCGTCGGGTCTCGACCGCAGCGGCATCCTCGGCGGCGGGCAGCTCGGTTACAATTACCGGCTCGGCCCGCTGTTCGTCGTCGGTCTCGAGACGGATTTTCAGGGAACGAGCCTCGGCGGCGACAGCGGCCGGTACGGTTTCCCCTCGCCGAGGTTCGACTGGTTCGGCACGGCGCGCGGCCGCGTCGGCGTCCTGCCTTTCAGCGATCATCTCCTCTTCTTTGGAACCGGCGGCTACGCCTATGGCCATGACGGCGACCGCATGCACGACGGCTGGACCGCGGGCGGCGGCCTCGAATGGGCCTTCGCGCGCGATTGGTCGGTCAAGGCGGAATATCTCTACACCGATTTCGGGGCTGGCGGACAGCCCCGTTTCCCCGCGCCGCGACGCGTCGACGATTTCCACTTCATGCGCGCCGGCGTGAACTATCACTTCGACCTGCTCTCGACGCAGGCCGAATTCGTCCACTGAGCTGCTTCGCCGCTCAGCCTCGCCCGAAGGTCTCGTCGAAGGAATAGCCCGTTCCGCGCACGGTGCGGATCGGGTCCTTCTCGCGGCCGCGGATGATCGCCTTGCGCAACCGGCCGACATGCACGTCGACAGTGCGCTCGTCGATCTCGGCCGAGAGACCCCAGACGCTGTCGAGCAGCTGCGCGCGGGAAAAGACGCGGCCGGGCTTCTCCATCAGATATTCGAGCAGCCGAAACTCGGTCGGCCCGAGATGAATCTCGCGGCCCGCCCGCTTCACCCGGCGCGTCTCGCGATCGAGGTCGATGTCGCCGGCGACCAGCCGCGTCGCGACCCGCTCCGGCCGCGCGCGGCGCAGCAGCGCATGCACGCGCGCCATCAGCTCCGGCGTCGAGAACGGCTTCACCACATAATCGTCGGCGCCGACCGAGAGGCCCCGCACGCGCTCGTTCTCGTCGCCGCGCGCGGTCAGCATGATGACCGGCATGGTGCGCGTGTCGTCGCGCGCGCGAAGGCGCCGGCAGATCTCGAGGCCGGAGACGCCCGGCAGCATCCAATCGAGGATGACGAGATCGGGCAGCGATTCGGACAAGCGAATCTCCGCCTCGTCGCCACGCTCGACATGCTCGACCTGAAAGCCCTCCGACTCGAGATTATAGGCGAGCAGAAGGGCGAGCGCCGCCTCGTCCTCGACGACGAGAATGCGCGGCGCCCGGTCGTTCGGCGTCTCGCGCGACGCCGAGACGCGGACTTCGTTCATGGCGTCTGCTCTTTCGTGTCATCGGACGGCGTCGCCGGCCTGCCGCCCTTGGGCCGTTCGGTCGGCATGGATTCGCCGGTGACGAGATAGACGATCGTCTCCGCCACATTGGTGGTGTGATCGCCGATCCGCTCGATATTCTTCGAGCAGAACAGGAGATGCGTGCAGAAGGAGATGTTGCGCGGATCCTCCATCATGAAGGTGAGAAGATCGCGGAACACCGAGTCCTCGAGCGCGTCGAGCTCCACGTCATTGGCCCACACCGCCTTGGCGCGCTCGACGTCGCGCTGCGCATAGGCGTCGAGCACGTCCTTGAGCTGCAACGAGGCGACCTCCGCCATCGTCTTCAGCCCGATGATGGCGCGCGGCACGCGCGCCTCGGCCAATATCTTCACCGTGCGCTTGGCGATGCTCTTGGCGAGGTCGCCGACGCGCTCGAGATCAGCGGCGATGCGCATCGCCGCGATGCACTCGCGCAGATCGACGGCGAGCGGCTGCCGCCGCGCGATGGTGAGGATGGCGCTCTCTTCGATCTCACGCTGCAGCGCGTCGAGCCGCGTGTCGGTGGCGACGACGCGGTGCGCGAGCTCGGTGTCGAAATTGGCGAGGGCGTCCATCGCCTCGCCCAGCATTTTCTCGGCGATGCCGCCCATCTCGGCGATCCGGCGGCCGAGCGCCTCGAGATCCCGGTCGTAGGAACTGACGATATGTTCGCTCATGGTCTCGTCCTCATGCGCCGCGCGGCGCGCGCGTCAGCCGAAACGGCCGGTGATATAGTCTTGCGTCTTCTTGCTCTGCGGCGCGGTGAACAGAGTGTTGGTCTCGCCGAATTCGACGAGGTCGCCGAGATACATGAAGGCGGTGAAATCCGAGACGCGCGCCGCCTGCTGCATGTTGTGGGTGACGATGGCGATCGTGTAGCGCTCCGACAATTCGTCGATCAGCTCCTCGACCTTCGCGGTGGAGATCGGATCGAGCGCCGAGCAGGGCTCGTCGAACAGGATCACCTCCGGGTGGATGGCGACGGTGCGGGCGATGCACAATCGCTGCTGCTGGCCGCCCGAGAGGCCGAGGCCGCTCGAATTGAGCTTGTCGCGCACCTCGTCCCACAGCGCCGCGCCGCGCAGCGCCGCCTCGACGCGTCCGTCGAGCTCGCTGCGCGAGAGCTTCTCATAGAGACGGATGCCGAAAGCGATATTGTCGTAGATCGACATCGGGAACGGCGTCGGCTTCTGGAACACCATGCCGACGCGCGAGCGCAGGAGATTGAGGTCGACGCTCGGGTCGAGAATATTCTCACCGTCGAGCAGCACCTCGCCCTCGGCGCGCTGCCTGGGATAGAGGTCGTACATGCGGTTCAGAACGCGCAGCAGCGTCGACTTGCCGCAACCCGACGGGCCGATGAAGGCCGTCACCTTATGGGTGTAGAGCGGCAGCGAGATCTTCTTCAGCGCATGCGACTGGCCGTAATAGAAGTCCAGATCGCGCACCGAGACCTTGGTGGAGGTTTTGGTTTCGATCACCGGCATGGCGGTCATTTGTGCTTTCCTCCGCTGCTGAGAGCGCGCGCTGTGATCGACAGGAGCAGAACGGCGATCGTGACCAGCAGGGCGCCGGTCCAGGCCAGCTGCTGCCAGTCCTTGTAGGGTGAGAGCGCGAATTGGAAGATGACGACGGGAAGGCTCGACAAGGGAGCGTTGAGATCGGTGCTCCAGAACTGGTTGTTGAGCGAGGTGAACAGAAGCGGCGCCGTTTCGCCGGAGACGCGGGCGACCGCGAGCAGGACGCCGGTGACGATGCCGGATTTGGCGGCGCGATAGGCGACGCGCAGCAGCATATGCGAGCGCGGCAGGCCGAGCGCCGCCGCCGCCTCGCGCAGCGGTCCCGGAACCAGCAGCAGCATGTCCTCCGTGGTGCGCACGACCACCGGCACGACGAGCACGGCGAGCGCGAGCGCGCCGGCGATGCCGGAGAAATGCCCGACACGCGCCACCACCACCGTGTAGACGAACAGGCCGATGACGATCGACGGCGCGCTGAGCAGAATGTCGTTGATGAAGCGCACCACCATGCTGAGCTTCGAATAGCGGCCATATTCGGCCATATAGGTGCCGGCGAGCATGCCGAGCGGCGTGCCGACGACGACGCCGATGACCGTCATCACCAGCGAGCCGGCGATGGCGTTGAGCAGGCCGCCGGTCGCGCCCGGCGGCGGCGTCATCTCGGTGAAGACGGCGGGCGTCAGCCCGCGCGCGCCCTCATAGATCAAGGCGCCGAGGATCAGCACGAGCCAGGCCAGCCCGAACAAGGTGCCGGCCCAGCACATCGCCTTGGCGACGACGTCGACGCGGCGTCGGTGGGAATAGAGCGACAAGGGGTCAGGCTCCCGATTTCTGCTCGATGCGCATCAGCATGAAGCGCGCCGCCGCCAGCACGAAGAAAGTGATGACGAAGAGGATGAGGCCGAGCTCGATCAGCGCGGAAGTGTAGACGTCGCCGACCGCTTCCGTGAATTCATTGGCGATGGTCGCCGAGATCGTCGTGCCCGGCGCGAGCAGCGAGCTCGACACACGGTGGGCGTTGCCGATGACGAAGGTCACGGCCATCGTCTCGCCGAGCGCGCGGCCGAGGCCGAGCATCACGCCGCCGATGACGCCGACGCGCGTGTAGGGAATGACGACATAGCGCATCACCTCCCAGGTGGTGCAGCCGACGCCGGAGGCCGCTTCCTTGAGCACGGGCGGCACGGTGTCGAACACGTCGCGCGAGATGGAGGTGATGAAGGGCAGCACCATGATGGCGAGGATGAACCCCGCGGTCAGCATGCCGATGCCATAGGGCGGGCCGGCGAAGAGGCTCGACAGCACCGGAATGTCGCCGGTCAGCGAGATCAACGCCGGCTGCACATGCTGCTGCAGGAAGGGCGCGAGCACGAACAGGCCCCAGATGCCGTAGATGATCGAGGGAATGCCGGCGAGCAGCTCGATGGCGACGCCGATCGGGCGACGCAGCGCGTGCGGGCACAGCTCGGTGAGGAAGATGGCGATGCCGAGCCCGAGCGGCACGGCGATGATCATGGCGATCGTGGAGGTGACCAGAGTGCCGTAGATCGGCGCCACAGCGCCGAACTTCTCGGTGACGGGGTTCCACGATTCGGTCGTCAGAAAGCCGAGGCCGAAGGCGCGGATCGCCGGCAGGGAGCCGTAGATCAGCGAAAAGATCACGCCGCCGAGGATCAGCAGGACGAGGATCGCCGCCGAGCGCGTGAGATTGTGGAAGAAGAAATCGAAGAGAGCCATGCGGCGCAGAACTTTGCCGCGCTCGACTTCGGCGGCGCGAGGCGGCGCCGCCACGATTGCCAGGTCTGACACGCTGTCGTCTCTCGTTTGGCGGTGGAAGCCGACGTCCATTGCACGCTCCAGGGGGCCGGAAATCGCCCGATCTCTCGATAGCGCGACTTCCGGTCCGCCGCATCGTTCGGCGCGACAGCGCCCTCGAGATTCCGTCTCGCTCGACTGGCCAATGGGCGCCGCCCGGCGGGAGCGATCCCGCCGGGCGGCGCGACGATCAGTTCGACGCCAGCGGCTTGCCGCTCGCATCGGTGACATGCGCCCAGCTCTTCTTGATCAGAGCCACGACGCCGGCCGGCATCGGAATATAGTCGAGCTCCTCTGCCGCCTTGCCGCCCTTGGCGAAGGCCCAGCCGAAGAACTTCAGCGCCTCGCCCGCGGCGGCGACGTCCTGCGGCTGCTTGGGCAGCAGAATGAAGGTCGCGGCGGTGATCGGCCAGGACTGGGCGCCCGGCTGGTCGGTGAGGATCTGATAGAAGCCCGGCGCATTGGCCCAGTCGGCGTTGGCGGCGGCCGCCTGGAAGGTCGGCGTCGTCGGCGCGACGGCCTTGCCGTCCTTGTTGACGAGCTTGGTGAAGGTCAGCTTGTTCTGCTTGGCGTAGGCGTATTCGACATAGCCGATCGCGCCCTTGGTGTTGGCGACATTGTTGGCGACGCCTTCATTGCCCTTGGCGCCGATGCCGACCGGCCACTCGACCGAGGCGTTCTCGCCGACCTTGGCCTTCCAGTCGGCGCTGACCTTGGACAGATAATTGGTGAAGTTGAAGGTCGTGCCCGAGCCGTCCGAGCGATGCACGACGGCGATCGCGGTCGAGGGCAGCTTTTGCTTGGGGTTCAGCTTCTTGATCGCAGCGTCGTCCCATTTGACGATCTCGCCGAGGAAGATGGCGGCGAGGGTCTGGCCGTCGAGCACGAGGTCGCCCGACTTCACGCCGTCGAGATTGACGACCGGAACGATGCCGCCGATCACCTGCGGCCACTGCACGAGGCCGGCGGCCTCGAGATCCTCGGCCTTGAGCGGCTGGTCGGAAGCGCCGAAGGTCACCGTGCGCGCCTTGATCTGCTTGATGCCGCCGCCCGAGCCGATCGACTGATAGTTGAGGCCGGCCCCGGTCTCCTTCTTATAGGTGTCCGCCCATTTGGCGTAGATCGGATAGGGGAAGGTCGCGCCCGCGCCGGAGATGTCGACCGCGACAGCCGCGCTCGCCGTGGCGAGAGCCACGGTCGCCGCCAGAGCGATCCGGTTGAAGAATTTGAAGATCATCTTTGTCTCTTTCGAACTCGAGGCTCACTTGAGGGCGGCGCGCGTCCTGCGCCCCGGCGACGCGCAAACTAGTCTCTCGCAACGCGTCTTTTATGACAGTTATATGACAGTTAGATGACACACATAGTCTACTGAAATATATCGGTAACTATCAAACGCCATCGGCTTTTTCCGCCTCGGCGAGGGGCAAGAAGACACGAAAGGTGGCGCCTTTGTCCGGCGCTGAATCTATGGCGAGGCGGCCACGGTGGCGAGCCACGATGTGCTTGACGATGGCGAGGCCGAGGCCGGTGCCGCCCTTGGCGCGGCTCTTGCCCGCATCGACGCGATAGAAGCGCTCGGTGAGGCGCGGCAGATGTTCCGGCGAGATTCCAGGGCCGTGGTCGCGCACCGAGAAGACGGCCGAGGCGCCGAGCGGCGCGAGCGAGATTTCGACCGGGCCGGCTCCATATTTGATCGCATTCTCGATCAGATTTTCCGCGACGCGGGCGAGCTCGTCGCGATCGCCGGGAACGACGACCGGGCCAGTGGCGTCGAGCTTCAGCTCGATCCCGCTGTCCTCGGCCATAGGCCCGAGCGTGTCGACGATATGGGCGACGAGAATGGCGAGATCGACCGGCGTGTCGGGGCGCAGATGCAGATGCTGCTCGATGCGCGAGAGCGACAAGAGATCGTCGACGAGCCGCGACATGCGCTGCGCCTGCTCGCGCATGATCGAGAGGAAACGCTCGCGCGCCTTGGCGTCGTCGCGCGCCGGGCCTTGCAGGGTCTCGACGAAGCCGAGCAGCGAGGCGAGCGGCGTGCGCAGCTCATGGCTGGCGTTGGCGACGAAATCGACGCGCATGCGCTCGACGCGGCGCGATTCGGTCAAGTCGCGCAGGCTCGCCACCGCGGCGTTCTCATAGCCATCGAGGCGCAGCGGCGCGATATGCACCTCGAACCAGCATTCGACCGGCAGGCGCTCGACCCAGATCACCTTCTCCGGCGCGCCGCCGCGCAGCACGCGCTCGAGCGCGTCGAGCACATCGGGCGAGCGCAGGCTGCGCGCCAGCGGATCATTGACGCGCAGCGACGGCAGCACCGAGCGCGCGGAGCGATTGGCGGCGACGATGCGCGCCTCGGAATCGATGACGAAGACCGCCTCCGGAAGCGCGTCGATGACGAGGCCGAGAAGGGCTTCTCCCTGATAGCGGCGGCGCAGATCGGACATTGTTTCTCTCAGTCGAGCGCGGGCGTGGGGCGGGCTGCGTCCCTGGACCGCGAACCGTCCGGCTCGCTCTGCTGGTCGCGGCGCCGAGCCCGCTACTCGCGGGCCTCCATGATGCGGTTGATGGTCTCGCGCAGGCTGTGCCAGCGGCGCGAGCCCTCGTCCGCGCCCAGCAGCGCCAGCGCGAGGATGAAGGGCAGGAAATAATAGAGCACGCGGAACAGCAGCAGGGAGGCGAGCAGGCTCTCCTGCGAATGGCTCGGCAGCGCGTGCAGCATCGTCGCCTCGAACACGCCGATGCCGCCCGGCGCATGGCTGACGACGCCGAGGACGCAGGCGAACACATAGACGCAGGCGAAGGTGAAGAAGTCGAGATTCGTCTCCTGCGGCAGCAGCAGGTAGAGCGCGGCGGCGGCGCAGCACAGGTCGACGACGCCGAGAACGGTCTGGCCGAGCGAGGGAACGAAGCCCGGCAGCTCGAACATATGGCCGCGCAGGCGCACGCGCCGCCGACGCAGCGCCACCCAGACGAGGTAATAGCCGACGCCGGCGCAGACGAGGAGGCCGAGCGCGACATTGAGAAAGGCCGGCAATTTGTCGATCGCGCCGAGCTCTCCGGCCCGCGCCACGAGGCCGACCCCGACCACCGAGGCCATGCCGAGCCAGAAGGTGACGCCGGCGATCACCGTGACATTGGCGACCTGCACGGCGCCGACGCCGACGCGCGAATAGATCCAATAGCGCACCGCCGCGGCGGTGACGACCGGAAAGCCCAGATTGAAGGAGAAGGCGTAGCTGGTGAAAGAGGCGAGCGCGGCGATCCGGTAGCGCACGCGCAGGCCGAGCTGGCGCAGCGCCAGCGCGTCATAGCCGGTGAGCGCGAGATAGGAGAGCGCGGTGAGCAGCAGCGCGCCGAGCACCTGCTCGGCGCTGGTCGCGCCGATGGCGGCGCGCACGTCGGAGAATTTGAGGCTCGAGACGACGCCGGCCAGGCTGAAGCCGGCCAGCGCGAAGACGGCGAGGCTGGCGACGCCGGCGAGCGCCTTGCCGAGATTGGGCGCGAGACGCCGGCGCGCCGTCTCGACGAGATCAGGAAAGGTCTTCGGCTCGCTTACTTTCGGCGCCGCGGCCTCGTTCGCCTCGTCCTGCGAGCGCTTCGCTTTCTCGCGCGCTTCGAGCTGCCGGCGAAAATGCGCGGAAGCTTCTTCGATGCGGCGGCGGGCGGAAGCGTTCAATATCGGCCGGCGGGCCTCTCGGCGTCCATTCATAGGATTTTCGATCCCGCTTTTTTTAAAGCCGTGCGGCCCCGAGACGAGACGCAGCCGAAGCAACGTCGCGGCGTGGGGAGGTTCGGTTTCCCGCCGAACCATGACGACAAGATGACGAGGCCGGCCCGGCGGGCCGGCGAAGGGTCAGAACAGGCCATGCATGAACCAGCGTGGACGAGCGCTATCATGACCGGACAAGCCTTTGCGGAACAACCAGAAACGCAGGCCCTCGCGGTCTTCCACATAAAAATAGTCGCGCGTCTCCTCATCCTGGGGCGCGCTCCACCATTGCGGGGCGATGCGCTCCGGCCCCTCATAGGCCGCGAGCTCGTGCAACGCGCGCCGCCAGCGGAAACGCAGCGGCGGCCCGTCCGGCATCGGCGCGACGGCCTCGATCGGCTCGGGATGCTCGAGCAGACGCAGAGGCCGCGCCGGCGCCGGCGCCGCGGCGACGCGCGCAGGCGGCGGCGCGGCGGCGGGAAGGGCGGCGACCGCGAGCTCGGGAATATGACTGGCCTGCGGATAGAGACGCAGCACGCGGCGCAGGCCGAGCCGCGCGCCGAGCCGGTCGACGAGATCGGAAAGGTCGGCGCCGGCGCCCTCCGCCTCGGGAGCGAGGCCGAGATCGGCCTGCGGCGTCGCGCAGAGCTCGGTCCGCGTGGCGCCGAGCCGGATCACGTCGAAACCATAGCCCGTGTCGAGCCCCTCCTCGGCGAGGACGGCGAGGCGCTCGCGCAGCAGCAGGGCGATGAGCCCCGGATCGCGCAACGGCCGGCTGGTCCCCGTCTCTATATGGGCGACCGCGCCGTCGACGCGGTAGAAATCGGCCGCGACATGGCGCGCGCCGGCGCCGTGGCGCTCCAGCAGCAGGCAGAGCTCGCGCGCCAGAATCGCGAGGGTCCGCTCTATGTCCTCGCGCCGCGTCAGCCCCTCGGGAAAGCGGCGCTCGGCCATGAAATCCGGGGCCTCGAAACGCGGCGAGATCGGCTCGCGCCGCCGGCAGGCGATGGCGTCGAGCCGCGCCATCGCCTCCGGCCCGAAACGGGCGGCGAGCGGCGCGCGCGGCCGCGACAGCAGATCGCCGAGCGTGCGCAGGCCGGCGCGCTCCATGCGGCGGCGCGCCGTCTCGTCGTGGCGCAGCGCCGCGACCGGCAGGCGCGCGGCGAGCGCCTCGATCTCCGCCGGCGACGCCTCGGCCGCAACCCGCGTCGCGCCGGCGAAGCGCGCCAGAGCGCCGGCCAGAGCCGGCCCCGGAGCCAGCGCGCCTCGCGTGCAAAACCCCTGGGCGGCGAGGCGGCGCTCGGCCTCGGCCAGCAGGGCGGCCTCGCCGCCGAACAAATGCGCGGCGCCGGTCACATCCATGAGGACGCCGTCCGGCGGATCGGTCGCGGCGAGCGGGGTGAAGCGCCGGCACCAATCGGCGATTTTTGCGAGCAAAGCGGCGTCGGCCGCCGGGTCGGCCGGTGCGAGCCGCAGCGCCGGGCGCATGGCGCGGGCGTCGGCGACCGCCATTCCGGGGGCGAGCCCGGCCCGCTCGGCGCGCGCGTCGACGGCGGTCAGGCGCTCGCCGCCTTTGCCCTCGGCGAAGAGGGCGAAGGGCGCGTCCTCGTCAGAGCGCGCGCGTGCGCGCAAAATCCGGTCGGTCGGAAGGCGCGGCAGGAACAAAGCGAGGCAGCGCATGGCGGAACTCGGCTCTCTCAGGATCGAAGACGATGTCGCGCCAGACCTGCGGATCGAAGGCGCCGACGAGGCCGCGCGCCTTGACGACGCGCAGGCGAAAGACGCGAGGCCCGGGCGGCGGCCGCGCCGCGCTCTCGCGCCGCGGAGCGAGGGAGGCGGCGATCTCGAAGCGCGCCTCGGCGGCGCTCGCAAGACGCAGCGCCTCGACGCGCGGCAGCAGCAGCAGGCCGGCGCTCCCGCTCCGCCGCGCGGCGAGGACGAGGCGCCGCGAGGCGGCGAGGCCATAGGCGCCCGCCTCGGCCCAGCTCTCGGCGACGACCGCCGCCGGCGCGCTCTTCAGCGCCTCCTCCATGGCCCAGAAAGTGTCGCGCGGGCGGCGCGTGCGCGCCAGCACCAGACGCTCGGGGGAGAGGCCCGCCGCCTGCAGGGCGCGCCCATAGGGCAGGCCGATCTCGCGCGCGACCATGTCCTCGGCGATCCAGACGATTCCCGCCTGCGGCCGCAGCCGGGCGCAGCGCAGCGCCAGCGCGAAGGCGAAGCCCGCGGCCGCCGCGGCGTCCTTGGGCCGCGCCGGCACGATCTCACAGGCGCCGCGGCGGCAATGCGCGAACAGCCGCTCGAGATCGGCGGGCTCCGCCCCGGAGGGCGGACGCGGCTCCGCCTCCCGCCCGCCCTCGCCCGCGAGCGCGGCGATCTGGCGACGCAAAAAGACGATCCGTTCCGAAACGCCGCCCTGCGACATCGGTTCTTCGGCCCCTCATGTTCGATATTTGTTCTCATGCTGACTCGGTCCCGGACGAGAGTCAAGCGGCGTGTCGAGCCGCATGTCGAGCCTTGACAGGCGCCCGCCGGGCGCCACACTCGCCGGGCGGGAGGGGACGAAATGGCGAAGGACGACAAGGGCGCGAAGCCGCCCGCCCAAGGACGGAAGAATACGGGCCAGAAGAATGCGGAGGCGCTCGCCGCCGCGCTGCGCGCCAATCTGCTCCGCCGCAAGGCCGCGCGACCGCGCCCCGCGCCGACCGGGCAGGACGGCGGGCCGAAGGACGCGCGCTGAATGTGCGGCGAGGGGAGCGGGACGGTTCGGGTTTCTCCGATGCGCCAGGAGCAGTCATTCGCCCAAAGGCTCCATATAACGATTCACAGGGAGCGAGGACTTGTTGGACAGCAAGTCGACGTGCATGAAATTCTGCCGATGAAATTCGGCGTCAGCGCTACCTACCCGGCTAAACAAAGCCATCTTGCCCATAACCTACACCTTCGACAGGTTACGCATTTTTCAGAGACATCTCGGACACAATCGGCGCAACGAACAGATGGAACTAATGACATACAATCTGACAGAAGGGCATCTTGACGCGCCGGCCGATGTCAGCGTAACCGATGGTCTTTCTGCAAGATTAGGCATAGCGCTTCCGAGCGATTATCTTGACTTCCTTCGCCAGCATAATGGCGGCGAAGGATTTATCGGCGGCAACTATATCATCTTCTGGAAAGCCGAGGAGCTTGCCGACTTCAATCGTGGATATGAGGTCGAAAAATACGCCCCCGACATCCTCCTGTTTGGTTCTAATGGCGGCGGTGAGGGTTACGGCTTCGACATCCAATCGGCAGCGATGCCCATAGTCCGTATCCCCTTCATCGGGATGGAGCGCCGCTATGCGACACCTGTGGCCAAGGACTTCCCGGACCTCTTCGCCAAGCTGGCGATACCACTATGAGCGATCGTCTCAACCCTCGCTAAAGCAGGATCGCTTCCAGGAATGTCGCTTTCGGGTCAAAAGTGGACTCCAACCGCCCAGCGTCGGCGCCACCCAAAAACCCACCTCCCGGTTGACAGCCGCCCCGTTTCGTTCCAATAGTCACGCTATATTGCACCGCAATATCCGCAGCCGCGGGCGCGGCCCGCGTCACTCGAAACGGGGAGTCGCCATGATGAAAATCGTCATGTCTCGTCATTCCCCGGGCCGAGCCTGATCGTTCAGGCGCCGAGCCCGGCAGTGTTCCGGGCTCTTCTCAGGCTCCCGCCGCGTCCTTCGATCTGACGCCATTGCGACGCCAGCCCTCCCGGAACGAGCCCCGACGCCTCCCGCGTCGTCCATTCTTCTTCTCGAGGGAGCGGAGCGCCGGCGCGTTCCGCGCGACCATGACCGCTTATTGGCAGACTCTGCGTTTCGCCGCCGCCTATTGGCTCCTGTCGCCCCGCCTGCTCGCCTTGATGCTGGCGGCGCGCCTCGTCTCCAATGTCGTCGACGTCTTTGTGCCGGTGGCCTCCGGCCGGCTCGCCGACGCCGTCGCCGCCGAGCCGCGCGCGCTCGGCCCCGCGCTCGCCGCGCTCGGCGCCTTTCTCGGCACGGTGCTGCTGTTTCACACGCTGCGCAATTTCGTCGCCTTCTCGGTCTGCCATGTGGCGGCGCATGGCATGGCGGCGCTGGTGCGCGACGCTTTTGCCCGTGTGCAGCGCTTTTCGGCGGATTGGCACGCCAACGCCTTCGCCGGCGCCACGGTGCGCAAGATCGCGCGCGGCATGTGGTCCTTCGACTCCCTCACCGACACGCTGATCTTCGGCATTCTGCCGGCCGCGACGGTCATCGTCGCCATCACCGGCCTGCTGTCCTGGCGCTGGCCGCTGCTCGGCGTCGTCGTCGCCATCGGCATCGCCTTCTTCCTGGCGATCGGCGTCGGCCTGTCGCTCGGCTGGATCAGCCCCGCCGCGCAGATTTCGCAGGCGCTCGATTCGGCGGTGAGCGCGCGGCTCGCCGATTCCATCACCGGCAATCAGATCGTCAAAGGCTTCGCCGCCGAGCCGCGCGAGGACGAGAGCTTCGCGGCGCTGGTCGCGCAATGGACGAAGCGCACGCTCATTTCCTGGTATCGCGGCTCCACCGTCGGCCTGCTGCAAGCGATGGTGCTCATCGTCATGCAGGCGACGCTGCTCGGCTGCGGCCTGTCGCTGTGGTCCGAAGGGCAGATGACGACCGGCGACGTCGTGAGCCTCATCGGCATACAGGGCCTCATCAACGGCTACCTGCGCGACATTGGCGAGCATGTGCGCAATCTGCAGCGGGCGGTGAACGAGATGGAGGATGTGGTCGCCTTCGCCGCCGCCGAGCCGGAAGTGGTGGACGCGCCGGGCGCGCGGCCGCTCGCGGTGACGCGCGGCGAGATCGTCTTCGATCGCGTGCGCTTCAGCTATCCGGCCGCCCGCAAGCCGCTCTATGAGGATTTCTCGATCACGATCCGCGCCGGCGAGCGCATCGGCCTCGTCGGCGCCTCTGGCGCCGGCAAGACCACTTTCGTCAAGCTGCTGCAACGCCAGTTCGACCTCGACGCGGGACGCATCTTGGTCGACGGGCAGGACATTGCGCAGGTGACGCAGGATTCTCTGCGCCGCGCCATCGGCATCGTCGCGCAGGAGCCGATCCTGTTTCATCGCCCGCTCGGCGAGAACATCGCCTATGGACGGCCGGACGCCGCGCCTTACGAGATCGCCGAGGCGGCGCGTCTCGCTCATGCCGACATGTTCATCGAGCGTCTGCCGGACGCGTACGAGACGCTGGTCGGCGAGCGCGGCGTGAAGCTCTCGGGCGGCGAGCGCCAGCGCGTCGCCATCGCCCGCGCCATTCTCGCCGATACGCCGATATTGGTGCTGGACGAGGCGACCTCCTCGCTCGATTCGGTGTCGGAATTTCATATCCGCGCCGCGATCGAGCAATTGTCGGCGGGCCGCACGACGATCGTCGTCGCGCATCGGCTGTCGACGGTGCAGCGTCTCGATCGCATTCTCGTGTTCGATCACGGCCGCATCGTCGAGGACGGATCGCACGCGGAACTGCTGCGTCTGCCGGATGGGATTTATCGCCGTCTGTTCGAGACGCAGATGGGAGGGAGTGATCTCATCGAGGAGGCGACCATTCCGGCGGGCTGACTCGGCGTGAGGATGCGAGCCTGAAGGCTCGCGGTCCGAGCGCGGCCCCTGGACCACGAGCCTTCAGGCTCGCATTCCGCCATGCGCGCGCATCGCCTCGATCGCCGCCTCCGCCTCGCTTTGCAGCGCGTCGGCGGCGGCTTTCGTCAGCGCGCGGCGCGGCGTTGCGATCTCCAGCGTGGTGAAAACGCGCGCGGGGCGCGTCGACAGCAGGAACACGCGATCGGCGAGCTCGATCGCCTCGCGAATGTCATGGGTGACGATCAGCGTCGTCACGCGTCTCTCGTCGATCAGCGCCGCGATCTCTCCGCGCAGCTCGCGCGCCAGCATCGCGTCGAGCGAGACGAAGGGCTCGTCCATCAGCAGAAGATCGGGCTCGATCGCCAGCGCCCGCGCCAGCGCGACGCGGCGGGCGAGGCCGAGCGACAATTCGCCGGGAAAATGCCCGGCGTGCTCGGCGAGGCCGAGCCGCATGAGCAGAGCCGCGATCGTCTCCTCGCGCGCCTGCGGCGCGGCGATGCGCAGATTGTCGACGACGCTGCGCCAGGGCAGGAGGCGCGGCTCCTGGAACACCATGCCGAGCCGCCCGCCCGCCGGCAGGCGAATGGCGCCCTCATATTGCGCGTCGAGGCCGGCGATGAGCCGCAGCAGCGTGGTCTTGCCGCAGCCCGACGGCCCCACCACCGCGCCGGCGCGCCCCATCGGCAGAGTGAATTGCAGATCTTGCAGGACGCGCTGCGGGCGGCCGCCGGCCGTCACATGGTCCTTAGATGTGACCCTGACCTCGAGCAGGGCTGCGGCGCCATCGTGAGACATGTCGTTCGAGAGGCTGCACCAGAAGCGTTTCGACGCCGAGCATCAGGAGGACGAAGGGGATCGCATAAGCGAGCAGCAAACGCACGTCGAAAAGCTGAAACGCCATATTGATCTCGAAGCCGACGCCATTGGAGCGGCCGATCAGCTCCACCACCAGCACGATCTTCCAGACGAGCGAGAGGCCGGAGCGCGTCGAAGCGGCGATATAGGGCGCGAGCTGCGGCGCCACCACATGGCGCAGCCGCGTCGCCGGCGAGAAGCGGAACGCCTCAGCCATCTCATCGAGCCGCGCGTCCAGCGACCGCGCGCCTTCGCGCATCACCACGATGGCGTTGGGCAGCTTGTTCAGCGCCACGGCGCCGATCGCCGCCGCCTCGGTGAGCCCGGCCCAGAGATAAGCGAGCACGATGACGACGAGCGCCGGCAGATTGAGCAGCACCACCACCCAGGGGTCGAGCAGCCGGTCGACGAGCGCGCGCCGGCCCATGGCGTAGCCGAGCGCCGAGCCGAGGCTCATGGCGAGAAGAAAGGCGGCGGCGACGCGCCCGAGCGTCGCGGCGAGATTGGAAAACAGCGCGCCGGACTGCGCCTGCTCGAGCATCGCCGCGAACACCGGCGCGGGGCCGGGCAGCAGGCGCGGATCGGCGAAGAACGCCGCCGCCTGCCAGCACAGCAGCAGCAGAGCGGCGGAAGCGAGACGGATCATCTCACGCCCGGCGAAGCCGCCTCGTAGAACGTGCCCGCCGGCAATGTCGTCGCTCTGCCGACCAGCGCCGTCCCGCCGATCTGCGCGAGGGTCGCATAGAGCGCGGCGGCGTCGCGGCGCTCCTCCTCGAGGCTGCGGCTCGGAATCCCTTCCGCATAGTGCTTACGATAGAGGGCGAGGGTCGCCGCATCGCTCGTCCGGATTTGCGCCGCGGCGATGTTCCAGGCGGCGCCCGAGCTCACGATCAAGCGCTTGGTCTTCGCCGCCACAGCGAGGAAGCGGGCCAGCGCCGGCCCGTTCGCAGCGGCGAAGCGCTCGTCGAACACATAGCCGGTGACGATCGGCGCCGCCGTCGCGCCGAGCGCTGTCTCGACGTCCCGCATGTCGAGGACGCGAGAGAGGCCGCGCGCCTCGAGATCGACGGCGAAATTCCAGAAGACCAGCGCGGCGTCGAGCTCGCCCTGCGCCGCCTTCTCCGCGATGAGCGGCGGCGCGCCATAGACGATGGTCGCGGATTTCGTGAGATCGACGCCCTGCCGCAGCGCATAGGCGCGCAGCAGCAGCCAGGCCTTGTCGAGCGGCCCGCCGGCGACGCCGAGCGTCTTGCCCGAAAGATCGGCGACGCTGTGGATGGCGGCGTTCTTCGCCATCACGGCGCCGATGGCGCTGGAATGGGGAGAAAGGGTGAGCCGCGCCCCGTCGCCGCGCTGGCGCGCCACCCACAGCCAATCGGAGACGACAATGTCGGCGGCGCCGTTCTGGATCGCGATCTTGGCGGCGTCGGTGCTGGCGAGCTCGGCGACCTCGAGCTCGAGATCCGCCTCCTTATCGAGCCCGAGCGCGCGCACCACCGCGATCTCCCAGGCGCCCGTGCCGGTCTTCTGCAGAGCGAGGCGGATGCGGTCGGCCGCCTGCGCCGGCGCGCAGAGCGCGGCGAGGAGGGAAGCCGTCAGGATATTTCGGAACATCAGGCGCAAATCGATCCTGCTCGTCAGAGGGCGCTCACCGACAAAGCATAGCATATTTCCCGATCGGCGAGCGGTCAGCGCGCTTTGAGGATCGACGGCGATCGCGCGAATAAAACGGCGCCGGCGCCGGCCATGGCGCCTGTGAAGCCGACCCCGGGCGCAGCCGCGGATCCGAGCGTCGCCTCGACGACTTGGGTGACGGCCGGATCCGTGGCGATTGTCTCGCCGGCGATCCATCCGAGCAGCCCAGCGCCCGGCAGAGCGAGCGCGGGAAATCGATCGAACAGGACGGCGAGCGCTTCGGCGCCGACAACCACCAGGGGAATGCTGAGGAGGAGCCCGAAGACTATCGCCGCGAGATCGTCGCGCGCGACGGCCGCGATCGCGATCACATTGTCGAGGCTCATCACCAGAGTGGCGACGGCGATCGCGCGGGCCGCTCGGATCACGCCGTCGCCGGAGATGGCGCGTTGGTCGCCGTCTCGATTCGGCAGCCCTAGATGAAAGGCGATTTGCAGGAGCGCGGCGCCGGCCAGGAGCCGCAAGAAGGGAATGCGCATCAGAAACGACACGATGGCGATAAAAAAAGCCGTCAAGAGGACGGCGACGCCGACGCCCAGCGCCATGCCCCAGCGTCGCCGACGCAAAGGGAGCTCGCGCGCGGCGAGTGTGATCGCGACGACATTGTCGCCGGAAAGCAGGAAATTGACGCCCGCGACCTGCAGCGCGAGCCCGAAGAACGACGGCTCCGACAATCGCCAGACGAAGGGCTGCATTGTGAGCTCTCGGGGTTCGAGGACTGGGGTTCGAGGACGCCGGGCAGAGATATGTCGCGAGACGGTGTGAAAGCATCGACGTCGATCGCGGCGCCGCAGCAGATCGAGGCCGAGGATCCGGCGAAGCGCGAGCTGTCTCTGAGGCGATGAAACGGTAGAATCGCCCCACGGTGGAGGAACGCTCATGTGGCCTTTGGCGGGTTTTGCTCTGGGAGCCGTCGCCGGCGCGGCAGCCGTCGCGCTCGGCGGAAAGGAAATGGCGGAGGCCGCGCGCCCCGGCGCCAAAGCGGCGATCAAGGCGGCGTTGGCGGCGCTCCACGAAGCCCGCGTGCGCCAGGCGGAGCTGGTGGAGCAGGCCGAGGATTTGTTCGCGGAAGCGACCGCCGAGGTCGTGGAGGAGCGAACGGCGACTGTCGCCGCGACGATCCGCGCCGATGCGCAGAAGGCCGCGCAGGAGCGCAATGCGGAGCTGGTGCGCCGCGCCGAGATCGCCGCCGCCGTGCGCGCGCTCTATGCCGAATCGGCCGGCGAGCCGCAGAGCGACAGACTCGCCGAAGCGATCGCCGCCGCCGAGGAGCGCGCCCGCGCCATCATCGAGGCCGGCCGGAGGGAAGCGGGCGCCTCCGCGGAAACGATCGATCTCTCCGCGATCAAGCGAGCGCGCGCCGGGGGAGAGCATGAGTGAGGCGCTTCCGGTCGCGATCATCGCGCATCAGATGGAGGGACGCACGCGCCTGCGCCTCGCGCAAAGGCGCGGCGACGAGACATTCTTCGCCGATGTCGCGAGCAAGCTCGCCGGGCTCGACGGCGTCAGCCGGGCCGAGCCGGCGGCCCTCACCGGCGGCCTGCTGATCTTCCATGACGGCCCTCTCGCCGACATAGGCGCAGCGGCGCAGACGGCCGGACTGTTCCGGCTCGAGGGCGAGCGCCCGCAGATCGCCGAGCCGGCGGCGCCGAAGCCGAGCCCGCGCGCAGTGGCGGCGCTCGCTCTCGCCGCCGCCGCCCTCTGGCAAATCCGCAAGGAGAAGCTGTTCCCATCGGCGCTCACGCTCGCCTGGCGTGCGGCGGCTCTCGCCGGCTTCCGCTTCGCGCTCGGCGACGATTGGGGCGTGGACGAATAGGTCGACGTCCGTCATTGCGAGCGGAGCGAAGCAATCCAGAGCCGTGAGGCGGCCCCTTTGTTGCTGGCTCTACTGACGCCTCACTTTTTCGGCGCTGCGCCCGAAAGCGCGCGGATCGCGTCATTGGCGACCGCGGAGCCGATCGCGACGCCCGCTATGGCGAAGAGGTCGCGGCCGCCGATCGGCGCGAGCCCGAGGATGCGGCGCGTCACGGGAAAGACCTGCGCCGCCGCCTGCACGGCCGTCGAGAGAAGGATCGCTCCGACGAGCTTGCGATTGGGCGCGCGCATCACCTTGGCGGCGAGACCGGCGCGCTCCGATCGGCAGCTCACCGAATAGAGGAGCTGGCCGAGGGTCAGCCCATGAAATGTGACCGTCCCCGAGCGCGCGGCGTCGCGCGCGCCGCCGGCGAGCGAATAGGCGGCGAGCGCGCAAGATCCCAGCACGACGCCTTCGAGGAGAAGCGAGCGAAAATCGGCCGGCGCCAGGATCGGCGCGCGCGCATCGCGCGGCGGCTGCTCGAGGAGACCGTCTTCCGGCTCCTCGAGGCCGAGCGCCAGCGCCGGCAGCGGCTCTCCGGCGATGTTGAGCCAAAGCAGCTGCGTCGAGCTCATGGCGACGCCGCCGTCGAGCAGCGCGGCCCCCAGCATGACGAAAGTCTCGGACACGCTCGTCGCGATGAGATAGCGCAGCACCTTGCGGATATTCGCATGAGTGGCGCGGCCGAGCCGCACCGCCTCGACGACGCCGTGAAGATCATTGGAGACCAGCACCATATCGGCGACCTCGCGGGCGACGTCGGCTCCGTCTCCGCCCATGGCGATGCTGATGTCGGCGGCGCGCAGCGCCGGGCCGTCGTTGACGCCGTCGCCGGTCATGCCGACGACGCGCCCGCCGTTCTGCAACGCCTTGACAATGTTGAGCTTGTCGACCGGGCTGACGCGCGCGAACACTTGCGCCCGCGCGCTTCGCGCCGCCAGCGTCTCCGGCGGAAGCGCGGCGATCTCGCCCGCCTCCAGCACAACGACGTCGCCGCCGTCGCCCAGATCGAGCTGGCGCGCGATGGCGAGCGCGGTCGCGCTCTGGTCTCCCGTGATCATGACGGAGCGAACGCCGGCGCGATGCAGCAGCTTCAGCGCCGACGGAACGCCCGGACGGATGGGATCGACGAGGCCGGCGAGGCCGAGCCAGACGAGCTCGCGCTCGTCATAGGGATCGCCGCCCACCTCCGAGACCGCGACGCCGAGCACGCGCAGCGCGCGCGAAGCCATTTGCGCATTGGCTTCGCGAATGCTCGAGCGCGCCGCCTCGTCGAGCGGCGCGACGCCCTCCCGCGCCGCCCGGCCGGCGCAGCGGCGCAACACCTCCTCGGGATCGCCTTTGACGCAGAGCAATTCTCCGCCATCGTCCCTCCGATGCAGCGTGCTCATGCGCATGCGGTGTTCGGAGCGGGGAACGTCGGCGAGGAGCGGCGCATCGGCGCGCAGCGCCGCGACATCCACGCCGAAGGCGAGCGCCGCCTCGATGAGCGCGCTCTCGGTGGGCGTGCCATCGATATGCGCCACCGCGCCCGCCGGCTCCAGAACGGCGTCGCTGCACAGAGCAGCCGCCTCGAGCAGCCGCTTCGTCATGGTCCGCGCCTCCGCATCGCCCTCGACGAGCCGTCCGCCCTCGAGCGCCAGCAGCGCGCCGTCGACATGGGCGGCGACCATGCGCATGCGGTTTTCCGTCAGCGTGCCGGTCTTGTCGAGGCCGATCACCTCCATGGCGCCGAGCGTCTCCACCGCGTCGAGCTTGCGCGCCAGCACATCATGGCGGCGCATGTTCTCGACGCCGAGCGCCAGAGTGGTGGTGGCGACGGCCGGCAAGCCCTCGGGGATCGCCGCGACGACGAGGGAGATCGCATTGCGGAGCATCAGGATCAGACCTCGCCCGCGATAGACGCCGATGCCGAACACGACGCCGCAGACGAGCGCGCTGACGACGATCAGCTCGCGCTCGACGTCGTAGAGCTGGCGCTGCATCGGCGTCGCCGGCGGGCGCAGCGCGCCGAGCAGCCGCTGAATGCGGCCGATTTCCGTCGCTCCCCCCGTCGCGGTGACGAGCGCGGCCGCGCAGCCGCCGGTGACCGCCGTACCGCGATAGAGCATGTTGCAACGCTCCGGCAGGACCGTCGCCGCAGGCAGCGTCCGCCCCGCCGCCTTGCGCGCCGGAGCCGCCTCGCCGGTCAAGGCCGCTTCATTGACCGAGAAATCGGCGCAGGAGATCAGCCGAGCGTCGGCGGGGATCAGCATGCCGCGCTCGAGCAGCAGAATGTCGCCGCGCACGATCTCCGCAGGATCGAGGAGAGCGCGCGCGCCGCTGCGCATCACTGGCGTCGGCCGCGGCGCATAATCCGAGAGGCTGCGGATGGTTCGCTCGGCGCGACGCTCCGTCGCCGTGGCGACGCCGGCGTTCAGCAGCACGACCGCGGCGATGACGGCGGCGTCGATCACGCCGCCGGTCATCACCGACAGCGCCGCCGAGCCGATGAGGAGACCGACCGGCAGGCTGACCATCTGATCGGCGAAAATGGCCAGCGTCGAGCGCGGCTTCACATGCGGAATTTCATTGCGCCCGAGCGTCGCGAGGCGGCGCGCCGCCTCCTCATCGTCGAGACCGGCCTCGACGCCGACGCGCAGCCGCCGCGCCGCCTCGGCGGCGGTCATCGCATGCCATGGCGGATCGGCGGCGCCGTCGTCCTTCGCCACACCCTGCACTGCGTCCTGCGCCATGTCCGCACGCGAGACCGCGGCCTGGTCCTGTTCGGCGACGGCGTCATCCACCGCCAGTCTGATCTGCGCCATGGACGCCGGTGCGGAAAATTCAGCCAGCACGGTCGCGGTCGTGGCGCTCGCGCGCGCGCGTGTGACGCCGGGACAGGCCAGCAGCCGGCTCGTCACCGTCTCGGCGAGCGCGCTTCGTCCCGAGAGGCCGAGATGACGAATGCGCACGCGGCCGGGAACCGCCGCATGGATGATTTGCGCGCGCGCCAGCGCCAGATCGGCTCTCCTCTGCGCAGACATGACTGAGATCGTCCGAGGTTGGTGGCGCGCGCGCGTCCGAGCGAACGCAGCGAGACATATGGCTCGCTTCCCCCGCGACCGCCAGCTCGCGCGACCGCGCGGAGCTGCCGGGGAAAAACGAAAAAATGAGGACGTGACGACTTGCGCTGTCACGTCCCCGCTGAAAATTTTTTCAAATATGAATAACCCGTAAGCGGGACCGCCGCCGGGCGCATCACCCGTTCAGGGGACGAGGCGGGCGCTGTCCTCCTTCGCGTCGTCGATCGAGGCGAGTGAGGCGATCTCGCTCCGGGCGGCGCGATAGAGAGCATCGGCAAGCAGAGACCGGCCGTATCCGCTTTATCGCCGCCGATCGACAGCGAGCCGACCCGGCAGCGCGTCGCCGGCGCGCGGATATTTCGGCAGCTTCCGCAGGGTTTGCTCCGGCAGCTCGGCGAGCTGCACGGAGGTCGACGAAAGCGTTTAGTCGCCCCCGATCGTCGCGAAGCTTCTCGTCACTTCCGTCAGGCGCGCCTCAAACGCTGGTTCGCTCGCGATAGAGGCGCACCGTCTCGCGAAGGCGGTTATTGACCGGCTTCGGGTCGAGCAGCGCATCGCCGAATGTTCTCTGTCCCGAACCGAGAGCGAGAGCTGACCGTGCTGCCGATCGGACGTTCTGCTGCGCCCACTCGACCCCGACGCCGCCGCCAGTATCATATTCATTCGTCGGCGACGATCGCGGTGGTCGATGATGTCTACGGCGTCGAACCCCTCAAAGGCGCGCAGAGCGTCACGACGGCTTCAGTGACGCCACCAATCTACCCATTTGGGCTCTTTCGACGTGCCGATGGTGGCGAGATAAGCGGCGATATCGGCGATGTCGTTCGGTCCGACGAGGGCGAGGCCCTTGTAGGAACGCATTCCGCCTTCCTTCTTGTCGCCATACATGGCCTCGCGAACGTCGCCGGCCTCCTTGTGGCGCACATTCGGCCCCATGCCGCCGCCGCCATTGTCGCCATGGCAACCGTTGCAGTTGAGCTTCATCCACGCCTTGCGTCCCTCCGACGCGCCGGCCGAAGCCACGACCGGCGCCAGAGCTGCGACGGCAAAGGCCGACACGGCCACGATGAATTTGATGCGCATCTCGTTCGTCCTCTTCTGTCGACCGCGGTTTCAAGGCTTCACTTTCTCCGGCGCCGCGGCGACCAGCGGCACGCCCGATTCGCGCAGAATGGCGGCGATCTCAACGGTGTGAGCGTCGAGTGCGCGCTGCAGCCGATCGCGCAAGGCGACATCCGCCTTGCGCACGCCGACCGCCATGGGAAAGACGAAGGCGACCTCCGGCCGCCGCGGATCATGAGTAATGGGCTCAATTCGCAGCGCGCCGCCGTGCTTGCGCGCGAAGAAGCCTGCGACAGGCCCCCAGACGAAAGCGACATCGATCTCCCCCGCGGCCACCGCGTCGATGATACGGCCCTGCGGCGGTTGCGACGCGCCGTCCTCCGCCCACATGGGAAAGGGCGTGATATGCTCGGTGAAGCCGCGCGTCGACAGCGACAGCGCCGGGGGCGTCGTCGCGCCTTCATTGCCGACGAGCGGCAATCCGATGCGCGCCTCTCGCAGCCATTCGTCGTCGAAGGAGACGAAACGACGCGTATCGGCGGAGCGCGTCACGGCGACGAAGCTCGACGCGAAATAGGGCCGCGTCGTCACCGTGGCCGGAAGCCCCTCCGGGATAGCGACGACGGCGTCGCACATGCCCTCGAGCAGAGTGCGCCGCAGGAAGCTCTTATGGCCGGCGAACCAGAAGAAATCGACGTCGACTGTCATGTCGGCGGCGAGCACGGCGGCGATTTTGTTCTCGAACCCGTCCCGGTCCTTGCTCGAATAAGGCGGATTGGCCGGATCGGCGCAGACGAGAAAAGCACGGCGCGGGGCGTTCGCCGGCGTTTGCTGCGCGAAAGCGAGAGTGGCCGACGATAAGGCCGCGACCGTCAGCAGATGCGATAGGAAGCCGGGCATGGCGTCTCTCCCTCGAAGCGGTGACCATTGGCCGGCGCGCGATCGCAAGGGTCGCGCGCCTCGCCGCGCTCACGGGAGCTTGTACACATGCACATAGCCGCTGGTCGCCGTGCTCGGAGCCGCCGGCGCCGCCGTCGCGCCGAACTCGATCGCCGCGCGTCCCGAGGGGCTGGCCGGAGCGACCGAATCCTCGCCGAAGACGGCGCCCGCCGGACAGGGGCCGCCGGCGAAGCCGCCGTTGATGAAGCCGAGTCCGGTGGTGATGGCGACGCGCTGCTTGCCGTCGGGACCCGAGAAAGTGATCGGCGCCGAAGCGACGCCGCATTCGAGATCTTTCGACAGCAGCAATTGCCCGGTCTTCGCGTCGACCGCCTTGAACTTGCGGTCGAGCGTTCCATAGAACCCGACGCCGCTCGCCGTGGACAGCGCACCGCCGAAGACTGGCAGCGGCTCCGCGATCGTCCAGGCGCGCTTGCCCGCCACCGGATCGAAGGCGACGAACTCGCCCATATTGCCGCCGGGACCGGGATACATGGCGAGGCTGGCGCCGACGATCGGCGTCGAAGCGATGAAATTCACCTTCAGCGCCTCGTAATTCATGCACAGGTTCATCGCGCCGAAATAGAACAGTTTCGTCTTCGGCGAATAGGTGGAATATTCCCAATCCTTCGCGCCGAAGGCGGAGGGGCAAATGTCATTGGTGGCGACGCCCTCATGCGTGCGCTTCGCCGCGACGACCGATGGAAGTCCGGTCGTGAGGCTGACGCCCGTCGCCCAATTGAGATTGGCGAAAGGCTTGGCGCTGACGAGTTCGCCCGTGGCGCGGTCGAGGATGTAATTGAAGCCGTTCTTGTGGAAGTTGACGATCACTTGGCGCTTGACGCCGCCGATGGTGAGATCGACCACCGTGTTCTCGCTGGTCGCGTCATAATCCCAATTGTCGTGCGGCACGGTCTGATAGGCCCAGGCCGCCTGCCCCGTCTCCGGCTTGCGGGCGAAGATTGTCGCCGCCCATTTGTTCTCCCCGGGACGCATGTCCGGATTGAAAGTGCCGGGCTGCGAGGTGCCATAGAAGATGAGATCGAGCGCGGGATCATAGGTGACCCAGGTCCAGGAGCTCGCGCCGCCGTTCCGCCACAGCGAGCCCGGCCATGTCGTGGCGCCGCGATCGACGCCCTGATCCTTCGCGTAGAAGGGATGAAAACTCGAATCGATCTTCACCTCGGCGTCGGGGCCGGTGGAATAGGCCTGCCAGACAAGCGCGCCGGTCGCGAGATCGAGCGCGCGCACCGAGCCGCGGATGCCCATCTCGGAGCCGGAGCTGCCGAAGATCACCTTGTCGCGCACGATGATCGGCGCGGTATTCAGAGTCTCGCCGGTCCAGGGGTCGGCGACCTTCTTGCGCCAGACCTGCTTGCCGGTCTTCGCATCGACGGCGACGACATTGCCGTCGAGCAGCGTGTAGACGACCAGCCCCTTCGCATAGGCCGCGCCGCGATTGACGATGTCGCAGCAGGTGAGGCCGCGCGCGAACCCCGCCGGTCTCGGATCGAAGGTCCACAACGCCATGCCGGGGCGCGTTAGGTCGAGAGCGATCAGTTTGTTGGGAAAGGGCGTGACCACATACATGACCGAGCCGACGACCAGCGGGCTGCCCTGGTGGCTGCCCTTGGTCCCGGTCGGATAGGAGAACTCCTCTACGAGCGAGCCGACATTGGCGGGCGTGATCTCGGCGAGCTTGCTGTAGCGCGTGCCTTGCGACGTGCCGCCCGCGGTCGTCCACTCGGCGGCGGTCTGCGCCTGCGCGTCCGCCGACAGCGCGCCGCTCGACAGCGCGAAGGCCGCAACGAGGCCGATGAGCGAACGCGGTCGACTGTCGGTCGAAGGCTGCTCGCGCAGGAAGTCGGATCGACGTGAAAAGGGCCATCTGGACATGCGCATCTCCCAGTCCGTCTCTCGCGCCTTTGCACACTCGTCCGAACCGGTCGTGCTGCATCACCGTCCTTCCGTCGCAGAAGTTCCGCGCGGCGGGAGATCGAGCGATTTGAGACGCTGAAGTTGAAGCTACGCGGAGGAGCCTAACGAGACCAGAACCTCTCCCTCGCAAATTACCGAAACTTCCCGCTTTGCACAGCAGTGGCGGAGGAACTGAAAAGATATCAATTAGCTCATAGCGCAGCGGCACTTCGTCGCGGAACGCTCGGAGCTAGGTCACATCGGCGTTCTCGCGCGAGCCGCAGCGATCAACCAGCCTACGGCTGGCGCGACGCGCTGCTGACCGCGCCCAGCCGGCGCGATCGAGGAGAAGATGACAGGCGCTGAAGGACGAGAAGCGCGCGCTGGCCGAGAGCCTGTTCGACCCGGAGGGAACCCCGACCCTCGCTCTGACCGAGGCCGATCTCGACCTGTTGTTCGCGCCGTGACGGGCGAGCGTTTGGAATGGCGATCGTGAAATGTGAAGGGAACATAGGAGCCGAGCTATCTCGCATGCTCGTCGAGGAACTTGCGGCAGGCGTCGAAGTCCTGCCGATAGAGGTCGGGCAATTTCACTTTCTTGGCGCGCGACAGGTTTTCCGCATAGGCGACCATCTTGTCGGTCGGCGCTTTCGAACGCCCGCCGCGCTCATTGCTGTCCGTCTCGGGCGGTTTCGCCTTCGGCGCACGCTGCGTCTTCGATCCACGACGACGCGGCCCCGCGCCGGCGCTCTTCGCGGTGGCGGCCGGCGCGCCCCGGCGTCGACGCGCCGGCGCGGAGGCCGCCAGCTCGACCTTGCCGATCGACTTTTCGACCAGCGCCTCGATCAGCTCGCGCGCGGCCGTGGCGACGCCGTCGATCACCGCATGATAGTCGGCCTTGCCGACGAGGACCTCGTCGAGGCGCATCTCCCATAGAGCGGTGGTGGCGGGATCGACGAGCGCAGGCGCCGCGCCGCGCAACAGCTCGAACAGCTGCAAGCCGGCCGGGGTCGGCACGACGAGCTTGCCATCCGCCGTCAGCAAATTCTGCCGCTTCAATCCCTTGATGATTTCCGCCCGGGTCGCCGGCGTGCCGATGCCCTTGGCCTCCTTCAGCCGGTCGCGAAGCGCCGCGTCCTCGACGAAGCGCCACGCATTCTGCATCGCATCGACGAGCGTGCCTTCGTTGTAGCGCGGCGGCGGCTGCGTTCGCTTCGCTTCGACGCGCGCGTCCGACAGAACCGCGCTCTCGCCGTCGCGGAGCGCGGGAAGCGTCTGCTCCGCCTCGGTCTCGGCGTCCGGCTCATGCGCCTGATAGACGGCCTTCCAGCCGAGCCGCAGCGGAATCCGCCCCACGGCGCGGAACTCCGCGGCTGTTCGGCCGGGAATGGGAACCGCCATTGTGACGACGGTCTGCCGATATTCGTAATCGGGCATCACCGCGGCGAGATAGGAACGGCAGATGAGCGCGAACAGCCGCTTCTCGTCGTCATCGAGCCGCGTCAGCCGCGTTTCGAGATCGTCGAGAACATTGACATTGGGCACGACCGCATGATGCGACACGCCCTCCAGCGCCTTGTCGCAGAAATGGCCGGATTTCCCGCGCCGGATCACCGGAGACGCGATGTCGAGCTGCGCGAAGCCGCGCAGGCGCGTCAGAGCGGCGACGATGGCCGGCGCGTCGCCGATCTGATTTTCGGCGAGGTAGCGCGCCTCCGCGCGCGGATAGGTGATCAGCTTCTTGCCCTCGCCGTCATAGAGCTCCTGCGCCACCGACAGCGTCTTGTCGGCGGTCCAGCCCCAGCGCTGGCCGCAGGTCTTCTGCAAGGACGGAAGATCGAAGAGACGCGGCGGCACCTGACGCTTGTCGTCGACCGTGACGCCGAGGGGCCCGCGGTAGCCGCCGGCGGCCGCGGCGATCGTCTCGGCCTCGGCGCGCTTCTTGATCCGCATCTTGGGCGCCGGCGCGTGACGCATCAGAAAGGCGCCGCCCTCGACGGTCGCCGTGGCGACGATCTCGAAATAATCCTCGGGGCGAAAATTGCGGATTTCCAATTCACGCAGGCAGACGATCGCCAGGGTCGGCGTCTTCACCCGGCCGATCCCGATCACGCCCCGCACGCCGGGCGCGAGCAAGGTCTTCGTCGCGGTTCGGGTCAGCGACAGATTGAAGATCTGGTCGGCCTGCTGGCGCGCCACCGCCGCCTCATAGAGCGGGCGCATCTCGGCGTTGGGCTTCAGCCGGGCGAAGGCCTGCTGGAGCGTCTTCGGGTCCTGGGCGGTGAACAAAGCTCGCCGCACGCGCCCGCGATAGTTCAGATGATCGAGGATTTCCTGGCCGATCAGCTGGCCCTCGCGGTCGCAATCGGTCGCCAATATCACATCGTCACAGGCGGAGAGCGCCGCCCGTATGGCCGCGAGCTTCGCCGGCTTATTGCCCTGCGCGGCGGCGCGAGTCGGATAGAGCCCGTCGGGCTTCAGGACGACGCAGGACCAGCTCTTCCAAGCGGGATTGATCTCGTCGGGCTCGGCGAGACGAAGCAGATGGCCTTCGGCCGGCAGAATCTGCCCATAGCGGGCCCCGAGCGCCGCGCGCAGGTCCTTCGCCTGACTGGATTTTTCCGTGATGATGAGAGTCGCCATGCGCCACGCCGAATCGAAAAGAGGACTTCAGCCTAGCGCAAGTGTGAGAACGAACAAAGAACAAAATCACAGCGGCCAATGGAACTGTGGCTGTCCGGTTAAGACAGACACTCACTACAACGCGGCCGGGGCGCCGCGCTGACGCCGCCCCATTGGCCGAACGTGACCCGTATCAGACGTTGCATCGGACTCGTCTGCGCGTCCACAATGGGCGGAAAGGCGGCATAAGGCGAACGCGCCTCGAATGTCTGCTTCCGGCGAAATCTGACGGCCCTACGAAAACATTGCCGCTTCCGATTTTCTGTAGTTGTGCGCGATCAAGCGGTTTCTTGACGAAGGTCGTCGTCATTCCGTTATGGACGCACTCGTGGAACGCATGGCGGTCGAGTGGATCGTGCGGTTCGCCTGCTATTGCATGAACTCCAGCAGCGGACCGGCCGCAAAACATTGTCGTTCGGCCCATCGGTGAAAGGCTGGTCGCTCGTTCGGCCGAAGATAGACCGCTGTCACGACTTCGGTGTCGCAGTAGATCACGCTGAAACGTCCCTTGTTTCGACGCGCGAGAAGAGCGTTCACCGTTTCGAACAGCGGCGACAGATCCATTCGCTTCGCGGCGCCCATCTCGAAACGTGCGGAGGCTCCGTCGTCCATCATCAGATCCACGACGAGCTCTTCCGGTTTTTCCGTCTCGGCAACCGAACGAACGGTGAAATCCCCGCCCGCGAGGGCTTCGAGTTCCTTCACCTTTTCCTTCGAGAATTCGCCGGGCCAATGTTCGTTGACAACGCTGATAGAGGCGGCGTTTTCGAAAATCGAGGCGGAATGCGCGTCGAGAATGGTCACACGGTCGTCTTCGCTCAGGGTCCAAAGGTCTGGCAGGACCGCCTGGAGATCGCTGCCGCCATAGAGGTCGTCGAAGGCGTCCGACTCGCCTGCCAGATCGAGCAGCATCAAGAGATCCAATGTATTGCCGCCGATCAGATCACTCCTGCCGGCGAAGAATTGCTCCAGGTCGCCAGCTCGAGACCGGCTCGCGCATTCGCGGAGAACACGGATCATGAGTAGATCGCGGTTCAAGGTCGGAACAATCCTGAACCCGCCGTCTTCCAGCCGTCGAATGCTGTCTCGCACGAGGCGCGCATTGGCTTCGTTCGCCAGAAGCACGTCCATCGAACGTCGCCACTCCTTCATGGCATCCTGAAGCTCGGCGGAACGCTCGGCCGCGGAATTCCGACGCCAATTCCAGATACCTTGCGCTGCGTCCTGAACCGCTCGTGCGATCTCGCGGCGATTCTTGAAGAGATGAACGACCAGCGGAACAACGAGCGCAAGACCAAACAAGAGGAAGGCGACGCCAGCCTTGATCCCGACCTCGTCCTGGAACTTTCGTTCCGCGATGTCGGCGAGGATAACAGGACGAGCCGCCTCCGCTAGCGCAATGACCTCCGTCTTCGATGTCGTCAATTCACCGTCCGTCGTGATTTGACGCCAGAAGCGGACGCTGATGTGGGTCGGGCCGTAGGCGTGCGGCCGCCCGAAGGAATCTGTCCAACGAAGCTCGATCAGATAAGTCTGGGGCTGCCCGGATTGACGCGTGGCCGGATAGGCTCGCGCGATCGATGCGATGGCGTGGTAACCTCGCTCGGTCATTTCCCGGAAGTCGCGTTGATCGCGCCAGGAGCCGATCGTCATGAACAACCCGACGACCAGCGAGAACGGCCCCAGAACCAAAGCCAAAAACCAAAGCATCGCAATTCCCTATTTCGAAAATGAAGTGAGCGACATTTAGCTGTCTCGATTTCGAGGAGCCCGGCCCGCCGTCCGTCCGTAATGAAACGCGACGTCACGATAGCCTCCCGGCGCACACGAATGCAAATTGTCAACCCACGCTTTCCAAAACTAACAAGGAAAGTTTGTGATTTATGCGGGCCCCCAATCACGGAGTAAGCCGACCTTCTGCCGGATCTCGATTTAAGTCCGCAACTGGCTCCGAAGCGGACATCAAGCGCGCGGACCAGAATGTCCGCCGTTGGCGCATAGACGCCGCAGAAAGAATGGCGAAGGCATCCCTATATGTCGCGGGTGTCTATCTTAACCGGACGGGCATGGATCGATCAACCGCGGCTCTTTTTCGCTTTCGCGCCGATCCATTTCGCCGCGCGCGTTCGGGCATCGGATTGCGTCCCGCGGCGGGAAGACGGCTTGTTTCCCTCGGCGGCGGCGCGCAGCGACGGCTCGGGCTTCTTTGTGGGCGATGTCGCCTTCGGGGCGCTTGCCATGTCCGGCGGCGCCACGGAGGGCCGGCGGGCTGCGCGCTTGCCTTTCGTTCCCGAGTCTTCTTTCGACGCCTCTACCGCGTCGAGGATCACGGGCGCCGACTTCGCGCGCCGCTTTTGCGCCGTCACGCCCGCATCGGTCTTCGATCGCGCCTTTGCCTCTGCTGCGACGACAGGCACAGGGGACGGCGAAGCGGGCGCCTTGGATTTCGTCGAGCCGCGCGTCTTCGGCGCGGGCGCCACCGGGGCTGCGCTCGCGGCGCCCCGGCTCGCCCGGCTGGACTTCGGGCTTTTCGACGCCGGCGCTTTCTCAGCCCCGGCTTTGCGCGCGGGGCTGTGCTCCCCGCCTGCGATCGCCACGGGCTCCCGCGCCGCCGGCGCCATGTCGATGCCGAACAGCGCGGCGACGTCGTCCGCGGCGAGGATGCGCTCGCTCTCATTCGGTCGCGCCGCCGCCGCAGCGGCGTCGGCGTTGGAGACGAGATCGGCGCTGTCGACGCCGCGCAGCAGGAACAATAGCTCCGGCTGCGCATCGAGGCGCGCGCCGACGCCATAGAGCGCCGCCGCGACATGCTTGCACATGTGCGCCCCATCCGGACAGGAGCACGACATTTTGATCTCGCGCGGGGACGGGAACAGGCCGTCGCCCTCGCGGCAGACGCGCTCCATGATGTGCTTCGAAATCTTGCCCTTCAGCAATTCGACCAGCGAGCCGATGGAGCCGGCGCAATCGCGGCAGATCGCCTTCCAGCGTTCCGTCGTCGCCGGGGTGACGGCGATCTCGATCGTGTAGATCTCGGAGCCGCTGACAATCGAGGTGATTTTACCTTTGGCGATTTGCAGATCGATGACCGATCCGTTGCGCACATAGGTGCGCCCGCGCGGCAGGCGGCTCTCGAAATCGGAATAGCGCTCGAGATTATCGCACCAGGCCGTGCCCCAAAAGCTCTGCGCGATCTTGCGGCCTTCGATCACGACCGGCGTGACGATGCGCCCCTTCTTCTTCAGCTTCGTCACTTCCTTGGCCGCCTGGGCGCGACGTTGGGCGACCGGGACGTAGGGAGGATAGCTGAAGTAGGACATGTCTCACGCTTCCTTCATCGCCGCGTCGAGATCGAGCCGCACCAGCGCCATGAGGTCCCGATCATTCATCCCCGCGAGGTCGATCTCCTGGCCGCCGCCGAGGACATCCTGCGCCAATTGCCGCTTCGACTCGATTAGCTGATCGATTCGCTCCTCGATCGTGCCACGGCAGACGAATTTATGCACCAGCACATTGCGCTTCTGGCCGATACGAAAGGCGCGGTCGGTCGCCTGGTTTTCCACAGAGGGATTCCACCAGCGGTCGAAATGGGCGACATGCGAGGCGGCGGTGAGGGTGAGGCCCGAGCCGCCGGCTTTCAGCGACAGGACGAAGAAGGGGATGGTCTCGTCCTCCTGGAATTTCTTCACGAGGTCCTTGCGCTTGGCCACCGGCGTATCGCCATGCAGCACGAGGCCGGAGCGGCCGAACACCGAGGCGAGCAGACGCTCGAGCGGCGCGATGATCTCTTTGAACTGGGTGAAGACCAGCAGCTTCTCCTGACGGCTCGCGACCGTCTCGGCGATCTCGGCGAGCCGCGCGAATTTGCCGCTCTGCGCCGGCTCATAGGCGCCGTCCGACAGCCATTGCGAGGGATGATTGCAGATCTGCTTCAAGCGCATCAGCATCGCCAGAACCAGCCCGCGCCGGGCGATGTCGTCGTCCGCCTGCTTCAGACGCTGCTCCAGCTCGTCGACCGCGACCTCATAGAGCGCCGCCTGCTTCTTGGAGAGTGCGCAAAAGGCCGGAACTTCCGTCTTGTCCGGGAGATCGGCGATGACGCTTTTATCGGTCTTGAGGCGGCGCAGGATATAGGGCGCCGCCAGCCGCTTCAGCGGCGCATAGGAGGGCGGCTCGGCGGCCGCGAGGCGCTTCACGAAATCGGCGAAGGCCTTGGAGGTTCCGAGCAGGCCGGGATTGATGAAATCGAAGATCGACCACAGATCGCGAAGATTGTTCTCGATCGGCGTGCCGGTGAGCGCGATGCGCGCCTGCCCGCGCAAGGATTTGACCGCGCGCGTCTGCTTGGCGTTGGGGTTCTTGATCGCCTGCGCCTCGTCGAGCACGACGAAGCGCCATCTGGTTTCGGCGAAAGCGCTTAGACGCAAGAGCGTGGCGTAGCTGGTCACGACGAGATCGGCGGCCGAAAAACTGTCCGGCGTGACCGCTTTCAGTTCCGCGCCCGCCATGAAGGCTGGATGACAGACGACGACGCGCAGGCTCGGCGCGAAGCGCTCCGCCTCGGAGGCCCAATTGGCCAGCAGCGAGGCCGGCGCGACGAGAAGGCTCGCGCCCCCCTCCGGCGCGCGGCTCTTTGCTGTGAGCAGCAGCGCGAGCAGCTGAATGGTTTTGCCGAGGCCCATGTCGTCGGCGAGACAGGCGCCGAGCTCGAGGCGCGTGAGCAGCGCCAGCCATTGCACGCCGGCCTTCTGATAGGGCCGCAGATCCGCCTTCAACGCGGCGCCCAAATCGGCCTCGCCGGCGGCCTGCGGATCGCGACAGGCGCGCAAGGTTTCGGCGAGCCAGGGGCCGGCGTCGATATGGCCCCATTTCGCATCGGCCGGCGCGGCTTTGGCGCCGATGTCGGCGCCAGCGACGAGCCGCATCGCCTGCGCGAAATTCAGCCCCTCTTTATCGGCGAGCCGCTCCACCGCTTCGAAGCGCTCGAGCGTCGCCTTCAGCCGCTCGCGGTCGATCTCGACCCATTTTCCGCGCAGCAGAGCGAGGCCGGCGGTCGATTCGAGGAGGCTCTCGATTTCCTCCTGCGTGAGCGGCTCGCCGTCGAGCGTGACGCGCATGTCGAAGTCGAGCATCTGCTCGACGCCGACGCGCGACGGCTCATTGGAGCCGATCGTCGCTTCGACCTCGGGACGACTCGGGCGATTCATGCGCCAGCTCGCCGGCATGCGCACGATCAGCCCCGAGGCCTCCATCGTCTCGACGCTCTCGAGGAAGCGCATGGCGTCCTTCGGCGTCCAGCGTAACGGATGAAAAATCTCGCCGGCGTCGACGATCTCCTTCAGCCAATCCAGCCGCTCGGCGGCGTGACTGACCGGCTCCAGCAGCTCGAGCAGCTTGCGCTTGTCGTCGGCATGGTCGCGCAGCGCCTGCGCGAGCGGCGCATGACGCAAGCCGCCCTGCTCGCCGAGCGAGGCCGCATAGGTCGCCATGAAGGCGAAGGGAAAATCGGGATCGCGCCGGTTCTCGGCGAGATTGAGATGCACGCGCCCGACCAGCCGCCAGCGGCGATCCGCGCCGGCCATGAAATCCCGGAGCGAGTTGCGGCTCTCGGCGAGCTCGAGGCGAAGCGCTTCCGCCATCCGCCCCCATGCCGCCACGAGGATGTGCGCGGTCAGATATTCGCCCCCCGCCATCGGCGGGGCGGCGTCGACCAGCTCCGACAGCACGCCCGCAGACGGCGGCTCGCTCGCCGCCTCGAGCGACAGGCAGAGCAAGCGCACGAAGCGCATCGCAAAACCGCGCCAAAAAGCGAGACCGGGCGGCAGATCGGCTCCCGCCTCGGCGAGACCGAGATGCAGCAGACCATGACCGTCGCCGCGCGAAAAATACGCCGCGAGCCGCGCCGCGATCGCATCGTCGAGCGGCGCCTCGTCCTCCCGCGCCTCGAGGCGCAGAGCGCCATGCGGCGTCAGAACGGGAATGAGCGAGAGGGACATGAGAGGCGAGCGGTCTCGGAGGCGAGCGCGTCACCTTATCAGACGCATATCGGCGTCGTCGATGGAGCGTCGAGCGGCGCGCGGGCCGACGCCTGTGGATGGCTCGATCCGGCGGCCGCTAACGGCTTTGCCCGTGAGCTGTTGCACATCGACCGTCCCGGCGCACAATGTTCTTGCCACAGACGAATGGCGCCAAGGGCTATTGGTGATCGGAAGAAGGCCTCGTCCGCGAGACTCTGTCCTAACAGATGAAGCAGCCGGCTCGAATCGAATCTGGGCGTTTGGGTGGAGACCAGGAAATCTCATTGGTCTCAGGCATCCAAGAGACCTACGAAGAAAACATTCTTCCGCCGGAGTCCGCGACGGCCGAATTGGCGCGTCAATAGGCCCGCTTGTCGCGAAAGATCATCATCAATGTCCTGACGACGATATCGATATCGAGCCAGAATGTCCAATTGTCTATGTAATAGAGATCGCAATCGACGCGGTTCTGGAGCTTGTCTAATGTGTCGAGTTCGCCACGAAAACCTTGAACCTGCGCCCATCCTGTCATGCCGGGCTTCACGCGATGGCGAACCGCGTAATAGTCGACGAGTTCCTCGAGATTGTGGCCCTCGGTTCGCGTGGACAGCGCATGCGGCCGAGGACCGACGATCGACATGTCGCCGCGAAGAACGTTGAAAAGCTGTGGGAGCTCGTCGATGCTCGTGCCGCGGATGAAGCGTCCGACCCGCGTCACCCTCGGATCGTTCCGGCGCGTCTGAACCGAGGCGTGAAGATCGGTCTTTTCGGAGAACATCGAACGAAACTTCCACAGTTCGAAGGTCCGGCCGTTGAAACCGACTCGGGGCTGGCGAAACAGGATCGGCCCGGGAGAATCGAGCTTGATCGCAAGGGTGGTCGCGGCCGCATCCATTTTTTGGGCTTTCGGAATGATATACCGGATTTGATGAGCGCGGTGGACATGGTTCTGCACACATCGATCGCTCCGGAGCCGTTCGGCAGGGTGATCGTCGAGGGCATGATGGCTCAAAAGCCGGTGATAGCGACGGCGGCTGGAGAGGCTCTGGAGATCATCGAGAATGGCGTGACCGGCATGCTGGTCGAGTGCGAAATCATTTCGTCGTCTCGTGAGGTTACCGGGCATGGTAACCGAGGCGGGGCTTCGCCGCGTGACCGCGTTCCGGCAGAATGAGCCGCCCCGCCCCCGCTTTTCGTGAAAACCGTCGGCGTGACGGCCCGCCATCACCCCGAGAGGAAGCACGCAAAAGGCGCCCGCTCGGACGACCGGTCGCGGTCCGACTCGCCGTGCGATGCAACATGCTGGCCGAGGTCGGCCAGCAGCAGCGAGGGCGCTTTCGACGGGCTTCACCGCGACGACCGACGCCTTTCGGCTGCGGCGTTTCGCGCGGGTCGGGCGACGAAACGGTTCGCGCTCGGCATCGCGGCCGTCAGGAAAGAGGCAAAGCCGTGCGAGGTGAGAAGCAACTCTGAAGGATGCGCGGCGGCGGCCGCAGCGCAGCGCGCGTCGACGCGCGCACGACTGCATTCGTGCGAGGCGCTGAGCGAAAAAGGCGAGGGCGTTACAAATGTCCAGGGATCGTCATGCCGCGCTCGTCCATCCACGCCGGGCCACCGAGATGCGTAAAAGGAGAAGGCGATGATGTCGGCTCATGTTCCAGCATTCAGGGGCGTTACGGCGCGGATGGCCGCGTCGAGCGCGGCCATGACGCTGGAAACCCATAACGGCATTGCGCATTCCGAGGCATGTCATGGCTGCGCTCACAGCGCGTTGCGATAGGCTTTCTTCGAGAAGACGATCATGAAGATGATCCATGCGTCCATCGGCAAGGACCAATGGTCGATGTAATAGAGGTCGTGCTCGACGCGCGCGCGGATCTTCTCGGGCGAGTCGATCTCGCCGCGCAGGCCGTTGACCTGCGCCCAGCCGGTGATGCCGGGCTTCACATTGTGGCGGCGGGCGTAGAGCGCGATCTCGGTCTCATAGAGCTGGTCGTGCACGAGCGCATGCGGGCGCGGTCCGACCAGCGACATGTCGCCGCGCAGCACATTGAGGAACTGCGGCAGCTCGTCGATATTGTAGCGGCGGATGAAGCGCCCGACGCGGGTGATGCGCGCGTCGCCCGCCGTCGCCTGCGTGACTTTCGCGCCGTCCTCCATCGTCGTCATGGAGCGGAATTTGGCGATGCGGAAGGGCTCGCGATTGAAGCCGTAGCGGCGCTGGAAGAACAGCGCCGGGCCTTTGCTGTCGAGCTTGATCGCGACAGCGGTGAGGAGCAGCAGCGGCGACAGCACGACGAGTCCGAGCGCCGAGAGCGCGATGTCCATGGCGCGCTTGCCGAGGATCTCCAGCGCGTCATGCGGGCGACCGTTGAGGTTGAGGCTGGTGATCGCGCCGATCTTGTTGACATGCGCGTCGACGAAACGGTCGAGCACGCGCTCGGGGCCGAGATGGACCGACGCGGGCACGCGCAGAAAAGCGGTGACGCAATGGTCGATCACATCGGTGCGCGACCAGGGCGCGAGGATGAACACATCGTCCGGCCGCAGCATGCGCGCGGAGGCCTGGGCCAGCGCCAGATCGTCGCGGAGCGCCTCGGGCTCGTCGCGCAGAGCGACGGCGGCGACGACATTCATGCCGCTCTTCCAGGGATGATAGCGCCGCGTGAACGCCTCGATCTCGCGTTCGAAGCCGACGAGAAAGACGCGCCGCGCCGACACGCCGCCGCGCTCGGCGCTGCGCTTGACGAGCAGCACGAGGCTGGCGCGCTCGGCGTAGATCGCGAGCATGCCGACGGCGTAGAACAGCACGAAGGCGGCGCGCGAGGACTCCTCCGTCGCCTTGGCGAGAAATCCGAAGGCCAGCGTGCACAGAACCGCGACGCTCCACAGCAGGAAGCAGCGCCAGCCGTGTCCGGAAAAATCGAGGTAATTCTTGATCGAATATTCGTGCCGCATCACATTCGACAGCACGAACAGGATCGCGGCGAAGAGGCACAGGCGCAGATTGGGCAGCGTCAGCCCGCTCACATTATAAGCGAGCGAATAATACAAAGTCTCGCAGCCGATCGCGCTCCACAGCACGATGGCGAAATCGAGCAGCGCCGCCATGACGGAAAAGGACGCCCGCACGAGGGCGGTGTTCTGTCCCGGCATGGCCTGCGACCAGCCGCGACGCGCGGGGACTCTCTGCTCGCCGCGAGCGCGCGCCGCGCCCTGTGGCGGGGACGGAATGGAAAGATCGGCGAAACGCGACACGGCCTGCCTCCAACCCGATGATTCGGCGCCGTGCCGATTTGAAGCAAATTGTTGCGATCGGCCGGCGTTCGGGAAAAAGACTGCAAGCTATGCGCCCAGCGCCGGCGCGAGCGCGCTCGCGGAGCGGCCGGCATGGTTCGGAATGTGATTTTAAATAGTTTATTTACAGCGCTTTATGTCGTGAATCGAGGCTCGGACGGCCGGATTCCGACCGGCGCGGCGGATCGAGCCTTCACAATGGCGTCATCCTGCCTGTAGACTATGGGGCGTCGGGAGCTGGAGGGGCGGTCCGGCCGATTATTCGCGAGGGCTGAGGTGAGCGTTCACTTTCGGCAGTCCATTGTCTCCCCGCAGGCCTGCCCTGCGCTGGTGCTCAACGCCGATTACCGGCCGCTGAGCTACTACCCTCTTTCGCTCTGGGGCTGGCAGGACGCGATCAAGGCCGTGTTCCTCGACCGGGTCAATATCGTCTCGGAATATGACAAGACGGTCAAAAGCCCGACCTATGAGATGCGCCTGCCCTCTGTGGTCTCGCTCAAGTCCTATGTGCGGCCGGCGCGCCATCCGGCGTTCACGCGCTTCAACGTGTTTCTGCGCGACCGCTTCACCTGCCAATACTGCGGCGCGCAGCATGACCTCACCTTCGATCACGTGATCCCGCGCTCCAAGGGCGGGGCGACCACATGGGAGAACGTCGTCGCGGCCTGCTCGCCCTGCAATCTGCGCAAGGGCGACCGGCTGCCGTTCGAGGCGCATATGATTCCGGCCCAGCCTCCGTTCCAGCCGAGCGTCGCCGATCTGCATCGCAACGGCCGGCTGTTCCCGCCCAATTATCTGCACGACAGCTGGCTCGATTATCTCTATTGGGACTCGGTCCTCGAGCCCTGAAAGCCACCCTTCGCCGATGCTGCGTCGTCTCGTCGTGATCCCCTTCGGCTTTCTGTTCGCGGCCGGAGCGGGGATGATCTTTCTGCCGCTCGCCGCGCTCTTCGATGCGACGACGCGCGACGTCGGTCTCGGCCTGGCGCTCCGCGCGCTGTTCGGCGATTTCGCCGACGCCTATGGACCGGACGAGGCGGCGGCGGCGCTCGGTTTCGTCTTCTGGGCCGTGGGCGTCGGAGTCTGCGCGGCGCCGCTCGCCGTGGTGGCGCTGATCGGGGAGGCGGCCGGCGTGCGCGCCTCCGCCTGGTATATCGGCGCGACCGGGCTGCTCGCCGCGGCCGCACCGTGGATCCTGCGGGCGGCGCGCGGCTCGGCCCGGGCGGGCGAGATGACCGCCGCCGAAGGCCGTTTCGCGCTGCTGTTCTTCCTCACCGGAGCGCTGACGGGCGCGATCTATTGGCTGATCGCCGGACGCGGCGCCGGCAAGGCGCCGGGCTGAACCGGCTCAGCGCGAGATGCCGCCGAGCACGCCGCGCAGCACTTCCTTCGCCACCTGCGTGCCGATCGAGCGCGCCGCCGATTGCACGGCCGAGCGCAGCGCCAGCTCGCCGGCCGAGAGGCGCTTCGGGTTCTCGCGCTTGAACAGGCCGCCGACGAGGCCGCCGAGCATGCCCGTCAGCCCGCCGCCGGAGGAGGCGCCGGCCTCGACCGGGGCGCCGCCGGCCGGCCCCGCGCCCGCCGAGCGCAAATGGCCTTCGGCCCGCTTCTGCAGCACCTCATAGGCCGATTCGCGATCGACGGCCGTATCATATTTGCCGCGCAAGGCGCTCGTCGCCAGCGTCTGCGCGCGCTCCTGCGGCGTGACGGGCCCGACGCGGGCGGCGGGCGGGGCGATCAGCACGCGGTCCACGACCTCGGGCTTGCCCTTGGCGTCGAGCATGGAGACGAGACCTTCGCCGACGCCGAGCTGCATGATCGCCTCCGACGTGTCGAAGGCGGGGTTGCGCCGAAACGTCTCGGCCGCGGCGCGCACGGCGCGCTGGTCGCGCGGCGTGAAGGCGCGCAGCGCATGCTGCACGCGATTGCCGAGCTGGCCCAGCACCGTATCGGGCACGTCGAGCGGGTTCTGCGTGACGAAATAGACGCCGACGCCCTTGGAGCGAATGAGCCGCACCACCTGCTCGATCGCGGTGAGCAGCGGCTTGGGCGCATCGTCGAACAGAAGATGCGCCTCGTCGAAGAAGAACACGAGCTTGGGCTGCGCGAGATCGCCGACCTCGGGCAATTGCTCGAACAGCTCGGACAAGAGCCACAGGAGAAAAGTAGCGTAGAGACGCGGCGAGCGCATCAGCCGGTCGGCCGCGAGAATATTGATGACGCCGCGCCCGTCGCGGTCGGCGCGCAGGAAGTCGGCGATGTCGAGCGCCGGCTCGCCGAAGAATTTCTCGCCGCCCTGCGCCTCGAGCGTCAGCAATTGGCGCTGGATCGCGCCGATCGAGGCCGGCGCGACATTGCCATATTTGGTCTGCAATTCGCTCGCATGATCGGCGACGAACTTCAGCGCCGCGCGCAGATCCTTGAGGTCCAGCAGCAGCAGGCCCTGCTCGTCGGCGACGCGAAACACCACATTGAGCACGCCCTCTTGAATCTCGTTGAGCTCGAGCAGCCGCGCGAGCAGCAGCGGCCCCATCTCGGCGATGGTGGCGCGCACCGGATGTCCCTGCTCGCCGAAAATGTCCCAGAACACGACGGGAAAGCGATCCGGCTCGTAAGCGAGGCCGATTTCGAGACAGCGGTCGACGAACGCCTGGCGCGGCTCGCCCGGCTGCGACAGGCCGGCGAGATCGCCTTTGACATCGGCCATGAACACGGCCGTCCCGGCGTTGGAGAAACCTTCGGCGAGACGCTGCAACGTCACGGTCTTGCCGCCGCCGGTCGCGCCGGCGACGAGGCCGTGGCGATTGCCGACCGCGAGCGTCAGGTAAGAATAGACGCCGTCGGCGTTCGCGCCGACCAGGATCTTGCCGGGAACGGCGTTCGCATCTTCGCACATGTCTTCGCGCCTCTCGTGCGCCTGGCCGGGCGGGAATCGGCCGGGCGGTCTTATATATCTCGAGCGCGCCGGCGCGGGCGCGGATTTCGGCGCCGCCTGCTTTCGCTGCGATGCGGCGCCGACATGAGAATCGGCGACGCTTGGCGAACGCTGCTCCGCAGGCTAAGTTCCGCGGCGGAGAGGAGCCTCGACGACGATCGCCGGTCTGGCCGCCGCAGACGCGCCGATCGCACGGACCCGCGCCGCATGGCTCCGAGCCGCGCGAGGGAGGCGCGGTCTTTCGTCGAAGCGAGCGAGCTCATGTCTGTCGTCCTCCTCGATCGACGCAGCGCGCGGCAGTGAGACACGAACAAAAATCCAATGGGAAGAACGCCGATGTCCAAGAGTTTCGCCAAGGGTTCGCAAAAGAGCCGCGCCAAGAGCGGCGGTCTTCCGAAGCTGCCGCTCCTCGCGATCGGCGGCGCGTGCCTCGTGGCCTTCGCGGCGCTCGTCGTCGTCACCAGCCTGAAGCCGCCGCCGCCGCCGGCCTCCGCGATCGGCGGACCGTTCCGGCTCGTGGCGCAGAATGGCCAGGAGGTGACCGAGAAGGACTTCCTCGGGCGCCCGTTCCTGGTGTTCTTCGGCTACACGCATTGCCCCGACATTTGTCACGCCACTCTGTTCGAGATCTCGGAGGTGTTGCGCGCGCTCGGCCCCGACGCCAACGCCGGCGCTCTGTTCGTCACCGTGGATCCCGAGCGCGACACGCCGGCGATCATGAAGGACTATCTCTCCAATTTCGATCCGCGCATCGTCGGCGTCTCCGGCGACCGCGCCGCGATCGACCCTGTGCTGCAGGAATATCGGATCTATTCCAAGAAGGCCGGGGAGAGCGGCGGGGATTACGCCGTCGACCACACGACCGTCGTCTATCTCATGGACAAGAACGGCCGCTTCGTCAGCTCGTTCAATCTCTCCCGCAAGCCGGCGGACGCCGCGCGCGATCTGCAGCGCTATCTGTGAGCGCGCGATAGAGGCGCAAATGCAACGCCTCCGGTTTTTTTCGTAAGCGCCGCACTTCGCTCTCGCGACGTGCGGGCGCTTTGCGTTAGCATCCCGTCATGCTTCGAATCAGACGCGATGGTCTCGCCAAGGCCGCCGGCTCCTCGGTCATCACCGTCTCGCATGCGGGCGAGACGATCGCGGTGTCGTTGCGGCGCTCCGCCGCCGCGCGCCGTTTCACTCTGCGCGTGCGCTTCGCGGCGCGCGACGCCGTTCTCACAATGCCGTCGCGCTCGTCCCTGCGCGAGGCGCGGGAGTTCACCGAGCGTCACGCCGCCTGGATATCCGCGCGTCTGCGCCGTCTGCCCGACATCATCCCCTTCGAGCATGGCGCGATCGTGCCGATGCGCGGCGTCGACCACAGGCTCGCGCATCGCCCCGGCGCGCGCGGCACGGTGTGGATCGAAGCGCCCGAGGAAGACGCTGCGGCCGTCGAGCTCTGCGTCGCCGGCGCCGCGGAGCATATGCATCGGCGCGTCGTCGATTTTTTCAAGCGCGAGGCGCGCGGCGATCTCGAGCGCGCGGTGCTGCATCACACGCGCGCGCTCGGCCTGCCGCCGCGCGGCGTCGGCCTGCGCGACACGGTGAGCCGCTGGGGCTCCTGCTCGGCCTCGGGCTCGCTGAATTTCTCCTGGCGGCTGGTGATGGCGCCGCCTTTCGTGCTCGACTATCTCGCCGCGCATGAGGTGGCGCATCTCCAGCATCTCGATCATTCCGAACGTTTCTGGGCGCTGGCGCGGCGGCTTTGTCCGCAGACCGATCGCGCCGAGGCCTGGCTCTCGGCGCATGGCGCCCATCTGCACAAATACGGCGCCGCGGAATAGAGAGCGCGGCCCGCGCCGGCGGGAACGCGCCGCGACAACTCCTCCGGGCGACCTGAATTTTGCCGCAAGACGGAATCCGTCGTTCCGCGATGCAAAATTCTGCGCTATGCTCCAGCCCAATCCTTCGTCGGGACCGGTAATTCCGAGGTGACGCATGGCCGACGTGATTTTTTATGAGAAGCCCGGCTGCGCCAGCAATGCGCGGCAGAAAGCCCTCCTCGTCGCTTCGGGCCATTCGCTCGACGTGCGCGATCTTCTCTCCGAGCCGTGGAGCGTCTCCAGCCTGCGACCCTATTTCGGCGAGACGCCGGTCAGGGAATGGTTCAATCCCGCGGCGCCGCAGGTGAAGTCCGGCGAGATCGATGTCGAGAAGATCACGCCTCAGGCGGCGCTGGTCATGATGATCGTCGACCCGATATTGATCCGCAGGCCGCTGATCAAGGTCGGCGGCCGCTGCGAGGCGGGGTTCGATTCCGAGCGCATCGGCGCCTGGATCGGCCTGACCTCCAGCGAAAAGCGCGTCGACGACCGCTGCTCGCGGCCGGCGCCGCGATCCGATGGCGGCACGGAGGTCGCCTCCTTCCCCAGCGACTGACGGCGGAACGTCGGGCGCGGATCGGAGACGGAAGATGCTGTTCAACCGAACGGGCGCGTCCGACGCGCACGTCTGCCGCGCCTTTTTCGACGAGCTGCTCGAGCGCTGCCGCGCCTTGCCGCCGATCCGCATGGGCGTCGTTCATCCTTGTGACCCGGTCTCGCTGAAGGGCGCGCTCGCAGCGCGCGACGCCGGTCTGGTGACGCCGGTGATCGTCGCTCCGCGCGCAAAAATCGCCTCCGTCGCAGCGGCGGCCGGGATCTCGCTCGACGATCTCGATCTCGTCGACGCTCCCCACAGCCATGCCGCCGCCGCCCGCGCCGTCGAGCTCGTGCGCGGCGGCGAGGTCGACGCGCTGATGAAGGGCTCGCTGCATACCGACGAGCTGATGGGCGCCGTGGTGCGCGAGGGCTCGGGACTGCGCACCGAGCGGCGCATCAGCCACGTCTTCGTGCTCGACGTGCCGAGCTATTGCAAGCCGCTGCTCGTCACCGACGCGGCCATCAACATCGCGCCGACGCTCGCGGCCAAGCGCGACATCGCCCAGAACGCCATCGACCTCGCGCATGCGCTCGGCATCGCGCGCCCGAAGCTCGCGGCGCTCTCGGCGGTCGAGACCGTCGACGCCGCGATCCCCTCGACGATCGACGCGGCCGCGCTCTGCAAGATGGCCGACCGCGGCCAGATCACCGGCGCCGACGTCGATGGTCCGCTCGCTTTCGACAACGCCATCTCGCTGGAGGCGGCCAAGACCAAGGGCATCACGTCGAGCGTCGCCGGCGACGCCGATATTCTGCTCGCGCCGGATCTCGAGGCCGGCAACATCCTCGCCAAGCAGCTCGTCTATCTCGCCGGAGCCGAGGATGCGGGGCTCGTGCTCGGGGCCCGCGCGCCGATCGTGCTGACGAGCCGCGCCGACGGCGTGCGCGCGCGCGTCGTCTCCTGCGCGCTGGCGCAGCTCTTCGCCCATCGCACGCTGGAGGCCGTGTGACCGGCGTCCTGCTCGCGCTGAACGCCGGCTCGTCCAGCCTCAAATTCGCGCTCTATGACGCGTCGTCGCTCACGCCTCTCTGTCGCGGCGCGGCTGCGGCGCTCGGCGCCAAGGGGCAGGCGGCGCATTTTTCCGCGCAGGGGTCCGCCGCGGAACCGCTCGCGGCCGGAGCCGCGCTCGCGCCGGACATCGATCATGAAGGCGCGGCGCGTTGGCTGATCGAGCGCATCGGCGCGCGCCTGCCGGAGCTGGAGCTCGCCGTCGTCGGCCATAGAGTCGTGCATGGCGGAGCGGAGTTTTCGTCCCCCGTGCGGGTGACGCCGGAGATTCTGGCGCGTCTCGAGGCTTATATTCCGCTCGCGCCCGGCCATCAGCCGCATAATCTCGCGCCGATCCACAGCCTGCTGGCGAGCCGGCCCGATTTGCCGCAGATCGCCTGTTTCGACACGGCCTTCCACCGGACGCAGCCGCGCGTCGCGCAATTGTTTCCGCTGCCGCGCGCCTTCGCCGAGCGCGGCGTGCTGCGCTACGGCTTCCATGGGCTCTCCTATCAATTCATCGCGCAGGAGCTGCGGCGGCTGCTGCCCGAGCGAGCGCAAGGCCGCGTGATCGTCGCGCATCTCGGCCATGGCGCGAGCCTCTGCGCGATGCGCGGACTCGAGAGCGTCGCCACGACGATGGGCTTCACCGCGCTCGACGGGCTGATGATGGGCTCGCGCAGCGGCGCGATCGATCCCGGGCTGCTGCTGCATCTCATTCTGCAGGAGGGCCTGTCGGCGCTGGCCGTGCATAAGCTGCTCTATGACGAATCGGGCCTCCTCGGCGTCTCCGGGATCAGCGACGATCTGCGCGCGCTCGAGGCCGACGGCTCGCCTGTCGCCGAGGAGGCGATGGCGCTGTTCGCCTATCGCGCCGCGCGCGAGATCGGCTCGCTGGCGAGCGCGCTGGGCGGACTCGACTGTCTCGTGTTCACGGCCGGAATCGGCGAGAATTCGCCGACGATGCGCGCGCGCATCTGCGGCTATCTCGGCTATCTCGGCGTGGCGCTCGACGACGCGGCCAACGCCCGCGGCGCGCTATCGATCGGCGCCGGCGCGGCCGAGGTTCTGGTCGTCGCCACCAATGAGGAGGCGGTGATCGCCGAAGCCGCCCGCGGGCTCTGGCGCGAGGGCGCGGCCGGGCGCTGAGCCCCCGCGTTCTCGACATCCTTGCCCGAGCGTGGCAGAACCGCCACAGAAATTTCAACCGCGTGGCGGAGACGATGACGGATATCGCTGAACTTGAGACGCAGACTTTGGCGGCGATCGCGGCGGCGGCGGACGAGGCGGCGCTGGAAGCGGTGCGCGTCGGCGCGCTGGGCAAGAAGGGCGGCATCTCGGCTCTGCTCTCGACGCTCGGCAAAATGTCGCCCGACGAGCGCAAGACCGAAGGCGCGAAGATCAATGCGCTGAAGGACAAGGCGACGGCGGCGATCACGGCGCGGCGCGAGACGCTGCAGGCGCAGGCGCTGGAAAAGCGCCTCGCCGCCGAGACGCTCGACGTGACGCTTCCCGTGCAGGAGAGCGGCCAGGACCTCGGCCGCATCCATCCGATCTCGCAGGTGGTGGACGAGCTGACGGCGATCTTCGCCGATATGGGCTTCTCCGTCGCCGAGGGGCCGGACATAGAGAGCGACGATTATAATTTCACCAAGCTGAACTTCCCCGAGGGCCATCCGGCGCGGGAGATGCACGACACTTTCTTCTTTGCGCCGGGCGCGGACGGCAAGCGCAAGCTGCTGCGCACGCATACGAGCCCGGTGCAGGTGCGCACAATGCTGAGCAAGGCGCCGCCGATCCGCGTCATCTGCCCCGGCCGCACCTATCGCTGCGACAGCGACCAGACGCATACGCCGATGTTCCATCAGGTCGAGGGGCTCGTCATCGACGAGGCGACCCATATGGGCCATCTGAAATGGGTGCTGGAAGAGTTTCTGAAGGCCTTCTTCGAGGTGAAGGCGGTGAAGATGCGCTTTCGTCCGTCCTTCTTCCCCTTCACCGAGCCGTCGGCGGAGGTGGATGTGCAGTGCCGGCGCCAGGGCGGCGACATCCGCTTCGGCGAGGGCGAGGATTGGATGGAGATCCTGGGCTGCGGCATGGTGCATCCCAATGTGCTGCGCAATTGCGGACTCGATCCGGACAAATATCAGGGCTTCGCCTTCGGCCTCGGCATCGATCGGCTCGCCATGCTGAAATACGGCATGTCGGATCTGCGCGCCTTCTTCGAGGCCGATGTGCGCTGGCTGACGCATTACGGCTTCCGGCCGCTGGACTTCCCGACGCTGGCGGGGGGATTGAGCGGCTAAAAGTCAATGGAGACATGTCGATGATGACCGACTCCAAGATCGGCGAGATCGCGACGGCGGTCCTGAAGCGTCGTTTCGCAGAGGCCGGTTTCCTGAACGCCGAAGCAGCGACGGAAGAAGATTTCGACGGCGGGCCGATCGTTCGAGTGATGGCGCATTTCGCTCGCCCGCTCCACGATCTTCGCACATTCGTCTCCTCGGCCGGAGCCATACGCGACGAATTGTCGAAGTCCGGCGAAGAGCGCTTCGTCATTCTGACTCATGATTACCCGGGATCGGAGCGCGAGGTCGACGAGGATGAAGACGAGCTCGAGCGATGAACACGATGGTAGAACGGCTGTTGTCGCTCGCGGAAGACCTGCAATCGCAGGACGTGCGAAGCGCCGTCTTCCGGCGGCGCGCCGTGAGCACCGCCTATTACGCCGTCTTTCACGCACTCGCGCGTCTGTGCGCCGACGAGCTGATCGGCAAGAACGGAAGATCGTCACGAGATTACGAACGCGTCTACCGCGCGTTGGACCATGGTCCGCTGAAAAGCGCCTTCGAACGCTCGCCACTGAAAGACGATCGGAGATTATGTCGTCGCTCTTCAAAGCGCGCGACACAAGGCGGACTACATGCCTCCAAGGCGAGATTTGCTGCGGCGCGAAGAATGCCTGGAGCTGATGGAGGCGGCCAAGAGCGCCGTCGAACGGCTGAAAGGCCTGGAGCCGGCCGAACGCCCAACCTTGTCCGTGCATCTGCTGTTCAAGAACCGTATGCCGTGAAGTCGCTCTCGAAAGCGCGTCGATCGACGCGCCAGCATGTCGCACGGCCCGAAGGCGCCGGGCTTCCTGCAATGAACAAAAAGCTTCGAAAGCTCGATCAATGAAACTCACACTCTCCTGGCTCAAGGACCATCTCGAGACGAGCGCGACGCTCGACGAGGTGGTCGAAACTCTGACGCGCATCGGCCTCGAGGTCGAGCATGTGCATGATCCCGCCGCGCAGCTGAAGGACTTCGTCATCGCGCATGTGCTCGAGGCGAAGCCCCATCCCAACGCCGATCGGCTGCGCGTCTGCATGGTCGATGCGGGCGCCGGCGCGCCGGTGCAGGTCGTCTGCGGCGCGCCCAATGCGCGCACGGGATTGAGAAGCGTGTTCTCCGCGCCGGGGACCTATATTCCCGGTAAAAAGATCACGCTCGGCAAGGGCGTCATCCGCGGCGTCGAATCGCTCGGCATGCTGTGCTCGGCGGCCGAGCTCGAATTGTCGAACGATCATGACGGCATCATCGAGCTGCCGCAGGACGCGCCCGTCGGCGCGCCTTACGCCAAATGGGCGGGGCTCGACGATCCGGTGATCGAGATCAATCTCACGCCGAACCGGCCCGACGCCGCCGGCATTTTCGGCATTGCCCGCGACCTCGCCGCGGCCGGCCTCGGCACGCTGAAGACGTTGCCGATCGAGACGATCGAGGGCCGCTTCGCCATGCCGCAGCGCGTGACGCTCGACTTCGCCGATGCGGACACGCATCTCGCTCCGCTGTTCGCGCTGCGCCTCGTGCGCGGCGTGAACAATGGGCAGAGCCCCGCCTGGCTGCAGGATCGTCTGCGCGCCATCGGCCTTCGCCCGATCAATGCGCTCGTCGACGTCACCAATTATCTGACCTTCGACCGCGCGCGTCCGTTGCATGTGTTCGACGCTGGGAAGGTGGCCGGCGATCTCGTCGTGCGCCGCGCGCGCGCCGGCGAGGAATTGCTCGCGCTGGATGGCAAGACCTATGCTCTCGACGCCGACATGGTCGTCATCGCCGACGACAATGGCCCCGAATCTCTCGCCGGCGTCATGGGAGGCGAGCATTCGGGCTGCTCGGAGGCGACGACCGACGTCCTCATCGAGACGGCTCTGTGGGATCCGACCAATATCGCCCATGCCGGCCGCAAGCTCGGCATCTCCACCGATGCGCGCTATCGGTTCGAGCGCGGCGTCGACCCGGCTTTCGCTCTGCCCGGCCTCGAGCTGGCGACGAAGCTGGTGCTCGAATTCTGCGGCGGCGAAGCCTCCGACATCGTGGTCGCCGGCTCGGCGGAAACGCCGCCGCGCCAGCTGCGCTTTCCCTTTGGCGAGACCAAGCGGCTCACTGGCCTCGATGTCTCGCGCGCCGATTCCGCCGCTATTTTGACGCGCCTCGGCTTTGCGGTCGAAGCGGGCGACGACGACGCGCTCGTCACCGTCCCGAGCTGGCGCCCGGACATCGAAGGCAAGGCCGATCTCGTCGAGGAGGTCGCGCGCATCGTCGGCTTCGACAATATCGCCGCCGCGCCTCTGCCACGCTGCGCCGGCGTGACGGAGGCCGTTCTCACCTTGCTGCAGAAGCGCACGCGTTTCGCGCGGCGCGCGCTCGCGGCGCGCGGCCTCGTCGAGGCGGTCACCTGGTCCTTCGTGCCGAAGGAGCAGGCCGAGGCGTTCGGCGGCGGCGGCGCGGCGCTGGCGCTCGCCAATCCGATCGCGGCGGAGCTCTCCGACATGCGGCCGAGCCTCTTGCCCGGCCTCATCGCCGCCGCCGGCCGCAACGCCGCGCGCGGCTTCGCCGAAGTGGCGCTGTTCGAGGTCGGCCAGATTTTCCTCAGCGAGGACGAGAAGGGCCAGAAGATCGCCGCGACCGGCCTGCGCCGCGGCCTCGCTCTGCCGACCGGCTCCGGTCGCCATTGGGCGGGGAAGGAGCGCACGGCCGGCGTGTTCGATGTGAAGGCCGACGCGCTCGCGCTGCTGCAATCGCTCGGCGTCGCCACCGGCGGCCTGCAGATCGTCGCCGGCGCGCCCTCCTGGTACCATCCGGGCCGGTCGGGCACGCTGCAATTCGGCCCCAAGGCGATCATCGGCCATTTCGGCGAATTGCATCCGCGACTGCTGCAGCAGCTCGACGTCGAAGGTCCCATCGCCGTCTTCGAGATCATCCTCGACGCGCTGCCTGCGCCCAAGGCGAAACCCACCAAGGCGAAACCCAAACTCGAGCTCTCCGATCTCCAGCCGCTCTCGCGCGATTTCGCTTTCCTCATGGACCGCGCCGCGCCGGCGGGCGAATTGGTCAAGGCGGTGCAGAACGCCGATCGCACGCTCATCGCCGATGTGACGGTGTTCGACGTCTATGAGGGGGCGGGCGTGCCCGAGGGCCAGAAATCGGTCGGCGTCGCGGTGACGCTGCAACCGCGCGACAAGACTTTGACGGATGGCGAGATCGAGGCGCTCGCCCACAAAATCGTCACAGACGCAGGCAAGAAAGCGGGAGCACGATTGAGAGGATGAACATGCAGCGCATGATTCGGGTCGCCGCGGCGGCGACCCTCGTCACCGTTCCGGCCATGGCCGGCCCTCGTTCGATCGCCGATTGCGAGCAGATACAGGCCGCGGACGCCTATAATCATTGCCTCGCCGCCTTCGGCCCCGTCGCCGCCGGCCACAAGGCCCTGCCTTATGCAGAGACCAGCGAAATGCGCGCGGGCGACGCGCGCGGGCGGGTGACGGTGGCCAAGAGCCGGCGCGGACGCGCCCGCATCGTGCTCACGCCCGGGCGGAGCGCCGCCGACTGACGCCAACGCCGCGACAGGGAACGCCGATGCTGCGAAAGCCTGCGCGATGCGATACGACGACGGACGGGATTTCCCGCCGTGATTTCGTCAATGGCCTGCTCGTCGCGGGCGCCGGTCTGACGCCGCTGCGCGCGCTCGCCGCCGGCGAGGCCTGCGACGGGGCCATCGGCCTCGATCCGCGCGTGCTGCGCGGCGGCAATCTTCCCGCGACCTTCCTCGTCTCGCATTGGCTACGCGATGGCCGGCTCGATATTGGCGCGAATGCGGTGACGGTCGCGCCCGGCTGCGACGATGTCGCCGGCGCCTTTCCGATCATCGACGGCGGCGAGAGCTTCGACGCGATCATCGTCGGCGGCGGCCTCGCCGGGCTCTCCGCCGCTTTTCATTTCTTGCGCGAGCGTCCCGCCGCGCGGCTGCTGATCCTCGAGGCGGGGCCGACGCTCGGCGGCAACGCCGGCCGCGACGACGCCGCGCCTCTCCCCGGGCCGGCCGCGACCGCCGGCGCCTATTGCGCGATCCCCGGCGGCGACTGGCTGAAGACGGTCTATCGCGAGCTCGGCGTCGATTGGAACGCTCTGCTCATCTCCGATCCGGTCGACAGTTTTTTTCTCGACGAGCATGCGCCGGGCGCGCTCCCCGGCGCGCGCGGCTGGAGCATCGACACATTCGAGAGCGGTCTGGCGCGCCTCCCCTATGCGCCGAAAATTCTCGCCGATTTCGAGCGCGCGCGTAAAGCGATCCTCCGCCTCGGCGACGCCGGCGTCACCGATCCGGCCGACGAGAGCCCGCCGGAACATGATACGCTCGCCATGGCGAGCCTCGACCACTATCTTCGGATCACGCTCGGCTGCGACGCCGCGGTTTCCGATTTCTTCACCGCCTATACGCTCACCGCCTTCGGCGGCACGGCGGCGCAGGTGAACGCCCATAGCGCGATCGGCTTTCTCGCGAGCGAGTTCCAGCGCCATGCGATCTTCACCTTTCCCGGCGGAACCTCGGAACTGGCGCGGCGCTTTCAGCGCTGGCTCGGCGAAGAGCCGGACGCGCCGCCGCGCGTCGAATTGAACGCCACGGTCCTGCGCATCGATCCGCAGTCGCAGCGCGCCGGCGCGAGCCTCGTCTATCATCAGGACCGCGTGTTCCGCCGCGTCGAGGCGCGGCGGATCATCGTCGCGGCGCCGGCGCAAGCGGCGCGCCGGCTCGTCGACCACATCAGCGATACCGCGCGGCGGCAGGCCTGGAGCCAGATCCATGCGGCGCCGATCGTCGTCGCCAATGTCGCGCTGCGTCGCGCCGCGCCGCTCGTGCAACTCGGATTGGGCTATAGCCAGAGCTGGTTCGGCGGGCGGCATTTCGTCAATTTCACTATCGCCGATTGGGCCGGCGGCGCGCGCGCCGACGCCGGGCGCGCCACGACGCTCACATTCTATGGCGGCTGCTCCGCCGAGCTCGACGCGCTGCCCGAGGCGCGCATGGCGCTGATGCGCACGCCCTTCACCGATTATGAAGATTCGTTGCGCAGCGACGTCGCGCGGGTGCTGCGCGGCGCCGATTTCGATTTCGACCGCGACGTGACGGCGCTCTATCTCTATCGCTGGGGCCATAGCATGTTGCGTCCTCCGCCGGGCTGGCTGTTCGGGCCGGCCGCCAAGGCGGGCGGGGCGCCGGACCGCGCCGCCGCGCCGCGCCGCATCGCCTGCGCCCCGCTCGGCCCGCTGGTGTTCGCCGGCCAGCATGCGCAGGGCGCGCCCTCGGTGGAGAGCGCTCTCGCCTCCGGCCGCCGCGCCGCGCTGCAGGCGCTGTGACGCTGCGGCAACAGCCGCGGATTTATTGCAGCGTGAGCTTTTGTCCTTGACGCCTTCCCCCGTTTTGCCGACCCTGCGACAATGGCGACGCTCCCGCCTCTCCTTCGTCGGATCGCCGGCGCATTCGCGTCCTGCGTCGCGGCGCTGCTGCTGCTGCAGGCGCTGGCCTTCGCCGCACCGCGCGGCCCCATGGCCGAGAGCGGCTGGGCGCCCGTGTGTGCGGCCGCCGGGAGCGGCGCGGATCATGCCCCCGTCGATAAGGGAAGCGGCTGCACGGGGCTCGCCTGCTGTCAGGCCGCGCGGCCCATCGCCTTCGGCGAGCCGGCGCTCGGCCTGCTCACGCGGCGGCCCCGCCTCGTACCAGCGCCGCGGCGCGTCGCCGATGTCGGGCCAGACAGGCGCATGCGGCGCCCCTGGTCGTCGCGCGCGCCGCCGCGCGCCTGAAAGCGTCACGCCTCGTCGTCGCGGAGTGGCAGAGCCCTCCGCCGCCCCACTCGCCGGGCCGCCGTCTCCAGACGCGCGCCCCGCGTCGGACGCAGGCCATGCCCGATCAGACGAAACATTCGCTCCGCGACTTGTTCTTGCGCAACAAGCGCGATCTCCTCGCCTATCTCACCCGCCGCGTGGGCTCGGACGACGCCTCCGACCTGCTGCAGGAGACTTTTGCGCGCGCCTTGCGCTATGAGAGCTTCCGCGAAATCGCCGATCCGCCGGCCTTTCTGCAGCGCATCGCCGCCAATCTGCTGCGCGACCTCGCCCGCCGCCGCAAGATCGAGCGGAGGATCATCGATTCCGGCCGCGACGCCGCCGACGTCCCGAGCGAGGCCGACGAGGGTGAAGGGCGCCTCGATCTCGAGCGCCAGTCGAAACGCTTGCAGGCGGCCATGGCCGATCTGCCGCCCGGCTGCCGCGAGGTGCTGACCCTCGCCATCCACGACAATCTCTCGATCGAGGAGATCGCCGCGCGGCTCGGCATATCGGAGAATGGCGCGCGCAAGCAGTTGCGCCGCGCCGTGCTGCGCTGCCGCGCCGCGGTGGAGTGAGTATTTTACGCGCTTCTGTCCCCTCGAGGGGGTGGGCGCGTCGAAGGAGGCGAAGCGGCGATGAGGGCGGACAGGAATAGATGAACGAGGGGCGTGGACAAAATGCCCGCCGGCGCGAGGCGGCGGTCGATTGGTGGATGCGCCTGCGCGCCGGCCCGCTGGGCGCGGACGAGCAGGCCGCCTATGAGTCATGGCGCGCCGATCCCGCCAACGCCGCGGCTCTGGACAATATCGCGCGCCTCACCGCTCATATGGCCACTCTACCGCGGCCGGCGGCGAAACGGCCCGCGCCGGCGCGTCCCGCGCTGCGGCTCGCGCTCGCCGCTCCGCTCCTCGCCGCGACTGTCGCGCTGCTCGCCGACTGGGGCGAGCTCTCGGCCTTTCTGCGCTCCGACCATTTCTCCGGCGCCGGCGAGACGCGGCTCGTCACGCTCGAGGACGGCTCGCGCGTCCATCTCGACGCCCGCTCGGCGATCGCGCTGCGCTTCGACGCTTCGGAGCGCCGCGTGGAGTTGCTCTCGGGCGAGGCCTATTTCGAGGTCGCGCCGGCGCCGTCGCGCCCCTTCGTCGTGGCCGCCGCCGGCGGGAGCGTCACCGCGCTCGGCACCGCCTTCGATGTGGCGCTGGACGAAAC